>JBARYP010000012.1:0-39276 GCA_049647945.1 Nonlabens sp. | reverse complement strand
AATTACCCTATTATATTTTAATAATTCCGCTTTCGCGAAAGCGGAATTCTCCTTTAACCCAGTATCCATTTAAACATGGCGCAATTACCCGTAATACATATAGGCGGTGTTCCCGAGCATTTCAACCTACCCTGGCAACTGGCTATTGAAGATCGTGCATTTGAAAAAGCTGGCGTAGACCTGCGCTGGCAAGACATCCCTGAAGGTACGGGTAGAATGTCAAAATTATTGCGCAAGGGAGATCTAGATGTCGCTTGCATTTTAACTGATGGTATAGTCAAGGATATTATCGCCGGCAACCAGTCAAGAATATTACAGGTTTACGTTTCAACTCCATTGCTGTGGGGCGTTCACACACAAGGCGACAATACAGTCAATGAAACGCAACATCTCAAAAAGCGTCGCTTTGCAATAAGCAGATACGGGAGCGGTTCTCACTTGATGAGCTATCTACTTGCTTCAAAGTATGGGTGGAATATGAATAATCTCGAGTACGTCCTTGTCAATACGATAGAAGGTGCCATTAATTCTCTCAAAGCTAACCAGGCAGATCTTTTCTTGTGGGAGCGCTACATGACCCAACCCATTGTGGACCAAGGAGTTTTTAAACGTCTAGAAACCATTGCGCCGCCCTGGCCCAGCTTTGTAATTGCAGCTACTCAGGACGCAATAGCAGAAAAACAAGCCGGCTTAAGAAGTATGATTGAAGTCATCAATCGGTATTCAATGGAATTTAAAGATATACCCAGTATTGACCATACCATTGCAAGTCATTACAATCTTGAGGTAGGCGATGTACGTGAGTGGATGCTGCGCACAGAGTTTAGTGACGATCAACTATGGCAAAGTACCATAGCCACAATTATCAAGGAATTTACTGCGGTAGGTATTATAGAAAAACATGTTGAGATCAACGATCTTATCCACAATCTTTCCAGCCCATCAATTTATAGTGAGGAAGAATAAACTAGACCCTGACTACCTTAAATCAATTAAGTAAGCGTTTTAACTCCCAAAAGACGTGAATGATGTTATCAAATCTCAGAGGATTTGATTAGAGTGATCTTTTGTTTTTACTTTACTTATAATATCCTCTATGGTTCCTTCTTCATTAATAATAAACGTGGTACGATGGATTCCATCATATTCCTTACCCATAAATTTTTTGGGTCCCCATACGCCATAGGCATTCAATAGCTCGTGGTCTTCATCAGCCAGTAGGTCGTAGGGAAGTTCATGTTTGTTCTTAAAACTGAGCTGGCGTTTTTGACTATCTGCACTTGCGCCCAGGATTTCATAACCCTGTGCACTAAGCCTGTCAGTATTGTCCCGCAGGTTTCATGCCTGTGCTGTGCAACCAGGGGTGCTTGCTTTAGGATAAAAGAATAGTACTAGTTTCTTACCAGCAAAATCTTTGAGTTCAATTGTCTTACCGTCCTGATTGGGTACGGAAAAATTGGGAGCTTTATCGCCTTTTTGTAATGTCGTCATAGAAGTAAATTTGTGCAGCATTAAATGTATTCATGAACAAATCGCAAAAAGTTGAGTTTATCATAAATAAACTGGAAGAATTATATCCCACGATTACTATACCGCTAGACCATAAAGATCCTTATACCTTATTAATTGCGGTACTCATGAGCGCCCAAAGTACTGATGTTAGAGTGAATACGATTACTCCATTACTCTTTGAAAGAGCCGATAACCCTCACGACATGATTAAATTGAGTGTAGAGGAAATAAGAGAAATTATCAAACCTGTAGGATTGTCTCCTATGAAAGCCAAAGGAATTCACGGCTTGTCGCAAATCATTCTGGATAAGCACAGTGGAAAAGTACCCGACACATATGAATCGCTAGAAGCCTTACCTGCGGTAGGTCATAAAACAGCTGCCGTGGTATTGTCACAAGCATTCGGTATTCCAGCATTTCCAGTAGACACGCATATTCACAGATTAATGTACCGCTGGAATCTATCGACCGGCAAGAATGTCATTCAAACAGAAAGAGATGCTAAACGTCTATTCCCAAAGGAAAAATGGAACGATCTACATCTGCAAATCATTTGGTATGGAAGGGAATATTCTCCGGCTAGGGGCTGGCGATTAGAAAAGGATCCTATCACGAGTAAAATAGGTCGTCAAACAGTATTGAATCAGTATTTTAAGAACGAACAAAAGAAGAACCCGACATTATTGAAAAGACGTAAGTCCCAATAATGTGTATGTATTCTTCCTACCATTACTGACTTTAAAGTAATCTGAAAGTTGTAAATATTATTAAACCCGACTTATAGTCGGGTTTAACGGTTGGGCTAATTCTTGTTACTCTCAAACTGCATGTTCCTACAATTCACTATCTCAAGTGATTTAGAGAAACTCAAAATGGTTTGTATCGTCTCCTCCCGCGGGGTGCGCTGCTTCAAGTTTTTTGATGAAGAGGTTGAATCGTAAATTTTATCCATAATTATTAGTGTTTATATGAATATTAACGACGCCATTCTTACAATATTGTGTGGGTCAATTAGTTAAAACAATATTGTGCTTCTTAACAATTTTTCTCATGTTAATAAGTGCATAACGCATCCTCCCTAGGGCTGTATTGATACTTACGCCAGTATCTTCTGCAATCTCTTTAAAAGACATGTCTTTGTAGATACGCATACTTAAAACCTCACGCTGGTCTTCAGGCAGCTCCTCAATCAATTTAGTTAGATCTGAATAAACTTGCGTCATGATCATGTCAGATTCAGTTGATTGCGCGCCGTCACTTATCACATCAAATATGTCAAAGTTGTTACGGGCATGAAACTTAGGCATTCGCTTATTACGTCTAAAATGATCGATTACTAGATTATGAGCAATTCTCATGACCCATGGCAAGAATTTACCTTCTTCATTGTACTTACCTCGCTTAACGGTGCGTATGACTTTGATAAAAGTGTCCTGGAAGATATCTTCTGACAGGTCTCTATCTTGTACTTTGGAATAAATAAAATTGAAGATCCGCTGTTTGTGACGTTGAACTAAAAGCTCTAGAGCTCCCTCGTTCCCAGCTATGTACTCGCTGACTAGTAAAGCGTCTTTCTTCTGAATAGATTTCATAACTACTACAAATTGAATGAACCAGGAAAGTCTGATCTGTTTAAAGTAGAGTTATAGCAATACGCAGATTTTTATGAAATGATTAACGGGCTAAAGATAACAACATTTATTCCAAACTATCAAATTGTATTAAAAATCACTAAGGTAAAATTTTAACCAAAAATTTATGGTGAGTACTTTGAACACTTTTTTCTTTACTAATGCGTAAAAATTACTGCACTTACTTGTGTAACAAACAAAATTTTAAATGAGGCTGCCCGCTCTCAAGTAATTCAAAAAAATTGCTGAATTATTTGAGGATAGTTCAGATGAATGGCTTCAGGCTCAAGCCAATTTTAACAAACATATATTTTGCGCTCATTGAGTATGCCGTATCGCTGGAAGTACCTTTGTTATATGAATGTTCCCACTTTTTTTGATGATATAGATTCCTTAAGCCCTAAAAGCAATATTCTAATTAAGGGTGCAGGTCTGCACAACCTTAAGGATATCAATGTAGCCATACCCCGTAACCAACTAGTCGTTATTACTGGACTTTCCGGTAGTGGAAAATCCAGTCTTGCCTTTGACACATTATATGCTGAGGGTCAACGCCGGTACGTAGAGAGCCTTTCATCTTATGCCAGACAATTTCTGGGAAGACTCAATAAGCCCAAAGTTGATTATATAAAGGGAATTGCCCCAGCCATAGCCATTGAACAAAAGGTCAATTCCACTAATCCACGCTCTACTGTAGGAACCACTACTGAAATATATGATTATCTTAAATTATTGTTTGCAAGAATAGGACGCACCTACTCCCCTATTTCTGGACATGAGGTCAAAAAGGATACAGTTACCGATGTGGTGAATTACATAAAATCCCAGCCAGAAGGAACTAAATTACTTCTTACTACTGATATCATCAATAAAGGCAATCGTAGTACGAGAGAAACGTTAAATGTATTGATGCAACAGGGGTTTACAAGAATTTTGCATAATGGTAAAGTCACTAGAATAGATGATGACCAGGTTGTGCTTTCTGAAAAAGATGCCATTAAGCTAGTAGTAGATCGCATCATTAAAAGAGACGATGAAGATTTTTACAATAGGCTTGCAGATTCTATTGATGCCGCATTTTTTGAAGGTAAGGGAACAACTAGCGTAGAGCATATGGATGGCAGTCATTCTAGAACGTTCAGTAATAAATTTGAACTGGATGGTATGGAGTTTCTAGAACCTAATCCACACCTTTTTAGTTTTAATAATCCCTACGGCGCCTGTCCCAAATGCGAGGGATATGGCGACGTTATGGGGATCGATGAGGCTCTTGTAATTCCTAATACGGCATTGTCTATATATGAGGGCGCCGTGTTCCCATGGCGTGGTGAGAGTAAATCCAGGTATAAGGACCAGTTGATTAAGGTGGCGGGTAAATTTGATTTTCCCATCCATAGACCTTGGTTTGAACTTACTGAAAAACAACAAGATCTAGTATGGACTGGTAATCGCCACTTTCAGGGAATCAATGACTTTTTTGCAGAACTGGAAGCCAAAGCCTACAAAATACAAAACAGGGTCATGCTATCGCGTTTTAGGGGGAAAACAAAATGTTACAACTGTCATGGCGGTAGGTTAAGAAAAGAGGCAGATTACGTTAAAATCGCCAGCACAACGATCACAGATCTTGTAATGATGCCCATAAGTGAACTCATCAGCTTTTTTGAAGATCTCGAACTCAATGAAAATGATGCAGATATTGCAAAACGTCTCTTGATTGAGATCAATAGTCGCCTCAGATTTTTAAGTAATGTGGGGCTTGATTATCTCACCCTCAACCGTAAATCGAATACACTATCCGGCGGTGAATCACAAAGAATTAACCTAGCTACCTCGCTGGGCAGCAGCCTAGTAGGCAGTATGTATATTCTCGATGAGCCCAGCATAGGCTTGCATCCACGAGATACTAAAAGACTGATAGGCGTACTCAAGAATTTGCGCGATCTGGGAAATACCGTAATCGTCGTTGAACACGATGAAGAAATTATGCAGGCCGCAGACTTTATAATCGATATAGGTCCAGAAGCTGGAACGCAAGGCGGTGAGGTGGTAGCCGCAGGAAAATTAAACGATATTTTGAAGTCTAGCAGTCTAACTGCACAATACTTAAATGGTACTAGAGAAATTCCGCTTCCGCGAAAGCGAAGACCCTACAAATACTACGTGGAAATTAAAGGCGCCCGTGAGAATAACTTGAAAAACATTGATGTGACCTTCCCACTGGGTGTCCTTACAATTGTAACCGGCGTTTCTGGCAGCGGTAAATCAACGCTAGTCAAGGAACTGCTATATCCAGCTATGCTTAAAAAGACCGGTGGATATGGAAAAAAAACAGGTCAATTAAGCGAGATTAACGGCAAATTTGAAAACGTAAAGAGTATAGAATTTGTAGATCAAAATCCCATAGGTCGCAGTTCAAGATCTAACCCCGTTACCTATGTAAAAGCCTACGATGATATTAGAAATCTACTATCCAGTCAAAAACTAGCCAAAATCAGAAACTACAAACCAAAGCACTTTTCATTCAATGTGGAGGGCGGTCGCTGTGAAACTTGTAAGGGAGATGGTGAGGTAGTTATAGAAATGCAGTTCATGGCAGATGTCACCCTGCTGTGCGAGACTTGCAACGGTAAGCGATTTAAAAAAGATGTCCTTGAGGTCACATTTCAGGACCACAATATTGATGATATCTTGAACCTGACTATCGATGATGCGATAAAGTTTTTTGAAGTGCATGGTGAAAAACGCCTGATCAAAAAATTAAAGCCGCTACAAGATGTCGGGCTGGGCTATGTCACACTGGGTCAAAGTTCCTCAACCCTGTCCGGTGGGGAGGCGCAACGTATTAAACTGGCAAGTTTTCTAGTCAAGGGCACAACCAGCGACAAGACATTATTCATATTTGATGAACCTACCACCGGATTGCATTTTCATGATATCAACAAACTGCTGGACAGCCTCAATGCTTTGATAGAAAAAGGTCATTCCGTAGTGGTGATTGAACACAATATGGACATGGTAAAATGCGCAGATTACGTGATAGATCTGGGACCCGATGGGGGTAAGAATGGAGGTAATCTCATGGCATTTGGCACACCAGATGAAGTCTCGAGGGTAGCGGGTAGCTATACCGCGCCATACATTTCAGAAAAGTTATCTTAGCCAAATGAGACTAGGTAAGATTCCAAAATTCAGCCTGAGACGCAGTAAACCGCCCCAACCATCGACTAATGCTTTTTTGCCTCCAGGTACGATCACCTATGTGGGTGAGGAAAGAACTGATGATGTAGTAACTGAGACTATACTCTATGACGCCATAAGCTATACCAAGCGCAGCGGTATATTTCTGGACGATTTAAAAGAGGATACCGTCAACTGGTTCAATATTGATGGAATTCATGATGTAAAGCTTCTTGAGAAGGTAGGCCACCGATTCAACATTAACTACCTATTACTGGAAGACATTGCAAACACTACCCAGCGACCTAAAACCGAATTCTATCCCGATTACATCTATCAGTGTATCAAAATGATTTCCTATGATACTGATGTCAATGAGTTGCGGGTTGAACAAGTAAGTATTTTGTTGACTGAAGATGCGGTCATCACCTTTCAAGAAAAAACAGGCGACGTTTTTGAAAGTGTGCGCAAGCGTATTGAGAATGATCGCGGTCGCGTACGACGCTCAGGTACTGATTACCTTTTCTATGCATTACTGGATAGCATTATCGATCATTACTTTGTCGTTGTAGAACAAATAGGTGATTACCTTGACGAGCTGGAAGATGAAGTCTTTGAGGACCCAGATAAGGACTCGTTGATCAAAGCACAGAAAAACAAGCGAATCCTATTAGAATTGCGCCGCGCGGTCTACCCACTTAGAGAGTCAGTAAGCAGGTTGCTCAAGGAAAACAGCACCTTAATCGATGACGGGACTAATGCCTATTTACAGGATGCTTATGATCACTGCATACAAATCATTGAAACCGTGGAATCATTCAGGGAGATCAATGCAGGCCTTAAAGATATGTATATGTCCAGCGTGAGCTTGAAGATGAACCAGATCATGCAAGTATTAACGGTCATCTCTTCACTTTTCATACCCATGACTTTTGTTGCGGGGATTTACGGCATGAATTTCACCCACATTCCTGAGTTGACTTGGGAACACGGTTATGCTTACTTCTGGGTGATCAATGCGGTTATTTTTATATCGCTCCTTAGTTTTTTCAAATGGAAAAAGTGGCTATAGAACTTATGTTCTAGGTTTGTAACTAGTCTATATAATTGTAAGGACAACCTTTCAAATTAATATCCTTTATTTGCTTTTTGGCACAACAGTTGTATATACAAATATGAAGGTTAGAGATAATTTTCATAAAGTTTTTTGGTTGGTTAGTGGAAAGTCCCAGATTTGTACTGGGACTTTCTTTTTTTACGCTTTCGCGAAAGCGTTCCAATCCACAATCACACGATTCAAACCCCTATATTTATGCGGTGAATAGATTTGTGATCATTTTTATATTCTTTTCAACGGTTACTGTAGGTCAGAATCAGGCAAACTGGTGGTTTTTTGGCGAGAATGCGGGAATTAATTTTGACGCTGGAATCGCGGTACCTACTGATGTAGGTGCATTGAGTACCATTGAGGGTTGTTCTTCTATTTCTGATGCCTGTGGGCAACTACTCTTCTATTCAGATGGTAGCCAGGTGTGGAATAGGAATCATCAAGTAATGCCAAACGGTGCGGGATTATTAGGTGATCCCAGTAGTACACAATCCAGTATAATCGTTCCCTTACCTGATAGTTCAACCTTGTATTACCTGTTCACCGCTCCCGTAGCGTTTCCCATAAACGATCGTGGCGTGAATTATTCCATTATAGACATAACGATGGATGGTGGGCTGGGTGATGTTGTGGCTACTAACAAGAATGTAAATATTCTAGGAAATGCGGCAGAAAAACTCTCGGTCGCCGTGGCAGATAATAATCGTGACATATGGATCATTGTTTATGGAGAAAGCAATCTGGGAAGTAGAATTTTTGATCAATTCTATGCGTTTAAGCTCACCTCTACCGGACTGGATCTTTCCCAAACGGTTACCTCATTATCACCGTCAACCCGTATAGAACGGGATGGAAGGGGTTATATGAAAGTTTCACCAGACGGTACTAAACTAGCGATGATGACTCAGGGAATCAATACGCTCAACAATCCCCTAGAAGTAGGAAGAGGGGCTTTTGTGTTTGATTTCAATAATGCTACCGGTGCTGTGACTAACCCCATACGACTTACTTATAGAGATTTGTACCACGCCTATGGTACGGAATTCTCGATAGACTCAAACCTGCTCTATGTTGATTTGAATGAAGTACCTAATGGCACCTCTCCAGCAGAGCGTTTACTAGTGCAATACGATCTACGCAACTCAGATTTTCAGAATAATCCCGTAACTATTTTTGAAGGCGATTTTTCAGATCCCAGCGACGATACCTATCGTGGGGCGTTACAACTGGCTTCTAACAACAAAATTTATTACACGCGAGATGAAACCAGGTGGTTGAGCGTTATCGATAATCCTGATGGTGTAGGAGCTGCCGCAAATTTTATTTATGATGGTGTAGAGGTGGCGCCGGGCACGCTGGTCCAGGAGGGGCTACCGCCTTTTTTTAATGCATTTTTTAATCCAGCCTTTAATTTTGTAGAGGGTTGTGCCATGAATCCCAGTCTTTTTATCATTGATCCCATAGGATTTTGCCCCGACTCAAGCGTGGTTTGGGATTTTGGGGATCCTGCTAGTGGTTCAAACAACACCTCTACCCTACCCGATCCTGAACATAATTACGATACACCTGGTCTATATACGGTCACCGCCGCCATAACCACCCCGCTGGATACCTACCTTTCTACTGAAAACATAAGAATTGTCGCCCAACCCAGTATTCAGAACCTGTCTGATTTATTTGCTTGTGATAGCGATGGCAATGGTGTGGAATCCATTGACTTTACCTCAACTCTAACCAGCGCGCTGGGGGCCCAGAGCTTGTCTACCTATAATATACAAGTCTTTGATAACGCTCTTGATGCCGAGAATTTAAATAACCCACTACCCAATCAGATCGATACCGGCGGGGGCGAATTTTTTGTAACCATAAGTGCGGTGCAGTCACTAGGTTGCAAGGTGACCGCGGCTTTTGACGTATTTGTGAACGATGAACCCGACCTGGAAACCGTAGCCGATATTATTCAATGCGACATCAACAATGATGGAGTTGAAGTTTTTGATTTGACCAGCGCGGGAAATGAAGCTTTGGGCTTACTGGATCCCGCAGCATTTGAGATTACCTATTACACCAACCGTAATGATGCACTCGATCTAGACAATGATATAAATCCCATTTATGGAAACGTCTCAACACGTGACAACATTTTTATAAGAATACAAGTGCTGGGAAATGCCAGCTGCTTCTCTATTGCTCAGGTCATTGTGGGTGTAGATACGCAACCTGAGATTACAGCGTCTTTGGGTATCATGACCTGTGATGATGAGAATCGCGACAACACAGAACAATTTGATCTACTATCTCTGGAAAATCAGATTCTGGGAATGCAAACGGGCTCATTTAACATTAGGTTTTACGGTACTGAAGAAGATGCTCTACTGGACAATGACCCTTTACCCACTAGCATAGACAATGAGAGCATGATTCAAATTGTCTATGTAAGACTGGAAAATGCAGATAATCCTAGCTGTGTAGATGTTGCACCCATAGAGCTGGAAGTGTTGGAACGTCCTACCGTACAGATAGATGGACCAGCCTTCAAGTGCATTGATGACACGGTTACCCTAGTGGCAACCGCTGGATTTGAAGCCTATCTATGGAATACCGGTGCTACCACTAGTACTATAGAAACAATGCAAGAAGGTACTTATGAAGTCACCGTTACTGACACGCAGGGATGTACTGATACCACCTCATTTGAATTAAACAATTATGCCTCTACTACAATAGTTGCATTACAAATTGAACAGTTCACCATAAGAAACAATTGTATTACTGTAGAGGTAACTGGTAGTGGACCTTTTGAATACAGCCTAGACAATTTTATTTATCAGACCAGCCCTACATTTACGGGATTGAGACCTGGCAATTACGAGGTTTTTGTCCGTGATTTGAACGGTTGCGACCTAGTTTCAAGAGAAGCTGCGATAATTTACGGCCCGCAATTTTTCACTCCCAACGACGATGGGTTCAATGACCGCTGGCAAGTTATCGCCATTGAGAACGAGCCAGATGCCAAAATTTTTATCTTTGATCGCTATGGTAAGCTACTTAAACAGCTAGACCCATTGAGTGCTGGATGGGATGGAACTTATCTAGGCAATCCGCTTCCCAGTACGGACTATTGGTATCTAGTCGAGCTAATTGACGGCGTGAACTTTAGAGGTCATTTTTCTTTGAAGAGGTAGTAGGTATTACGCTTTCGCGAAAGCGTACTTCTTAATAATATCAGCTATTATTTATCAGTTTATAGAATTTATACGCTACAGTTTCCACGGTTTTCCAAGACCCAATAATTATCAGCTTTTACGTTGAAACTATCCTAAAATAGCGACCAAGACTACAACTACAGGTTATTTTTACATTGCATGAAATTTAGGATTGAATCAGAATTTAAACCTACGGGCGATCAACCAGAAGCTATAAAAGCGCTGGTCGAGGGAATCAATAACAACGAGCGCTACCAGACCCTACTGGGGGTCACGGGAAGTGGAAAAACATTTACCGCGGCAAATGTGATTGAACGCACCCAGAAACCCACGCTGGTTCTGTGTCATAATAAAACACTTGCCGCTCAACTGTATTCTGAATTTAAGGCATTCTTCCCCGATAATGCCGTTGAGTACTTTGTGAGTTACTACGATTACTACCAACCAGAAGCTTTTATTCCTACTAGTAGTACTTATATAGAGAAAGACCTTTCTATTAACGAGGATATTGAAAAGATGCGTTTGAGCACCACCTCGTCCCTATTGTCTGGACGGCGGGATGTGATTGTGGTAGCCTCGGTATCTTGTTTGTACGGTATCGGTAACCCAGTAGAATTCCAGAAGAACGTAATCCGTTTAAAAAGAGATCAGGTCATAGCAAGAACTGACTTGCTCAAACAACTGGTTCAATCGCTCTATTCTAGAACTACTGCAGATTTCAATCGTGGTAATTTTAGGATTAAGGGCGATACACTCGATGTATTTCCCAGTTATGCAGATACCGCATTTAGAATCCACTTTTTCGGCGATGAGATTGAGGCCATTGAAAAGTTCAACCCTACTGACGGTAAGAAAATACAGGACTATTCCCACGTCACAATCTATCCCGCAAATATGTTTGTGACCTCACCCGGGAGATTACAGGATGCCATTCACGCCATACAAACAGATCTTGTCAAGCAAGTGGAATATTTCAAAGATATAGGTAAACCGCTAGAAGCTAAACGACTGGAAGAACGTACTGAATTTGACCTAGAAATGATACGCGAGTTGGGATATTGCTCTGGTATTGAAAACTATAGTCGCTATCTGGATGGCAGGCTACCTGGTACAAGACCCTTCTGTTTACTGGATTATTTTCCAGATGATTATCTCATGATTATTGATGAAAGCCATGTAAGTGTACCGCAGGTAGGCGCCATGTATGGTGGGGATCGATCACGTAAGGTCAATCTAGTGGACTATGGCTTTAGGTTACCGGCAGCGATGGATAACCGACCGCTTAAATTTGAGGAATTTGAAGCCTTGCAAAACCAGGTTCTCTACGTGAGTGCTACACCCGCAGATTATGAACTAGAGAAAAGTGAGGGGATCGTAGTGGAACAAATTATAAGACCTACCGGGCTTCTTGATCCCGTGATTGAAGTGAGACCCAGCCAGAATCAAATAGACGACCTGGTGGAAGAAATACGCCTGAGAGAAGAGCGCGATGAACGCGTGCTGGTTACCACGCTTACTAAAAGAATGGCGGAAGAATTGACAAAATATCTGACCAGGATCAATATTAGGTGCCGCTACATACATAGTGACGTGGATACCCTGGAACGAGTTGAGATCATGTCTGACTTAAGGCGTGGGATTTTTGATGTGCTAATAGGGGTCAACTTGTTGAGAGAAGGTCTTGACTTGCCAGAGGTTTCCCTAGTGGCGATACTAGATGCCGACAAGGAAGGGTTCTTGAGGAACAACCGTTCCCTTACCCAGACCATAGGCCGGGCCGCACGTAATGTAAATGGTCTAGCGATACTGTACGCTGATAGAGTGACTGAGAGTATGCAGGTTACCATCGATCAAACTGATTACCGCAGAAATAAACAGATCGAGTACAATACGGATCATAATATGGTTCCTACAGCTATCAAAAAATCGCTGGATAATGCGTTGTATAAAAAGAACAGCGCTTCTTATGCCATAGAAGAAGTTCTTGATTTACAAGCAGCAGAAGAGCAAGCCGAATTTTTGACCAAAGAACAACTGGAACAAAAAGTAAGAGATACGCGTAAGGCTATGGAAAAAGCCGCCAAGGAACTGGACTTCATGGAGGCAGCTAGACTACGTGATCAAATAAAAATGTTGCAAAAAAAAGTTCAAGAAGTCTAGCAGTATTCTATTTATAAATTCTAGCGTTTGAACGGTGTACTATTACTTAGGTTTGGCGAGGTCTAATAAGCTTATTTTTAATCAGTAATTTTGAACTTAAACCTCAGGTTTATGAAGTGGTACCCTATAGTACTTTGTGCAATTGCATTGTTGACAGCTTGTAAAGAAAGCAATAGCAACAGTAAGTCAGCAACTAGTCAAGTAATGGTTGAGCCTGAAAGGCGTAACCTCTCTCAAGAATTTAAGGACTACTGGTACGAGGCCACGGCAGAAATAAATAGCTATACCCTAAGTCAATCACGCTACGGCGAGCTGCGAGAAGGCAATGCGGTACTGGTCTTTGTAACTGAACCGTTTGATGCTCAAGACCAGATTAAAGCAGACCAGCCTGGCGAGGATCAAATACCGGTGCTAAAATTAAATGCAACTAAGGATTTTATTACTGGAATCTACCCATATCATATCATGAGTAGCACGTACCTACCCCTAGACACTAAAAGCAATGCCATAAAAATCGCTTCCTCAATTCAGGAATGGTGTGGACAATCCTATATGCAGATGAATTCTAATGGTAAGAACTATGACGTACAGTTAAGATCATATTTCCAGTCTGAAGGAAACGTCGATTTCCAGGTCCATAACGTCATGACAGAAAACCAACTTGCGATACAATTAAGAATTGATCCACGTAAGATGCCTCTAGACAGTATCAACATTATTCCATCTATGGAATACCTAAGACTTAAACACAAGGAAACGAGATCGTATAAAGCATTTGCAAAACTTAATGAAATCCCCGACGGTTTACTCTATTCAGTTAAGTTTCCTGAGTTGGGAAGGACGATAGCCTATAAGGTTGAAAAACAGTTTCCCTATAAGATTTTGAGCTGGATGGATCGCTACAATGACGGCGGCACTCCTATGGTAAGTACTGCCCAGCTTAAACAAAGCATCAAAACCGCATACTGGAATCAGAATAAAACGGTTCATGAAGCCCTGCGAGATACCCTGCAGCTATGAAAGAATTTCTAATTCAATCCAGTACTATTATTTCGGTAGTTCTGATAGTGGTTGCCTTTGTATCCCACAGGCTCATTATCTGGAGTGCCTCAAAAATATCAGACAAGCTTTACAGATCTGAGCTGCGCAGGCAATATTTAAATCGCTATGTAGGTTATGTGCTGTACTCTGTTATGACGATTGCGATCATACTGGTCTGGGGAACTTCTAACACGCAGTTTTGGGTTGCCTTGGGCTCTACCTTTGCAGTAATAGGAGTTGCTTTATTTGCCACCTGGAGCATATTGAGCAACATCACGGCAAGCTTTATTCTTTACTTTACATTCCCGTTTAAAATAGGTGATCGCATAAGAGTTCACGATAAAGACCTACCAGTAACAGCAGTTATTAACGATATTAAGGGCTTCTACACCTTATTAACTACAGATGAGGGAGAGCGTATAACCTATCCCAACAATTTATTGTTGCAAAAAGGAGTGTCGATATTATCTCCTAACAAGGGTTCTATTTTTGATATTCTACCAGCCCAAAGTACTCAAACCCCCACAGACGCATCCCATGGATTTAAGTGATCAGTTAAAAAATCTGTTTCCAGACCATCAACCCGTAGAAGAGCCGCAAATTGAGGATAACAGTAAAAAATTATGGGTACAGGACGATCCGTTGTT
Organism: Nonlabens sp.; assembly: GCA_049647945.1. Classification (GTDB taxonomy): domain Bacteria; phylum Bacteroidota; class Bacteroidia; order Flavobacteriales; family Flavobacteriaceae; genus Nonlabens. Next base: position 24,791 of record JBARYP010000012.1, on the reverse strand, counting down.
GTGCAAATTTGAAAAACGCAAGGGAAAGGTGAACACCATTATAGATGGTTATACCGGCGCAGATGATGATTTTAAATTACTTGCCAAAGAACTCAAAACGACCCTAGGAGTAGGTGGAAGTTTTAAAAACGAACAGATCATCATTCAGGGAGACTACAGGAAACAAATCATGGAGATTTTAAAGCAAAAGGGATTTAAGGTCAAACGTGTAGGAGGATAAAAAAAGCCATTTGAACCTAGATTAAAATGGCTTCATTATCTTGTTAAGTCTGTGCTACTCGTCACCTACGATGTGCTCGATGGCAGCTGCTAGTTTAAAGTCCTTCTCAGTAAGTCCACCGGCATCGTGCGTGCTTAAAGAAATTTCTAGTGTAGCGTACGTATTGTGCCAGTCTGGGTGGTGTTCCATTTTTTCTGCCTCCATCGCAACTCGCGTCATCACAGAAAAGCAATCCATAAAATTGTCAAATTCAAACGTCGTATGGATGGCATCATCATAATGATCCCAGCCAGGTATCTGTTCTAGATGCTTGTCAATCTGTTCTTCAGTAAGTTTCTGCATTATGAAAAAGTGTTTTTAATTTTGCGTTTTGCCTCGCCATAGCCCTCTTTGATCTTTCCTTCCGTTTGATCAGCCTTTCCCTCATTTTCTAGAGATTCATTGTTGGTCGCGTCTCCCACGCTTTCCTTTACCTTTCCCTTGGCTTGATCCATTTTTCCTTCTAGCTCTTTATCGCTCATCTTTGTAAGTTTTTATGTGAGATATAAAGGTAATTCCGCTTTCGCGAAAGCGGATATAACAAAATCCTAATCTTCTACTTAACAAATTTTAAAACTAGTACCGCTATTTTTGATCTATGAAATACCTGACTTTATTCTTTATCCTACTTGCAATAGGCGCAAACGCGCAAATAGACGAGATTACCAAAGGTGTCGACTCGGCACAAATCCCCGTACACCTGCGAGAGATACCACGGCATAATATCGTCGTTACCGCCGGTATTGCCCAACCGCTGGGAGATTATAAGTTTGCAGCAAATGCTGGTTTGAATCTAGGTGTAGGTTACGACTATTATTTTAATAAAAGCTTTGGCCTTTCTAGCCAACTAAGCCACAGCTACAATGAATATGGCATTGCAAGAGCTAATTTTACCGATCTTACAATACAGGGTGATGACAACTTTACAGCCACCAGTATTACCATGGGCGCGCAGTATTCTTATACCTCGCGACGGTTTCAACTAGATTTATTTGCCAGGGGCGGTGTTGCTTTTTTGAATGAGATAAACAATACCGCAAGCGCTACCGGTGCAGGCGATATTATCGTCAATGTATTTGATTATAACGCAAACGAGAGCCTATCCACCGCTGCTGTTATAGAAAGTGGTTTGAGATTGAACTACTATTTTAGAAGGAATGTGCAATTGTTCTTTTCCCCACAAGTCACAACGACGCTAGGTGATTCAATTACCTACAATACTGGTATCAATAACGACCTATCCACCGTTAATTTTGCAAACCTCACCTTTAATGTGGGTCTCAAGTTTTCCTTGGGTAAGACTTATAGCAACGGCGAGCAAAGACTTGATTGAGTCTTGACCCATTTGCTTTTGCAAGGAGTCAACTACTAGTTTCTCCTGCGGCGGTTGTTATTATTGTTGTTTCTGTGTTTATGGTTGCGGCTACCCCCATAACGTTTGTTATTACTAGTGCTGCGATTAGTATTAGTATTCCTGTAGATCAATGATTTAGACTCCAGCAAATCCTCATCTTTTACGGCTAGGTTGATCTGACCGTTGCTCATGTCAAAAAGATGTTTGAAAATTACTGCATCGTCCACACTATCCTTATTCCAGTTTAGAAAGGATTTTTTCATGTGATTTGCGATAATAAAGGTAAGCGCTTCACGCTTTTCCCCTTTCTCCCAGCTCAATGCCACATCAATCATGCTCTGGATGTTGTTACCATAAAAGCGGTATTTGGGCTTCTTCTGGGGGTAACTCATACGTTCTGGACGCGCCGAGAGCTCTTCCTCGCTGGGAATGGGATAGGGAGAATCGACATCCAGATCAAACTCTGCAATCACAAATAATTGATCCCATAATTTATGCTGGAAATCCTCTATATCCCGTAAATGCGGATTTAAGTTTCCCATCACACCCACTATGGCCGTAGCCATGCGGTTGCGCTCCTCCTTAGTTTCTAATTTGCGGCAATGTTCCACTAGCTTCTGGATATGCCTGCCGTATTCAGGAATGACAAGCTGGTTGCGCTCTGTATTGTACTCTAATGATGAAATCAATGAAATAACTTAATTGTGAAGAATGGCAAATTAAACAAAATGTAGGACATAAAACTTAAGACGCTCTTTAAATTAACATCCTTACTCATCTACAGATTACGGTGTCGATTGAAGGCAAATTCTTTAATCGTAAATGACAATTTTAGTATAAAATTTAATTAATCAACTCTATACTGCTGCTACTGGCTACTTAATTATTATTATAAGGAGATCACCCCATCTATCTTTCCAACTTCCTTATATCTAGCTATGACCGCATCTGGATTTTTCATGGTGACTCTTATGGATACGCTGGTGTATTTTCCTTTACTGGACTCTTTGGTAGTGATTACCGCTCCTTGATTATCAAAAGATTTTTCAATCTGTTCTACCTTTCCGGTTCCCGTAGGTACGATAAACTTATATAGGTATTTTGAAGGCCAGATACTCGTATCTGCTAATTGAACCTTTAGCTTTGCATAAAATGCATCTGAATCTTGCTTATTCATATCTTATTGTTGCGGCAAATATAGGATGCAAGTCAAACTAAACTTATCCCGTGTATAACCAGCCTAAAAAAATTACCCGAGTAGTCCTGATAGGTGGACCGGCAAGTGGCAAAACGAGCCTTATAAACGCACTAATCGATCAGGGATTTACGATCCACGAAGAGATTTCACGAACCGTAACCGCCCGTGCGCAAGAGCAAGGTATTCAACAACTTTTCCTAGAAGACCCATTTGCATTCAGTAATGAGTTACTCTCTGGGAGAGTAAGGCAATATCACGGCGCCAGATCCGGCATTAATATCTATGACCGTGGAATTCCAGATGTACCCGCCTACCACATTTACAGCGGTGACCCCATTCCCGGGAATTATCGCCAGCAAGCCGTTGAGCTCAGATATGACATAGTCCTCTACCTACCACCCTGGGAGGAAATCTATATTCAGGATAGTGAACGCTATGAAAGCTGGGAGCAAGCTCAGGAACTGGGAAAAGTATTATATGATTACTATCAAGAGCTAGATTACAGGATTATACAAGTTCCCACAGGAACCGTGGAAGAACGATTATCTTTTGTACTTAAAACTATAGAAGCACTTGATTAAAGATCCATTACAGGTATTAAATAAAATTTACGGGTACTCACATTTCCGTGATGGTCAGGAAGAAGTAATCAACAACCTACTCTCAGGTGTGGACACGATAGCTTTAATGCCCACCGGTGGGGGCAAATCGTTGTGTTACCAGATCCCGGCACTTTGCAAACCCGGACTTGCCATTGTAGTGTCGCCGCTTATTGCCCTAATTAAAGATCAAGTCAATCAATTAAAACAAAGGAATATTAAGGCAGTAGGAATTACTTCTGGAATATCTTATAGCGATCTGGACTCTATACTAGACAATTGCATATACGGTAATTACCAGTTTCTATACCTCAGTCCTGAACGACTACAACAGGAACTGGTACAGGTACGTATTGCAAAAATGAATGTCAACCTTATTGCAATAGATGAAGCACACTGTATAAGTGAGTGGGGGCATGATTTCAGACCTGCATACCTACAAATAAAAAAAATCAAGGAATTACTACCCGCAGTACCATTGATAGCGGTCACGGCAACGGCAACCTCTAGAGTTCTAGAAGATATCACAACGCATTTAGAACTAGAACAGTCAATCACTTACCGACACAGTTTTGAGCGTAAAAACATTGCTTATAAAATTGTAAAAACAACCGATAAGCGATCTGAACTGGTTAACTTTTTTAAACAGAATAATTTTAGTTCCATAACCTACGTGCGCAGTAGAAAAAATACTGCAGAGTTTTCACAACTACTTAATCACCATGGTATTGCTAGTAAATTTTATCATGGCGGGCTGGATCAAAAGTCAAGAGATAGGAATGCCCTGGAATGGAAAACAAACTCAGTACAGGTAATGGTAGCGACAAATGCATTTGGTATGGGTATCGATAAACCAGATGTCAGGAATATCGTTCACCTGCAGCTACCCGATAGCATCGAGAGCTACTATCAAGAAACGGGTAGGGCTGGTCGTGATGGAGCAGACAGTCTTGCACTATTTCTGTACAATCCCAACGATATCGAGCACGCCACTAACCAGTTCTTGAGATCCCAACCTACAGTAAGCGGCCTTAAAAAAATCTATAAAGGTCTAAATAACTATCTGAGGATTGCTTTGGGCGAGGGTCAATCAACCACACACAATTTGAATTTCCCAGAGTTTTGCAATCGACAGCAACTGGATGGCATGACCACGTTTGCCGGATTGCAGGCTCTAGAACGATACGGTATCATAGAACTACAGCATAAAAGTTCTGGGAGGACGAGAGTACGCTTTCGCGAAAGCGGAACAAAAATCAACCAATTCACTATAAAAAGGCCTAAAGAACACGCCATCATTCAATCCATCTTAAGAAGTTACGGCAGCAGTAAGTTCCAGACCATAGAAATAAATACAGAACTAATCGCGTTGCGCAGTAATACATCTACCCATGCGGTAAACCAGACCCTAAAACAGTTGAGTGCTTATGAGCTGGCAGATGTTGAGTTGAATCATACAGACCTGCTGGTGACTTTTCTCGTGCCTAGAGAAGACGATCGCACGATCAATTGCTTTAAAAATGAGATTGAACAACAGCTAAATTTAAAGAAAAGTAAACTGCAGCGCATGATTGATTTTGTGCAGGAAGATGAGAAGTGTCTCAATAATTTTTTGCTAGAGTATTTTGATGAGAAACCCATGGGTCGTTGCGGGCGCTGCAGCAATTGTCTCAAATCCCAGCTGGAGAATTGTGCCACCACTTCTATTCTTGACTTTTTTGAACCCAATTTATCGCTCTCTATTCAGGAATTACAAGATAGATCTGGAAAGTCCAGAGAAGAACTAATAAAGCAGTTACGTCGACTGTTAGAGGAAAAAGTATTGCGTTCCACACCAGATTTTAAATATCGACTTTTATGAAAAACTCACTTAGGATTGTCTTTTACGGCACCCCAGAATTTGCAACTACTATTTTGAAAACCATTCATGCTTCTCATCATGAAGTCGCTGCAGTTGTGACTGCTCCCGACAAACCAGCCGGACGAGGTCGCAAACTCAATCAAAGTCATGTAAAGCAGTATGCGCTAGAGAATAATCTGCCGGTACTGCAACCTAAGAATTTGAAAAGCACAAAATTTATTGTCCAATTAGACTCCTATAAAGCCGATTGCCAGGTCATTGTTGCCTTTAGAATGCTGCCAGAAATCGTATGGTCCATGCCCGCGCTGGGAACCTTCAATCTACACGCTAGTTTGTTACCCAATTATCGAGGAGCAGCTCCTATTAATTGGGCGATAATTAATCAGGAAAAAGTCACTGGTGTGACTACTTTCTTTATAGATGAAAATATTGATACCGGTACAATCATCGATCAAAGTGCCTGTGCAATAGCAAGTGATGAAAACGTAGGATCACTTTATAATAAGTTGATGAACCTAGGGGCAGATCTTACGGTAACAACTCTAGACCGTATCGCAACCGGCGAGGTTGCCAGCAAGAAACAAGAAGTAGTTGAAAATTTGAGACACGCTCCTAAATTAGATCATAGCAATACTTTAATTGACTTCAATAAAACAGCGACCGAAGTAGATGCTCTAGTAAGAGGATTGTTTCCTTTTCCAGTAGCCAAAGCGCGACTACAAAATCAAAATGAACAAACCATCAAGGTTTTTAAAACAGAAGTGATTGAAAAATCACACCGTATGCCGCCTGGATCGATTGTAATCATTGATCAACAAATACATGTGGCTTGTAAAGAAGGAATGATCAGTCTAGTTGAGTTACAGTTACCCAATAAAAAACGAATGACTGCCCGAGCCTTACTCAACGGATTTAAATTTATGGACAACGCTATATTTTTAGGGGCATCAGAGCAATTCCGGAATAATCAACAATAGTTATTAACAATAACTACGACTTATTAACAATTATTGTCGAAAAGTCCGCTTTCCCTTGTGCTACTGGGATTTCCGTATAAATTTGTTGGAACGATTTTTATTTTAACCAAAATTCAATTAAACACTATGAACAAAACAGATCTAATCGAAGGAATGGCTGAGGACGCTGGTATCTCTAAGGCTGCCGCCAAAAAAGCCCTTGAATCTTTCACAAACCACATCGGTAAAAGCCTTAAGAACGGTGACCGTATTTCTTTAGTAGGTTTTGGTTCTTTCTCTGTATCGAAGAGAGCTGCTCGCGAGGGTAGAAATCCACAAACTGGGAAAACAATAAAGATTGCTGCAAAAAATGTAGTAAAGTTCAAAGCTGGTAGTGATCTACAGAAGCAGGTTAACTAGTACGCAGTTATAGATATAGAAGCCACCTAGCAATAGGTGGCTTTTTTTTGTGAAAAATTTAAAGGCTCGCTTTTTTGTGCTATTTTGAACTAGAATTTGAATTATGCATGAAACGGTAATAAGACAAGGTGATTTGCTCATCTCAGAGCCTAGTATCATAGGTGATGAAAGCTTTTCTAGATCTGTAGTATTGATATCTGAACATAATGATGAGGGTATAGTAGGATTTATCCTTAATAAAAAACTGGAGTATCAACTAGATGATCTGATTCCTGAAGTCACCTGCAGCTTTGATATCTTTCAAGGGGGGCCAGTAAATACCGATAATCTCTATTTTATCCATAAAGTCCCTAACTTAATACCAGGCACTCACCTGATTAAGGATGGAATCTACTGGGGTGGTGACTTTGAAGTTGTTAAAGGACTGCTGAATAACCAACAAATAAAAACCAGCGAGATCAAATTTTTCCTAGGCTATTCCGGTTGGAATGTTCACCAGTTAGAGAATGAAATTGACCAGCAATCATGGGTAGTGACAAGTGACATCCATGAGAAAACTGTTTTTTCACAATTGTCCTCTTCAATCTGGAAAAGTAGCATGAAAAAGCTGGGAGGGGCTTACCAGTTATGGTCAAATGCTCCTGAAAATCCACAACTCAACTAGACCTGAAAAAAAGATCATTGAAAATAGTGATCAATTCAGCGGCGGTTTCTTGTGAGTAGGTCTTTTTGCGGTATTGAGTTATGGGTTGTATCCCCTTAATCACATTAGACGTAAAAATCTCGTCAGCCCGCTGTAGTTCAAATGGCGTTATGGTATCTTCAACAACCGTATAGTCTAGCATCTTCTTGAATTGCTGTAAGACTTGCTCACGCATAATACCATTAAGGCAACCATCTTGCAGTCGTGGTGTTTTTATCAACTTGCCTTTACGTAAGAAGATATTTCCGGCAATAGTTTCCACGATCATTTTGTTGTGATTTACCAGGAACATATCGTCAAACCCGTTTTCTACGGCAAATATTCCAGCAAGAACGTTTACCTGCTTATTGGCAATCTTTAGGTTTGCTAGTAATCCGGTGTTCGTGTAATGATCTTTAAATAACTCCACCTCCCTAGATGGGATGATTTTATATTGACCTTGGAGTTCTTGCGATTCAATAGAATAGTTCACCTCCTGATTTGTAGGTGTATATAGACCACCAGATTGTCTCCATACCGTTATTCTTATGCGTGCATGTTGCTGCAAACCATTTTTATATAGAATTTTCTCAATGTTCTCTTCAAAGAATTCTGGCGTAAAAGTATCGGGAATGGACATTCTCATGATTCTCATACTGGCCATTAATCTAAAATAGTGCGCCTCAAAAAGCAAGGGTTTGCCATCAAAACATCTAATCGTTTCAAACAAGGCATCACCGTAGTAAGTCCCCCTATTATTAAATGGAAGCCTTGCCTCGCTAGATATCAACCACTCACCATCAAGTAACACCATAAAAAAAGCCTTGTAATTACAAGGCTCAAAAATACTTATCTATACAGGCAATCTATCTAGAGCCCAGTACTTTTTTCAATTCTGAAATTTGGTTTTCCCAAAACATTTTTTGCTCCTCCACTTCATCATCGTCATCACCAAAATCCGTAATCATCAATGAGACATCCTTGGTGATATCATCTACCTGAATCCTGAATTCAAAATACTTATCAGTATCCTCGTCATAATCCCATTGATATCGCGCTCGATCCCCCTTTACTCTCTTAATGATTTTTGCGACCTCTTCCTGTCCATCCCATATAAACCTGAAGTATTCACCCCGGCTATTTACATTGTCTGCAAACCACTCTGACATACCAGATGGGGTAGCAAAGTGCTGGTACAGTAGATTAGGAGAAACTTGTACGGGAAATTCCAAATCAAATTTTATGGGGTCGTGCATGGTTGTGGTACTTTGTGGCAATATAGTATTTTATTTTCACCTTAAATTACTCAGAATAGATAAAAATATGGACACATAAGTTGGTCAACAAATCAATACTTGTATATTTGCAGCCGCTTAAAAAGTGAACTATCTGGCGTGGTAGCTCAGCTGGTTAGAGCGCAGCACTCATAATGCTGAGGTCGGCGGATCGTGCCCGCCCCACGCTACTGGAAACGATTCTTGAACCTAGGTTCTTGAATCGTTTTTTTATTCTATAACTTCTTTGAAAGTGTCCGGTAGACTTTCAAAACTATCCAGTCCTTGTATATCCATTTGATCGCGTGCCCTTTTCCAGTCCTCCTTGGTAGGCTCTTCTGGTATTTGCTCGCTCGCAAGCTCTGGTTCAAAAGTAAGCTCTGCCCATGAGGGAAAATGATCACTACCAAAGGCGCCACCCGTAGCAGCATCCTTGATCCTAAATTCTGGAGACAGCAAGATATGATCTAGCGGCCATCTCATCAATGGATACTTTGCGTTATAGGTGTTATAAAACCCTCGACCTATACGCAGGTCCAGCAGTTTGCCGATCGTTTTAGTCAATTTAGTACTTCTGCTCCACGCCACATCATTAAAGTCACCTAGCATAATTACCGGTATATCTGATTGATAACTCTTGATGGCAGTTTTCATCAGCTCTGTGTCGCGATCAGTACTCATGGGGTTATGTTGCGGGGTAGGCGGCGTGGGATGGATAGCAAGTAACTGGAAATACTTGCCGTTTTTCATCTTTACGCGAGCCCTCATAGAGGGAATCTCGGGATCTACCAGGAACATGGTTTGAGCATTTTCAAGTGGCAGTTTTGAATAAACCAGCATACCATACGTATTGTCTTGTGGCTGATTGATCTTGTGTGGATAGTCACTTCCTATGCTCTCCTGCAGCCAGTTCATCCACTTGGTATTAGTTTCTGTAAATACGATTAGGTCTGGTTTCAGCTCTTTTATCTCTTCAATAAGTTTCTCGTGCTTATCATTTTTCTGGAGCACATTTGCCGTATAGATCTTAAACGTATTGATGGGTGAAACTCCCGCAGTACTTGATTGAATTTCTACGGGCCAGACGGGGGTGTAATCAATAAATTTAGACATCTGGAAAACCAGGCAGCCTATCAATACCGAGATGTATAAATAATCATATTTCCACTTATAGTCAAAGGTGAAGAAGTAAAGTAGGATCGCAATCACGGTCAATACCGTAAGCTGGATGTGTGGAAAATCAAACATGCGTATCCACCAGTAATCTGCAGCGATGAGTGGTATGAGTGACATCAATGCCGCAATCATCCCTAGTACCTGAAATATTCTTTTAACTATCAATGGAGTGGTTTATGGTCGTGTAAAGTACAATTTCAACACTGGGTTATCGATAAAAGGAATGTGAATATTTTGTCTTAATCGCCGTTTGAAAGAAAAGCAAGTAAGATCTTAATTAGTCATTATTCAATATAACAATCGAGATCCACTATTTTAAGTAATTATGCACCTAATTAAAATGCCACAACCATAGTACGATGGCTGGATATCTCTATATACAATTGAAATTGATTTGTTGACTAGTTACGCTTTCGCGAAAGCGGAATTATCAAAAAGGATAGCCGATAGCAAAATTGAATACTGGTGAACCAAAGTCATAGACCCAGCGTTCTCCTTCCAGTTCTTGAGGATCATGCATGGGCGCCGCTAGGTCAAATCTAATTACAAATCCCTGTATATCCACCCGGGCACCTACTCCTACCCCTATTCCAAATTCATTGATAAAATCACTACCGAAACGTCCATCCTCAAACCCAGCATTGCCCGTGGTCCAGACATTGCCAGCATCTGCAAAAACAGCACCATTGACGTAGGGCAGCATGGGAAAGCGGTACTCGATGTTTGCCTCAAGACGCACGTTACCGGACTGATCAAAAAAGCTACGGGTGTCTGCCACATCAGGTCTATAAGATCCTGGTCCCAATCCACGTATTCTGAACGCCCGTACACTATACGCCCCACCAGAAAAATACTGTTTACTGAAGGGAAGTACGTCGCTGTTACCGTAAGGCAAACCATAGCCGGCAAATAATCTTGTGGCGAGTTTTGTTTCCTGGGTTATTCTATAGTGATACCTAAAATCTGCATCCAGCTTTGCGTATTGTGCATAACGCAATCCCAAAAATTCACTTTGTCCCAGTTCATTTTCCTGTCCCAATAAACTAATGGAATTACCTGCTGTATCAAAGGTGCTATTCAGATAAAACACGTGTTTGCGGTCCTGGTGAAGCATGCCATTGTAGGTAAAACTATAAGTCAATCCAGAAATAAATTCTTTCTCAAAGCTGGTTCTCAAAAACTCATTTTCCATTAAGATCTGGTCAAATTCATCAGAGCTATTCAATAAATTGACGTAATTAATGGAAATGGGATTAATTTCATGGGTTACATACTTATTGGCTCTCCATACGTAGCCAAATCTCCCACTAAATGTCAGTAGGCTATATAACTGGCTCCGGCTTAAATAATCCACTTCTACCCCGGCTATTGTTTTGGGGATATCGTATTCAAAATAATTTTTATCAAACTTTATAGGTGATAACATACGTGGCCAGATTAAATCTGCGCCTAATTTAAATTCTGTACTGGTTAAACCGCGTTGATCACCACTCGCCACCTGCACCTCATAGCCTACCTGTGCGTTTATATTCAAGGTCTCACCGCCATGAAACAGGTTCCTATTAGCAAATGTGACTCCTAGATTAGGACCCGTAAAATCATTTGATTTTGTGACTCCTTGGACCTCTGCACGTATGCTGCGTTTCTTAAGTGGGCTCAAATAAATTTTGGCATCCAGGTAGTTGACGCTATCAGTCTGTATGGAATCTACATCAGTATACTCAATATTGACATATTTATACGCACCTATGGTTCCTAGCCTGCGTGCCGTAGATTTTGATTTATTGGGGTTATATAGATCGCCGCTATCAATCTGGATATAATCTTCTAGATATTTAGGTTTAAAAAACTGACCTTCTTGAATGTACCGCTTACCGTTAAGCAAGGTGGTATCCCTAGCAATGGTGTCTACTGGTATTGAATTGTTGGGATACACATCAACATTTCTTATGCGGTAAGGCTTTACTGCCTTGCTGGGAACATCCTTTTTAAGTTTTAGGTACAAGTCAAACTTGCGATTATCGTACTGATTGGTATCTGCTTGAAAGATGAGAAACCTATCATTAAAATAATAATAACCTAGATTTTTCAATTCCTGGTCTAGACGTTGCCGTTCCAGTTTCATGGCAGATAGGTCAAAGCGCTGTCCTATCTCAAACGGTGATTCCTGGGCTAGCTCTTCTAGAACCCTATAAAAAGGAATACTATCCCGATCCACCTGATAGGTTTTCATAACGTAAGGCTGAGGTAGGATAATCTTATAATTCACCTCTCCTTCTTGAGCAGCAGTATCCCGATCAACTGACGAGGTAATCCTACTGTAATAAAACCCTCGATTCTCCAGTCTGTTGCGTAATAAATCTCTAGTATTTTCCTCTTCTACATCAGACAGGTATACGGGCTCCTCTCCTATTTTTTTATTAAGCCACCTAGCGATAAATCCTGCACTATCCTTCTCTACTTTATAATGATAGTGTAGGCCTGGTCTCAACCTCAACAATTTAGAATTGGGTTTAGGTCGCAATACTGATTTAAGCTGTGCCGTCAAAGCCTTAACGTCCTTTACAACAACGGCAGAGTCTGGCTGCACCTCGAGATTGCTACCTACGAACAACAGCTCATCATCTGGGATGTACTTTTTTACTGCACACGAGGAAATACACAAAATCAAAAGAAGTAAAGAAACAGCTCTCAACAATACAGATCGCTGGGACTTCCCTACCCTCAGCTCCTGTAAATTTATTGCCTTAGGCTCGGTATTATAGATAATATTGTTAAATCGATGGCTAGCCACTAGGATTTCTTTTTCTGATCATTTTGTTTTTTTACTCGTTCCTTCTCTTCAACCTCACGTTTCTCCCGCTCGTCTAATCGTTCTTTTTTATCTGCATCAGCCCTAGCCTCGTCTACTGACTTTTTGAACAGGTTTTTAAATTCATTGAATTCTCGAGTAAAGATTAGGGCTACCCCACTTATGATGAGCTGACCGTCCACTACATTGTCAAATTGATTTCTACGAAATCCCTTGATGCGCCATCTTCCCTGTTCTGTAATTAAATACTCAATACTCACGTTACCTATGACTGGTGTACCCTCACCGTCTGCTGCACTACCCTCGATATCTACGTTACTACCTACATTCACGATAAGTCGGTCGTCAAGCAATTTTTTACTCGCCTGGATTTCCAGCTGGGTTCTATCCTGTACGTTGCTGCCTTGATAATCTGTATAGCTATCTAGTCCAAAACTAAGGTCCACGCCCGTATCCCCTAGCAATTGACCACCAAATTGATTGAGTTGATCGCTAAGCGCTTCATTCAAATTATCTCTTGCAATTGCTGCCGTTCCTCCATTACTACCATCTGCACCGCTGGTAGGGAAAAATTTATTGAGCACTAGTAATGAGAAAACCTGTTTGTTTAATGAGGACTGCTGGTCGTTAAGCTGTTGTAAACGACCATAGACCCTACCCCCAGCAGATCCCTGATCCTCTTCTGGCATGTCGAGCCTGAAACTTATGACCGGTTTCATAAGCTCACCGTCAACACTCAGATATACCAGAAATGGTAGCTCCTGCCTAAATTGTTGAGCCGACCCCAGATCTGAACCACTAGTTTGCGCTGCCATAAGTGCGCTCGCGCTTGTCTCTACCCTATAAAGTGCCTGCACATCCACTTGTGCGTCAAATGGATCTCCATTCCACCGTACCGTACCGCCAGGCACGATTTCAAACCTGCGAGTCACTATTTCATAAAGATTGAGTTGATAGTAACCATCTCCCACTTCATAAACTCCAGAAAGAGACATGCGACCGCTGGGTGACATTTTGTAATTCAGGTCTCCTGTACCGGTAACTTGTAATTCACCATTTGTCAAGGGATCAGTAACGATGGTGACTACGGCGCCATCTTCTATCTTGATTTGGGTGTTAATATCAAATCCTGTGAGCGTGGCGCTCTTTTCTTCGGTTTGGGTAAGGATGGCATCGGGATTTTGTTTGTTGACAAACTGTACTATCCCTTCCTGTTGCACAATATCCAGCTCGCTAGGTGGGATGATGTAAGTGACATTAGTCCCTTTATCTACTTGTATGGAAGCCTTTACCACGGGTATAGCCAGATCACCAGTAATTCTTGCATCGAGATCAAATATGGCTTTACCGTAGTAGAGGTCATTATCCTGAGCAGTAGAATTGAGCGCCATAAAGTTATCAGCGCGAGCGGTAAGATTAAAAGTGGGGTTCAAATAACTTTGGGTACCCACAGTCCCATCGACGGTAAAGGTATTACCGTTCTCATCATTTATGTCAAAATCTTCAAGAGTTACTTGATCATTATTGATGCTTATCGTCTCCTGATCCATGGTGAATAGATTGTTGAGTATTGCCACATTAATTCCGGCATCATGAAAAGTTACAGCACCATCATAAACAGGCTCAAGAGTAGTCCCGTTGATATCAAAGTTCCCGGAAAAATAACCCCTACCGTCCTTGAGCATTTCTTGAGAAAATCCGGCAACGGTCTCCATCGTAACTTTATTGAGGTCCAGTTGTAGGTCTAGCCGGGCCGCAGTAGCATCTGCCTTATAGTTCCCGGCAAGTTCCAGATCAACATTTTCACCTTTTATGGTCATGTCCATGTTATAGCCTAGTTCACTTGATGAATTTGCTTCTAGTTCTAGGGTTCCCAGCATGGTATTAAGTGCGCTTAGTTCGTTTATCGTAGCATCTGCCTGGAACCCCATTTTTCCCAGCACATCCTCAAGTATGATGGTGCCATTCATATTTCCATCAAGTAAAACTTGCTGCGCATTTAAAATACTGGTCAACGAGCTTAACTCAAAACCATCAAATAGTAAGGCGACATGGTCTTTTTCATTCTCAGGGATATCACTACGTAATTCAAGAGACTGATTAGGAGTAGTTAATCTAAAATCTTTGAACTTGATTTTTTGCTCACCGTAGGCCATTTCATTAGTCTCTGGTACAGACCACTCCTTTTTCTTTAAAATCAAGTCCTCGAGAGACAAATTGAATACTAGGTTGTTGATACCGTTGACGTCACGCTTTCGCGAAAGCGAACTACCAAAATGCATCAATCTATCAGATCCATCATAGGTGGTGAAATCCAGATTAAGTACATTCCCAGCTACCCTGGCAGCAACTTTTGTACGCTGTATGTCAACTGGTTGAAATGCTAGATGCTTAAAACCAAAATCAAAATCCAGGTTTACTGAGTCTGATCGTGTGGTGACGGCGAGACTGTCCAGTTCTATACCCGCATATTTCACGTAGGGTAACACGATATCTGTATCTAGTTTGCGCTGTTGTTCATTAAAGTCAATACCTATATGGAGGGTATCCAGAGCTTCCAGCTGTGGGAGTATTACATCCCGTAAAAGAGGCGTAGGTCTTACATCCCCGTCAATCACCATGGTGACCGGTTGGATGGTGTCCAAGGCAACCTCAGTAGTAAGATATCGGTCCACATGTCGCTGGAGTGCAAGAAATAGGTTTTGGGGATCAGTATTAGACTCTAGGTTGAGATCTAGTATTCTATTGGTAATTTGTACCGATGTCGTATCGCTGTCTACAAAAGCATGTGCATCAAACTGCCCAAGTAGATAGGATTGCTCATCAAAAACAGCTACACCGTCTTCAATCGACGTTTTTACCTCATACTTTTGTGTATTTCCAGTAAAAACGGCAGTAATTCTACCCGCAGACTTTACATTTTGATTGGTAATGCCCAGTTCTTGCATGTCTAGTCCCTTGATATCCAGATCAATTGCAGCTTGTGTGGCAACCGTATCGAGCACGATATTGCTTTGCAATCGCGCATTGATATTGTCATCCTTGTAGGAAGCGTTCAGTTCACCAGATCCATTTTTAAAGCTGGCATCTATGGGTAAGTCCTTGATCTCGTAATTATTATAGGTAAATGACTCTACGGTAGTATCCAGCGTAGCGTCCAGATTGTTCAGGCTAGTGCCAGATCCCTTTCCATCAATAGTGAGGTCCAGTTGTCCCAGACTGGGATTATCCAGCATCTTACCTAGATCAAGTGACATGGTCTTTGCAGCAGCATTGAACGCTATGGAGCCTGCGTTACTAAAAGTTCCATTCAGAGATACATCTCCATAACTGGTATTGAGCAACGCATTTGTACTGATGTTTTCAAGTCCACCATTTACTGACCCAGTAAGTTGCAAGGTTTCTGGCAAACTTATTCCCAAAGACTTCTCGTCAACGAACTGTGTGATATCAGCTCTGGACGATTGTAGGTTGATACTGGGTAGGTTGAGTTTTATTTCATCGGGAGACATCATATAGGCTACTGACCCGCTGGCGTCAATACTGGTTGAATCACCCCAGTTTACGTCTAGTCGTCTTATGTCCAGCTGCTGTGTATCGCCTGAAACATTGATTGTTCCAGAAACTATACGCTGAGCAATGTTATTGAAGTACTCATTTTGTTGAAGAGTAGGCTGGAATCGATAAATGTCTTTCAGATCTACTTTAAAATTAGGAAGTCGAGCATTTATACCAAAGTCCATAGGATTTTCAATGAACTGCTGCATGCTGCTATACGTCATCCTAGCATTACCGGCAATACGATTCTTATTGATTACAGCGTCTAGATTCCTGACCGTTATAGAATTATCAGTCGCTTGGGCGTAAACAGAAAATCTACCCACATAAATACCAGATGCATCGTAAGCTGTGAGACTTTCTATCTTTATAGCAGTATCTGCCGGGCGGTAATAAGCCTGGGAAGCTTGCAGGTTAATATCATCAAAATCATACACATCAGGATTGAAAACGCCCTTTTCAACTGTAGCACCATTACGGGAAAAGTAGAAGTCAGAATTTTCTATGAGCAAATTCTCGCCTTCTACGATAAACTCGGGCCATTCAAATGAACTGACCTCACTAGATTCACCAGATTCAATAGATTGATCAACCATCTGGATCGCAATGTCAGAATTCTTAAGCGCCAGCGAGCTGACCCTATAGGTAGTGTCCTCGATTAAAGCTACAGATTCTCCTAATGTCAGATCACCTATCGTGGAATTTACATCCATTCCCTGCGATTTTGAAACATAGACCACACTAGTATTCTCGATCGATCCAGCCTGCAGAATGATAGAAGGCAATGAGCTACTTTCTTCTATCTGTCTCGATGCTAGTTCGTTAGAATTTTCTCGACCCTTTGGTGTTGACAGATCTTTAAAAACCAGCTCCGCATCTTGAATTGTTAATTCATTGACTTTAGTGTTTAAGGTTTCAAGGTCAAAACTATCTACACTTACTGTTAAACGTTCAAAGTTGACGATTGCCGTAAGCTTTCCTACTTGATCGTCTAGAATGATGTCAAAATTGCTAAAATTGAAATCGCCCAGGGTAAGGTCAGGAGTAGTGGAAGACTGGGTGGTGTCAGGAGCAGTTTGAAAAGCATCGACTAAGAAATCAAAATTAAATCCCTCTATGGTATCTGTTCTAGAAACTCTTGCTTTGAGACCATCCCAGTCTACCTCTTCAATGGAAATGCCATTGCCGCGTATGATAGGAAGTAAAGGAATGCTTGCTTCCAGCTGTCTTGAATAAACCAGCGTGTCGCCTTTTTCATCTTCCAGATACAATCCGTCCAACTCGATGTTTCCATCAAATGTGATGTAAAGCTTATCAATATCTACGTTTGTACCCGTCTTGCCCTCTACATATTTGATGAGTCGACCTACGATTAAATCTTGACCCCAGGGACTGCGTATAAAAATAAATAAGAGTAAAAGAAAGATCAAAATCCCAAGAAACACTCTGCCGATCCTGCGTAACCAGCGGTATGGCCTTTTTTTACTAGTTTCCTTATTCTTTGGTTTTGGGTCTTCTTGCACCTTTAATTTACAAACTTGTAGATAAGTGCAAATTGCTAAATTGCTGAGATACAGCTAGACTAATTGTAGGTAAAGTTGTGTTAAGGTAATGAATGCGTTTTTCCATGCCCAGCACACGTTCTAAACTGGACCTTATTACAGAAATTTGATCTCTGTCATAGTGATTTTCAAGCACAGATGACCATGAAATACTATAATCTATGAACCATCAGCAAAAAACTTGTAGCAGGTCACTATAAGAGCTATGGCAGAACACTAGTATTTCCGTCTTCTAATTCAGCGCGATTTCTGACATGAATATAAAAAAACAACTAGTATGGCTTGAGCATAGATCTTGAACTTAGATACTGCTACCTTTAAAATTTAAACTGCTCAACCACCCTTGACCGGCATTACATATTCCTTCTGTATTGTCCTCCTACCTCAAACAATGCCTCAGTAATCTGGCCTAACGTACAAACTTTGGTTGCTTCCATGAGGTGTTCAAAAATGTTCTTTTGAGCTACAGCGGCCTGCTGTATGGCAGTAAGTTGTTCGGCACTCGCTTTCGCGAAAGCGGAATGCAAATTGTCCTTTGTTGCTATTTGTGCTTGTTTCTCGTCCTCGGTTGCTCTTATGACTTCTGCGGGTTGCACGGTGGGACTCCCCTTAGAACTCAAGAAGGTGTTTACCCCGATTATGGGGAATTCACCGGTATGCTTAAGCATCTCGTAATGCATGGATTCTTCCTGGATCTTGCTGCGTTGATACATAGTTTCCATTGCGCCCAAGACTCCCCCGCGTTCAGTTATCCTATCAAATTCAGTCAGTACAGCTGCCTCGACTAGGTCTGTAAGTTCTTCAATTATAAAAGAGCCTTGAATCGGATTCTCATTTTTGGCAAGACCCAGTTCCTTGTTGATAATCAATTGAATCGCCATGGCGCGACGCACGCTTTCCTCAGTAGGCGTGGTAATGGCCTCGTCGTAAGCATTAGTGTGCAATGAGTTACAATTATCATAAATCGCATAAAGTGCCTGGAGCGTGGTACGTATGTCGTTGAAATCAATTTCTTGAGCGTGCAGCGATCTACCACTGGTCTGGATATGGTATTTGAGCATCTGTGCCCGTGAGTTTGCGCCGTACTTATGTTTTAACGCTTTTGCCCAGATTTTACGGGCTACCCTACCTATAACTGAGTACTCAGGGTCGATTCCATTTGAGAAAAAGAAGCTTAGGTTAGGACCAAATTTATTGATATCCATTCCCCTGCTTAGGTAATATTCCACGTAGGTAAACCCATTGGCTAGTGTAAACGCTAGTTGGGTAATCGGGTTTGCACCAGCCTCTGCAATATGATAGCCAGAAATGGAAACACTATAAAAGTTACGTACTTTTTCTTCAATAAAATACTGCTGTACATCACCCATAAGCCTGAGTGCAAATTCTGTTGAGAAAATACAGGTATTCTGCGCTTGATCTTCCTTTAGGATATCTGCCTGGACGGTACCCCTTACCTGCGCGAGTGTGTCCATTTTAATCTTATGGTAGACCTCTTGATCCAGCACCTGATCTCCAGTTATTCCCAATAGCATGAGACCCAAACCGTCATTGCCCTCTGGCAGTTTTGCCAGGTCTATCTTACCATCGCGAGAAGAGACTTTATCTCCCTGGGCGTTGAGATATGAAGGGCGCTCCAGCCCTATATTATCATACAATTTCCTGAGTGCAGACTCAACCTTATGCTCCAATTTATGCTCCCTGATGTAGCGCTCACAATTCTGATCAATCGCGGCATTCATAAAAAAACCAAGCAACATGGGCGCGGGTCCATTTATAGTCATGGAAACCGACGTAGCGGGATGTGAAAGATCAAAACCAGAATACAGCTTTTTTGCATCGTCCAGACAACAAATACTAACTCCTGCATTTCCTATCTTACCGTAAATATCTGGTCTCGTTCCAGGATCATTACCGTACAAGGTTACACTGTCAAAAGCAGTGCTTAGACGTTTGGCCGGCATGCCTAAACTTACATAGTGAAACCTTTTATTAGTACGCTCTGGTCCACCCTCTCCTGCAAACATGCGTGTAGGATCCTCCCCTTGTCTTTTAAAGGGATATAATCCCGCGGTGTACGGGTATTCTCCGGGAACATTCTCCTGTAGACACCAATTCAAAAGATCTCCCCAAGCGCTGTATTTGGGTAGAGCCACCTTGGGAATCTGCTGGTGAGATAGGGATTCTGTATGAGTTTCAATCTTAATCACCTTATCCCTGACCTGGAACTCGTAAATAGGCTGTTTGTATTTATTGACTTTGTCATCCCATCCCGTGATGATTTCCCAATTGTACGGGTCTAGGTCCATCTTAACACGATCAAATTTGTCTACCAAAAGATTGACAAATACCTGATCATCTTCACTTAATTGCTTATGCAAACCATCTGTCTGTATACCGGTTTTTGTAAGCTCTACCTTCTTATTCACGATAGTCTCTATAGTTTTATGTATTCCATAAAGCTTTTGTGCGGTGGCAGATTGAGCAGCGGCGGTTGTATCATAGGCACGGTTGCTTTCTGCAATCTCACTAAGGTAACGCGTACGGGAAGGTGGGATGACAAATATTTTCTCGCTCTGGCTTTTGTTAAGTTCAGTCCCGGGATTAAGTTGGGCATTAGTCCTTTCCACAACCTTGTTCATCAATGCTTCATACAGCGTATTCATTCCAGGATCATTGAATTGACTTGCGATGGTTCCATAGACTGGTAGCTCGTCTGGGTTTGCATCCCATAGATTGTGATTGCGCTGGTACTGTTTTTTTACATCACGTAGGGCATCAAGTGATCCACGTTTGTCAAACTTGTTGATCGCCACTACATCGGCAAAATCAAGCATGTCAATTTTTTCGAGTTGAGTCGCCGCTCCAAATTCTGGAGTCATCACGTACAAAGACACATCACTATGTTCCAGAATCTCAGTATCGCTTTGTCCTATACCACTAGTTTCTAGAATTATTAGATCGTATTGTGCTGCCTTAAGTACATCTACCGCTTCTTGCACATGTTTAGACAGTGCCAGGTTTGATTGTCTAGTGGCGAGGGATCTCATATAAACGCGATCGCTGTTGATCGCGTTCATCCTGATGCGGTCGCCCAGTAATGCGCCACCAGTCTTACGCTTAGAAGGATCTACGCTTATGACTCCGATATTCTTTTCTGGAAAATCATGAAGAAATCTTCTTATGAGTTCATCAACTAGTGAGGACTTGCCGGAACCTCCTGTACCGGTAATCCCCAGTACCGGTGATTGCGCAGTTGAATGATCGGTTTTTTGGGAAGAGAATAATTCTCCAAATTCCTCGTGTCTGTTTTCAGCTAGAGAGATCAATCGGGCCATAGTGGGGACATGCTTTGCCACAACGGCCTCATTCACGGTTTGTGGGTTTGCCTCGACCGACTTCTTACTATACCCTTCCAGAGCTTCCTTCATATCAGGAACCGGTACATCACAGCGTTCAACTAGATCGTTGATCATGCCTTGTAGTCCCATTTCTCTACCATCGTCTGGACTATAAATCCGTTCAATACCGTGAGCTTGTAGTTCGGCAATTTCAGAGGGGAGTATCACACCGCCGCCGCCGCCAAAAATCTTGATATGACCAGCACCCCGCTCCTGTAGCAAGTCATACATATATTTGAAATACTCGTTGTGACCCCCTTGATATGAGGTCATCGCGATAGCGTTTGCATCTTCTTGAATTGCAGTATTGACCACCTCATCCACGCTGCGATCATGTCCTAGGTGTATCACTTCACAACCGGTAGCCTGGATGATCCTGCGCATAATGTTGATGGCGGCATCATGCCCGTCAAACAAACTCGCAGCGGTTACGATTCTTACTTTATTAACGGGAACATAGGGAGTCTGATCTTGCATTTGCTGGCTTTTTTAAGCTTTTGCAAAATTACGCAATCGATAGCGTGAAACCTTAAAGAGCATTTGGTTTACTGATCCTTCAAACTCAGTTCCACAGCAGTATTACTTTCTCTTATTGATTAGAACAACAAACGAGAGATAATTAGGCTGTAAAGCTTAATCTTGCTTTAAAACCTAAATGCGCAAAACACTAGCCTAGTACTTTTGTATCGATGGCATTTTTTACCAGAAAACAAGCACGGCAATTCTCTAGATACGGTATAGCTGCCAAGGGTGTTATCTTTTTCCTCATGGGTGTTATGGCGGCCATAACTGCCAGTAATATAAGCTATGAACTGCGCGGTACCAGGGAGATATTTGAATGGATCTCTACACTTTCTCTAGGCTGGTTCCTTTTGTTATTGATTACCATAGGCCTAGCGGGATACATATTCTCCAGGTTTGTCCTTGCCTTCAATGCCGAGGATTATGACGGATCAACCAGCAAGCCATTCTACCGTAGATTTTCTTACGTTATTAATGGTTTGGGTTATACCTTATTGCTTTACACCTGTGTTGTGATTTTACTGGATAGTCGTGATGGTAGCGGCGGCATCATTGCTGGCCAAATGTATTCATGGTGGGGTAAAATTCTTGTTTTAACCATTACGATAGGTCTCCTGGTAAGTGCTGTGAATGAATGGATCATGTCATTTTCACCCATGATGCTTACCATGACTAATCAGAATAAAATGACTGATCGCAACTACAAGGCGCTCATGCTACTGGGTAGGGTCGGTCGATTTTCCCGGGGGCTGGTGTTTGCCGCCTTTGCCTATATATTTGGTCGGCCGCTTGTCTATAGATTTCAATTGATACCAGAAAACGAGGGTGATGCTTTTGCTTTTATGCAATCACAATTTGGAGCAATAATAATGGGCACGGTAGCTGGTGGATTGGCTCTCTATGGGCTTTTTCTCCTGCTTAGCTCAAAAAACCGCAATATACCCATGTGATAGATAGTTCTCTATTTCAAGAATAACTTTTCAAAATCAAATCTCCTACTAGCTTTTAAGTTCCTTACTAGATAGACTATTACCTTTAATTAAGATAATTGAACTAAACTATTCACTCGTAGAATACTTGCGAGTGTTGTTATTACGCTTTCGCGAAAGCGGAAATGAATAAAAAGCAAAACGGAATGTTTTTTAACGGTTTTGTATATGGCTCGTAGCGTGGGAAGTAGTAATAACTTTTCGGTCAAGCACGGGCTTAACTTCCTTATTATTTCCTTCTCAATAAGCCAAGTTAAAAAATTCGGCGGACTTGCAAATATGCCTGAACTATAATTAGTTAACTTACTAGCTATGAGCTATATGCGCTGTTATGGGTAGTGCTTTCCGCGATATTATTTGTGGCAGTCCTATTCCGTCCAGCCGACTTCTTTTTTCCATATGTGATATTCTTTTTGTCTGTTTTCAAAGTCAATAGGTGGAGACTGATTTTCATCTTGAACTCGTTTTCTTATAACTTCTGTTTGTTCCTCTAGTGAGTTAAGTCCAATTGATTTTCTTCTTTTATTGACTTTTGATAGATTGTCATAAGGTTGTGGACTCAATTTTCCGTTTTTATCCCAATCAAATTGAGTTCCATAAAGTTGCTTTCTATTTTGAAATACAGCTATTCGGTCAGATAGATAAGCAAGATTTAATGGGTTTGCCCTATGCTCGTTGACTGCCATTTCTAAAAGTTTAGCACACTTTTTCATAAAATCTGGTTGTCCGATTGAATGCTGTATAATTAACCAAGTTGCATCGTTTGCCTCCTTTCCCACTTTGTCAATTGTCGGATAACCGATTTCATCTATAATTCCGTTCAATATTCTTGCATTTCTATTATGCAATTTTTCCATTTCTTGGTCATAACCATTTTCAAGTTGACCGTTTTGAATTAGTTTGTTTCTTAGTTCCAAGTCCGCATTTTTTAATTCAACTATCCTTTTGGCGATGACTTTGTAATTCATTCCACGATTTTTTTTGCATTACAAACAACTCAAATAATCAAGCAAAGACATGCCAGAAAAATTCTTATCCACACCAGTACATCAGTTCATACTTATAAGAACTCGTTGCATATACACAACCATCTAAACTAGTTATTGCTATAGTTAGTTCTTTGAAGTTTTCACGATTATACTTTCGCGAAAGCGTAATAAATCATGATAACTAAAACTTAAAGCTTATTAAACTATTCTTACAGCTAGTATTTCACCGTCACATCCCTAGTATTTTTAAACTAAAAAGCTATGAGTAAGAAAGCAAATCTAGCGCGCTTTGGGATTTTTACAAGAGGAATTGTTTATACGATTGTAGGCGGTCTTACTGCCTACACGGCATTTAGTTCTGGTAGTGGTGCAAAAGGTAGCGACGGTGCACTCAAGTTTGTTTCCAGCCAGCCAGCTGGACAAATACTACTGGGAGCTGTGGTGCTGGGATTGCTTGCTTTTGTGGGCTGGCGACTTTATCTAGCCTTTAGCAACCCAGAAGGTGACGGTGATACCAAAAAAGAAGGAGTTAAACGAGCAGCATATTTTGTGAGTGCACTGTCGTATTTATCGCTAGCTGTTTTTGGAATCAATCTCTTGTTAAGTGGCTCTTCTTCTGGTGGCTCATCATGGTTATCAAAAATACTTGATCAATCCTGGGGAAAATATGTGGTCATTTTTATCGCGCTTTGCCTACTGGGAAAAGCGATTTACGAGATCTATAGGGCATGGTCTGGCAAATTCAAGGAAAAGATTCAGAATTCTGAAATGGATCACAAAGCGCAAGAATTCCTTATCAAGTCGGGAAAATGGGGTCTTACCGCCCGAGGATTAGTAGTGGGAGTCATCTCTTACTTATTCCTAAGAGCAGCGCTAAGCAATCAAGCAGGCCAGGCTGGTGGTACAAAAGATGCTTTTAAATTTATACAGGAGCAAGGCGGTATGATAGCCATGGGAGTGGTAGCCACAGGACTAATTTTATATGGCATTTACCAGATTGCCTGTTCCAGGTATCGCAATATTCCCGTGTCCTAGGTCTGAAAATATACTAAGTTTTCTTTTAGAGTGAACCCTTAAACTAATTCACTTCTAATCTTAAATCTACGCCCGAGTCCTTTTATATTGTACCCAGTAAAACAAGGTATAGATATGAATAAGGAGTTAGCAGGTTTTATAAGT
>JBARYP010000011.1:0-76944 GCA_049647945.1 Nonlabens sp. | reverse complement strand
ATGCTCACCATGAAATACGGTCGTGATGACGAGTTGCAAAGTGATGATCTAGGGGTCAAAATGATGATCGACGCGGGCTATGATCCCTATCAAATGATTGGAGTGATGCAAATCTTAAAAGCTGCCGCTGGACCTAATCGTACTCCAGAATTTCAAAGCACCCACCCAGATCCAGATAATAGAATCGAGAGGATCAAGGAGTCTATAGAAAGACATAGAGGGTAGCCATTCTATTGCCAGTCGTAATTTCTGTAATTTCAACTAGGAGTGCAAGTAGTCTTATTGATGGTTTAAATCATAATAGAGCTTAGAGGTAGTACACCTTTTGTACTAGTACTATTATAGCTTATAATGCTATGAACTGAAATTATTATTTAGACAAGCTTGTAGATCTATTCTTTTATAAAACCGTATCATTCACCGCAAAGCACCTGGCAATTGATGTTATAAATAGAGGATAATTGCTGTTTATCTTGAAACGTCAGATTACGCTCAGATTGTTGGAGAGGACTATCGAAATTCTAACCTACCGTTAATAGTAGGATACAAAACTGTAATTTCTTTAGAATGATTAAGACCTACAATGATCCTTTAAAAATTATAGACTATTTCAAGTTTATAGTCTTGAAGTGATTCTTCAGCTTTCTCGATATCTTCCGTAAAGCCCAGAATGTATCCACCACCACCAGAACCGCATAGTTTCAGGTAATAATCACCTGTATCAAGTCCTTTCTTCCACAATTCATGAAATTGCGATGGAATCATGGGTTTGAAGTTATCGAGAACTACCCTGGACAACTGGCGCACATTACCGAAAAGTCCCTTGATATCACCTATCAAGAAATCCTCCACACACATATCTGTGTACTTGACAAACTTATTTTTAAGCATGGAGCGAAAACCCTCTTGTTTCATACTCTCCATAAAAATATTGACCATGGGAGCGGTCTCTCCCACCATTCCAGAATCGATTAAGAATACAGCCCCTTTACCAGATTGTTGCTGTGAAGGGATACCAGCGGGTTCAATATCTTCCTTGCTATTAATTAATATAGGCAAGCTCAAATAGGAATTTAAAGGGTCCAGCCCAGAACTTTTACCGTGGAAAAAACTCTCCATCTTTCCAAAAACATCTTTAAGAGTCAACAGTTTTTCCCTGGTAAGATTTTCAAGAACCGTAATCTTATCTATAGCATACTTGTCATAAATGGCAGCAACCAGTGCGCCACTTGAACCTACACCATAGCCTTGTGGTATACTGGAGTCAAAGTACATTCCACCAGCAACGTCATTTTTCAACGCTTCCATATTGAATGCAGGAAAGGAATCATCCTCCTGGACGAGCTGTTCAATATGATCAGCTAGACGTTTTAGGTTATGATTGGACTGGATGGTTTCCTGATTAGGATTCTCAGTTGTTTTAAGAGCCCCATTATAGTAGTTATAAGGGATGGAGAGTCCCTTTGAATCCTTTATAATACCATATTCACCAAAGAGAAGAATCTTGGAATAAAATAGTGGACCTTTCATAACTATCAGGTTAATTTAGTTGCGCCTTGACCCAACTGGTCGCAAATATAGTGTCCATTCTGGCAAAAGTGCGCCAATTTACTCTTAATCAGCTCTTCAACTGCGGGAGCGTGCTGCTCTGGATATAGCAAATGAACGTTTGCCCCGGCATCCAGCGTAAAGCATACGGGAATGTTATTTTTGCTGCGATAGGCCCATATCTCTTCAATAATGGATAAGGTATTGGGTTTCATCAATATAAAATAAGGATGAGACGTCATCATCATGGCGTGTAGAGTCAGGGCTTCACTCTCGGTAACCTTTATGAAAGTCGCATAATCACCCGCCAGTAGTGCTTCTACGAGTAGGTCAATATTATTGTGGGCTTGCTCAAATCGCGCAGGGGCATAGGTATGACCATTCATGAGACCGTGACCTACTGTAGAGCTTACCACTTTTTCTCCCTTGTCCACTAGCAGTATGGCATCTTTAAATTTCCTGAACTTATTGTGCAGCAAGTTACTCTTATCTACGCCATATAGATTGTTACAATCGGGATGCTGGGCATGATTGCCCCACATGACTGCGGCCCCCGCAACACTCCTACAAGCACTACCAGATCCTAGTCTGGCCAGGAAAGATGCTTTCTCCAGGTCGATGTCACGCCTGGTGAGCTGGGACTCTATATCCGTTATGCAACAGCTTAAGGCGGCCATACTGCTAGCGCTGCTAGCGATTCCAGAACTATGTGGAAAGGTGTTGATCGTATCAATTTCAAAATAATACTGGGTAATCCATGGAGAATAGTCCTTGATACGCTGGAAATACGATTTGATCTTCTCCTCAAAACTGGGTTTGGGTTTACCGTCATAAGCGATCGTAAACCCGTGAAATCCCTTGGTTGCCTTGACGCTGGTAACCGTATGACAATGGTCTAGGGTAAAGCTTAAAGATGGATTTGCCGGTATCTGGACCTCACGCTTTCCCCAGTATTTCACAAGTGCAATGTTTGACGGGGCCTTCCATTGCACGGCAACCTGATCAATATGGTGTATAGCGTCTTTAAGTTCAAATGATTTCAATGCGCGATCGTTTCTACAAAGATACTTTAACTGGTTTCAAAACGGCATCTGTAGCCTAGTTCACTAGTTGATATGCAATATTGGGTCTCACGAGCTTTTGATTTGTTTGATGTACGTACAACCTTAATATTTAGAGCACATCGATCTTTTTAGGAGACGATTTGGATTACGCTTTCGCGAAAGCGGAACTATCCAACCATCATCTGTAACAAATAAGTTCTCTCCAAGTCTAACTACCGTGCGTATTTTTAGAACCTAAACCCACTCAACCTAATGTTGATCTACCTGCGTGTACTCAAGGAAAGTCTCTTTTTTGCTGTTAATGCCTTGCGTACTAATTTGCTGCGTACCTTCTTATCCCTGCTGGGAGTAAGTATAGGAATCTTTGCGATTATAGGAATCCTAGCGGCTATTGATTCACTAGAGAACGAGGTAAAGGACGGATTGAGCTCTCTAGACATATCCACTATTTACGTGTTGCGGTTTTCCTTTGGACCTACTGAACTGGAACGGTACCAATATGAGAATTTCCCCAATGTTTCCTATGAAGAGTTTCAGGCACTAGAACGCAGTCTTCCCGATCTGGGAGCCATCACCTACACCATCTTTTCCAATCCGGAAAATATAAAGTATGATGGCGCCGTGGCGACGGGTGTAAACATTTCACCCGGGACTGAGGCCATCTATGAGCTGGATGGATTGAAAGTGGAAGAAGGCAGATTCTTTAACGCAGCCGAGTCGAATAGCGGCACTCCAGTAGCGGTCATAGGAAGTGAGGTGGCAAAAAGTTTGTTTAAAGATGCAAGTCCCATAGGTAAGCGAGTGCGCCTCTATGGAAACCGGTTTACGGTCATAGGCGTTTTAAAGAAAGAGGGGCAAGGCACGCTGGGCCCATCCAAAGACGGATCTGCCTACATACCGGTCAATTTTGTTAGAAAGATCTATGGTGACAACAACCGCTCAAAAGTTGCTGCGCTTATTTTAAAGCCCAAGCCAGGAACAGACCTAGACGAATTTATTGCAGTCCTGGAACAAAGATTGCGCACCGTGCGAGGTTTAAAGTCAGATGAGATCAGCACCTTTTTTATCAACCCGCTTAAAGGTTTTACAGATTTTCTGGATCAGGTCACATCTGTCCTGACTGCAATAGGTCTAGTAATCTCTGGCTTTAGTATGCTGGTCGGTGGATTTGGTATCGCAAATATCATGTTTGTGAGTGTAAAGGAACGTACCAATTTGATAGGTATTCAAAAATCACTAGGAGCAAAAAGTAGATTTATTCTTTCACAGTTTTTGTTTGAGGCGATAATTCTGGCACTTATAGGTGGTTTGTTCGGTCTATTCTTTGTCTGGCTGGGTACCGTCATAGCCAGTAGCTTTGCCGAGGATTTTGAATTCATTCTTTCTGCAGACAATATTATTATCGGTACCACGGTTAGTGCTGCTGTAGGCTTGATTGCAGGAATCATACCGGCGATAACGGCTTCAAGATTGGATCCGGTAGAGGCGATACGTACCGGAATGTAAGTGCAGGAGAACACGTGTTTGTTGTTTGTTAGAAACGTATCAGTTCCGATCTCTCAACTTGCTACCTTTGTACAGATTCAATTACGTCAAGCCATTGGAGCAAATAAAAAGATTTAAAGCGCACGGTAAATTTTTAATTACCGGTGAATACGCAGTACTAGATAATGTTCCTGCTCTAGCGGTACCCCTAAAACTCGATCAAAGATTAATTATTACCACAACTAATTCTGGTATTATCACCTGGCGCAGTTTTAATAGCGATCAGGAAGTCTGGATCGATATCAAAACCACCTATGAGGAATTAATTGTAAAGCGAGCGGTAAACCTAACCGATCCCATAGCAAAGCGTTTATCAATGGTATTGCTGGCTGCAGCAGATTTAAACCCAAACTTTCAATTTCCTAGGTCCTTTGATGCAATTACTGAACTGGATTTTAACCAGTATTATGGTATGGGTACTAGTTCCACCCTGGTGTCCCTCGTGGCTCAATGGGTGTCTTGTGATCCTTTCAAGCTTCAATTCAAGTGCTTTGGGGGTAGTGGGTATGACGTTGCTTGTGCGAGGATTTCACATCCCATTATATACATTTACAACAATGGCCAGCCGCTAATTAAGCAGCGGTTTTTTGACCCGATTTTTGAAGAGGAACTCTTTTTTGTGTATTTGAATCAAAAGCAAAACAGTAGAGAATCTATTGCAAAATTTGACCGCACAAAATTAACAGAGGAGGTACGTAAAGAACTGGCCGCAATGCCCGACGAGTTCATACGCGCTGGAATGAATCGCGATAATTTTGAGAAATTGATTGCCAGACATGAAATGATTATAGGTGACCTAATCGGTCTTGAACCAGTAAAAAATAGACTGTTCCCTGATTATAAAGGTGCTGTGAAGTCCCTGGGTGGCTGGGGCGGGGATTTCGTGATGGCAACGGGAACAGTACAAGATCAATTTTATTTTAGAAATAAGGGATATGCCACTATATACAACTGGAAGGATATTGTGATTACGGGCGACTAGCAAAAGGCTTTAGTTAACTATTTTAATCATTGCCACCGCGCGGCATGTAAGAAATTTGTTGATATGACCTTTATTGCCTTCATAAAGTTTGTTTAACAAAAATGCCACCCTGTAGGTGGCATTTTCAATGAGTTACCAATTAGAAGTCTAGTAGAATACCGCTCTATTATCTTCTATTTCAGTCGATTTTTTCAGCGCTTCTACAAGTTTTGAGGTAGCTTGGTTTGCAGTCCTGTTGACAACTTCTTTGGCAGAGCTTGCGTAGCTCTGTAGATCTGGAGCTGCATCTATACCAGTAACTTTTATCATATAAATACCATTATCTCCCTTTATTGCTCGAGAAGTCTCACCTTGCTCTAGTCCAAAGGCAACGCCTACCACTCGGGGCTCTGAACCGGCACCTGGTAAGGTCGGATTTTTACGATCTACAAGCGATGCCGTTTTTACGGTCTGTGAATTTTCAGTAGCTATAGTCTGTAGGTCAGAACTGCTAACCTTATCCATTAACATAGCTGCTTTTCTCTCTTTTCTTAATATGGGAGTTACCGTGGCGCTGGCCTGTTGTGTGGTCATCATTCCCTTTTCCTTGATCTTTTGGAGTTTGATGATTACATAACCTTCTGCAGTTTCAAAACGCTCAACATCACCTTCCTCGCGCTCCTCATTAAAAGCCCATTTTACGATGCTCCTGTTAGTTTTGATGCCCGGTAGGTTTTCATCTAGTTCCTTAAGCCCTTTCACCGGTGTGGTAGAAACTTGATATTCCTCGGCGAGTTTTGTGAAGTCTGATCCCTCACCTGCTGATTTCTGGAACTTGACAGCTTTGGTAAACAACTGTTTCCCCGTCTTTTTCGAAGAGCTCACTTTGGTGGCAATCGTGGCAAGCTTAACCAGGTCCTTAGGGCTTGTTGCCTCGTCAATTCTTATGATATGGTATCCAAAGCTAGACTCTGCAATACCTACGGTTCCCTCGTCATTACTGTATAGAAAATCAGAGTAACCTTTTGCAAGACCTCTGGAATTGCCGCTATACATATACCAGCCTAGATCTTCTCCTTTTGCAATTTCATTGTTCTCTTTAAAGTAGTCAAACTTGCTATCAAACTTGCTCTTGCTTTGCTGGATCAGGTCAAAAATACTGTCGGCAGTTGCTTTTGCTTCCTCTTTGGTACGGGTAGCGGTAGAGCGCTGGGCCCCTTGATAGGCCACAAGAATATGACGATTATAAACGCTGTCCATTATGGTCTTTTTTTCTTCTACCAGAGAAAGCTTCATATACTCACCATCTTCATATGGACCGAATACCTTTCCCACACTCAAATCACCAGCAGCAGCTCTGGCGCTTGTCGATAATTGATCGATCATTACAAAATCTTCATTGTAAGGCAGGTCAGAAAAGCGGTTCACATAATTTTGCTTGTCCGCGGCATCTTTAAAAGCCTCAATAGTTTCCTTTTGATTGGTATTGACGTTGTAGTTTGAATCATCGGCAGCCTTTCTTAATTCCAGCTTGCGCTTGATTTCATCGCGATCTTCACTTGAAGCCTCATCTTTAAAAAGGGCGTAGACGACATCTCTTTGTGCCTCACTTTTAAATTGGGATTCATGCTTGTTGATGTATTCCTTTATATCTGCCGCGGTTATTTCTATAGAGGAATCGGCAATGCTTGAGTATGGCAGTTGAACATACTGGAAACTACGTTTGTCATTTGCTAGTCGGTATTCAGTCTCGCCATCGAGATTAGTGCCTATTACGCCAGACTTCAACAGGTTGAAAAACTGCTCTTGCTGTGCGCTTAGAGCCATTTGCTCGACATAGTTGTTCCATGCTACCGCATTATTTTCCTCAAAAGTTTCCACAAAGGTCTTGAATCTACCTTCAGAAAAAGTACCGTCCTCGTTTTGAAACTCTGGATTGTTGCGGTAGGCGTCCTTAATCATCTCTGCCACGCGCTCATCAGTCACTTCAATACCAGCAGCCTCAATTTGTTCTGCCAGTACGGCATTGCGTACCTCTTGATCCCACACACTATTAACAGCCTGTACCGTAGTACCGTTGGGACCTCGTCTTTGTTGAACGGTTTCTACCTGACGCATGAATGAATCCCGATTGATCTCCCGATCTCCCACATATCCTATTGCCTCATCCTGATCTTTTGCAGTAGAGGTCAATGCACCCTGAACGATAAAAGCAAAAAGTGCCAATGCGATTACTAAAATCAGTATGACTCCCTGACTTCTAATCTTGCCTAATACAGCCATTGTTTGTTGTTTAAATTTTAAAGACGGCGAAAATAGCATTTAATCCCCTAACTTTAAAGCTGTCAAGGGTTTTAGATCTTGTTTACGAGCTGCTAATTGTGTTAAATTGTAGGTGGTGGGTTACGCTTTCGCGAAAGCGTAATCTAATAGATGTCTACCACAATAATTGAATGTGGATCTATGCACTGGAACTCATCAAATTTAAAGAATTATCTACTACAACTTCTCCTAACAATTCAATATAGGAGCGATCTTAGAGCCTTAAATGAATTTTTGCTCGCTCCGGTTAATCTACACTTGTAAGCTTCAATTTAATTAGGTCAATCTTGTTATTTGAGGTTTCTAGAATGGTAAAAACAAAGTGTTCCATTTCCACTTTTTCACCTTCCTGGGGTATCCCTTCAGTCTGATGGACAATCAGTCCGCCCAGCGTTTCATATTGCTCGCTTTGCGGCAGGTTGAATTTGTATTTCTCATTCAGGAGATCAACTTCTAGCCGGGCGCTCAATTTAAAGGTTTCATGGTCTAACTGGCTATCGATAAGCTGGTCGGTATCGTGTTCATCTTCAATCTCGCCAAACAATTCTTCCACAATATCCTCTACCGTAATCAAGCCACTTGTACCGCCATATTCATCTAGAACGATAGCAATACTCTTGTGTCTCTTGATTAGTAGGTTCAGAACATCCTTGGCGAGCATGGTTTCTGGAACATTGATTACGTTGCGCTGGACCGTCGATATCTCCTCGGGCTTTTTAAAAAGATCAAAGCTGTGCACATAACCTATCACATCGTCAATCGTCTCGTCATGTATCAATATCTTAGACAATCCGGTTGTTACAAAACGCTTATTTAACTCCTTGATAGGGAGTTCCTTGTGCACGCTTACCATCTCAGTCCTGGGCACCATCACCTCGCGCGCCTTCAAATCTCCAAAGTCGAGTGCGTTCTGGAAAATCTGGATTTCAGAGTCTACTTCTTCCTGTTCTTGTAGATTTTCCATCTGCTCGGTGATGTAATTACCCAGTTCTAGCTTTGAGAAAGAAAGCTGTAATTCATCACCATCTGCCTTAAAGAACACCTTAAGGAAGAAATCGGAAATCTTAATGCACAACCACGAGAAGAATCCAAATATCAAGTAGAAAAAATAGGCTGGTACGGCAAAAAACTTAAGCAACTCGTTTGCATAGATCTGGAAGAAAACCTTCGGTAAAAATTCTGCCGTTAGTAGAATCACAACGGTAGAAATTATGGTCTGAGTCGCTATTCCCTTAAAACCGATTGATAGGGTAGGGTAGTGCTGTCCCAGTAATTCCACCAGCAAATCACCCATGGCAAAACCGTAGACGACCAGGGCAATACTATTGCCTATGAGCATGGTAATGATAAACTTTGATGGACGTGCTGTAAGTCTGGTCAATATGCGTCCCAGCACACCATCCTGACGTTTCTCGAGTTCAATATGAATCTTGTTTGAAGAAACATAGGCAATTTCCATCCCTGAGAAAAATGCGCTGAGCAGCAGCATGATCGCAATAATAACTAACTGCTCCAGCATATCTATTTATTTCGTTTTTCAAACCTGCGCCTGAATCGACGCTTGAAGAAAAACATAAAAACCGCTACTGCCGCCATTCCAAACAAGAGATAGGAACGCTGCGGTGTCTCGTTATATTCCACGATGCCCGTAACCACAAACACAACGGCAAAAATTAAATAGGCGTACTCAAAATATTTAAAGAATTTACTCATCGATCTCTTTTGTTTTGACTATAAATCCGTCTTCGGCATTTTTGATGTTTACTTTCTCGAGCTTCTCATCTGCATCCATTGCGGTACCCGTTTTTATCCCTACATCATCGCCCGTACCATTATCTTTTAAATATACGATAACATCCTGATCGGTAAAGATTTGTTTGCCTGTTTGATCCCAGTATAGCTGCTCGCCGTTAAAGGTATTGCCATCATGAGAGATAATTTGAACATTACCCCTCAAGTCAAAGAGACTGGTTTCCTCATACGCGACCGCCCTGTCTGCTATAATGGTTGTGTATTCTGTAGTGTCCAGTTTGTTCTCATAGACCTTTACTTTAATACCCTCGGGAAACTCGGTATAGGGAAATTCATCATTCCCAAAGTCAAACATCTTCCTACCACTCACCGCAAGTTTGAGAACACCACTATCGGTATGCTTGAGCAAAATATTGACAGCTTCTCCCATAGGCTCGTTTGAGGCAAGTTCCATCTTGCGCACTTCCTTGATATTGTCCTGACAAGATGCAAAAAAAGTGATCACGACTAGAGTCATCATCACTTTAACAAATATGATATTTGATCGATCCACTATGGGATTCTTACTGATTCTCCTATCCAACAGTTAAAAGTAATCGTGTCACCTGAATTGTAATCCTGATTCATGAAAACTTCATTTGTGGGTGCTGTGCCTAGGTAACTAGCTACATATTTTTGCGCTGTACTTCTTAGTGATGCATCCACTTTTCCAGCCCTAGCCGCATATTTTGCAGCAATCCAGTTGACCGCTCTCTTCTCAAATGGAGTTTTACCACACTGACCCCCACTTTTTGCAATCATTTGGGCAATTTTGATAAATGGCATCCCAAATGATGGTTTTGCTTTATTGGATAGTAAGAACTCTCTTTTGGCACTTGAGTATTGTCCCTTTTTCATGTACTCATTACCTTTTTTGTAGTAAATAATGGATTTGTAGTCATCATCTACTCCTAGCTCTATTGCTTGATCCCAGTATTTGAAACGCTCCGTAGTGGTATCTGCTATGTTTCCTAGACCGTAAGCAGTCTTTGCACTAGGATTGAGAGCATGAAGGGCTTTTACACTCTTGATATAAAGATCATCTGTAGTACATTCCTTTTTTTGCAACCTTCTTAGTAC
Source organism: Nonlabens sp. (assembly GCA_049647945.1). GTDB lineage: Bacteria > Bacteroidota > Bacteroidia > Flavobacteriales > Flavobacteriaceae > Nonlabens. The sequence continues at coordinate 66,633 of JBARYP010000011.1, read as the reverse complement.
GTTGCTCAACCATGCAGCATCAGTTGCATTTTGCTCAAACTCCTTGTTATACAAAGGCACTAGTTGATCACAGTCTGCAAGTGTACCTAGAGTCTTATTGATACTACCCATAACTACATTGTAGTTCTTCAAATTTTTCTCCTGGTTTTTAAGGTCTATATTTTCCTTTTCACCTATGGTTCCATCTTCTTCTTTAATCAGTAACTCACTTACGGTTTTTGACCTGTCATTTTGAATGGTTTCTACGTGACCGGTTAGGTTATCATAGATGTCAAAAAGTTCCTGCAGCGAGATTTTACCTTTTTTATATCTTTCCTCGGCAAGCTTAAAATATGTAATAAGTGCTTTGGGATCGGTAAAGTTTTCGGGATCTTTTTCTAGATCCTTCTTCAATATCTCAAATTGCTCATCACGCGTTCCTATGGCATACTTGTACATTACGTTTACCTTGTCCACTTCTTTACGTGTTGTATTGACTTTGTCAGCAAACTTTGCAATTTCTGTATCCAGCATTCTGATCAATCCTAGGGCATTTTCATTTTGATCGCCTATCTTCTTACTCAATCGATGTCTGTAGATGCGCTCTCCATATTGATATATGGCAAGACTTGCGTCAGGGCATCGTTCTTCAAGTTGTTGTAGTTGTTTATAGGCCTCGTCGTAGAGTTTGGCTTTGGCATTCTCTGCAAAGATGCTTAACATCTGGTTGCAGTCTTCTGGAGATTGCGCTTTCGCGAAAGCGGAACCCAATACAGCCAATAATAAAAGTAACGTCTTTTTCATAATCTCATTTTTACGGTTATTGATACTTGCGCTTTCTGAACCAGCGATCATTAAGAGATAATCCTATGGATACACTAAAAAATTGCTCTTTGACCAGATTGTTGCTGGTAGCTCCACGCTCGCCGTATTCAAAGCCAATGTTTGCATTTGAAAACCCTGATCTACGGCCTATGGGTAATCCCATTCCAAAAGATATGCCAAACTCTGAGATGTCCTCACCGTTCACGCGCAGCCCAGTTTCTTCCCAGCGCAGTCCCCCTCTATAAACCACCCTGTTCCAGTAGCTGGATAGACTGTTGTAGTCGGGAATGTAAAAACCACCCAGTCTGTAACTTGCAGCATCTGTAAACTCGCTGTTTTGCGGTGCAAATGAACGCAGCCCAGTAGAACTTGTGCCGAATCTTGAATACTCTGCTCCCAGGCTCCATTTACGAGGAAGCCCCAAGGTCGCCCCCACGGTAAGTTCTGACGGTAACCGCAATTTTTGTTTGTCTGTTGTACTAGGTCGATTACTTGCTGGTAGAATAGTATTGTTGCCACCTAGGAGAAAGGTTCCCAGCGTCCTGGTATTATCTGCGGTAATGTTACTCTCTGGTGAAAATACCGTAGTCGCCTGGATCTCGTATTTATCATTGATCATGGCCTTGTAATGCAACGCAAAGTTTGCCGATAAACCAGAAAAGTCAGTCTCATTCAATTCACTACTACCGAATTGTACACCCGTGAGCTGCACGTTTGAACTATTGGTCTCTTGACCAAAGTTATACCGTACTTCGGCCCCTAGACTCAGCTGGTCCGTAAGTATGACTCCACCGCCTATGTAGGCACGGTTAATACTACCCTCACCAGAAAAGCAGGTGAAGTCATCTACCGTTTGCTCACCGATATTGTATCCCACACTTTTGAAAGGTATCACCCCAAAGTTGAAGCCTGCTTTTTCACCTAGAGGAATCCCGATACTTAAGTACTCGATGGACACGGCATCGTATGAGTCCTCTTGTGTTGCCGTACTTGCCCAGGTGTTAGTGTAAACAGCGCCTAGTGTGTAATTGGTAAGTCTCAAATGTGCGTAGGATGCAGGATTGCGCAAATTTGAATGAATGCTATCCACATAGGTGCGCAAGCCACCCATACTCCTATTTTCTATCGTACCTCTAAAGGTTTGTTGACCTATTCCAAAAAAAGAATAAGGGGATGAAATCCTGTTTTGAGCAATGGAACTAAAACTCAAAGCGAGAAAGATGATTAATAGCGCGCTTTTAATTCCCGGTGTTGTTGAATTCATATAATGCAAAGGTGCCTTCTAGAGCCAAATTTGGGACGGCAAAGAAACGGCTTTTAAGTTGTTTTATCAATACTGGTAAACTACCACCTGTTATTAACGTGCGTAGTCCAGGATATTGCTTTTTATAACTGTTTATAAAACCGTCAATCTCATGACAAAAACCATTGACTACCCCAGAATGTATGGAAGTTTGAGTCGTGTTCCCGGTCAAGCCGTCAGGAATTACAAATTCCAATCTGGGTAGTTGGGAGGTATAGTCTGCAAGAGCATTATATCTGAGATCCAATCCCGGGGATATCCCACCGCCGTGATACGCTTTATTGTGGTCTACAAAATCGTAAGTGATACAGGTCCCTGCATCTATGATCAAAGTATCTTGTTCTAGATTTTTTATGGAGCCGCTGACTAGTGCTATCCTATCATTACCTAGGGTTTCTCCCAAGTATCTATTCTCAAAAGGAAGTTGCGCATATAAATCTACTATAAATAGGCTTCTCAGGTTCTTGAGTGATTCTATTAAAATCGGGTCTAGTTGAACCACGCTACATAAAGCAATGGAACTGATAAGGGGGTTTACTGCAACAGTTTCAGTAACTAGTTCTATGAGAACATCTATTGAGGTAATTTGAGGCTGTTTTACCTTGCCGTCGATGGCTAGGGCGTACTTTACCCTGGTGTTTCCGATGTCTAGAACTAGGACCATAACAAGGAAATAGTGTGGAATACTGGATTCGAACCAGCGACCTCTACGATGTCAACGTAACGCTCTAAACCAACTGAGCTAATCCCACGTAGCAATATAAAGAACAAAAAACCCGATCGTTGATCGGGTTTAAGTGGTACCTCCAGGAATCGAACCAGGGACACAAGGATTTTCAGTCCTTTGCTCTACCAACTGAGCTAAGGTACCTTTTGCTCTTAAGCGGTTGCAAACTTACATTAAATTTGATAATACACAAATTGTCTAGTAACAATATTCCAGATCTAATTAAAATTGTCTGCTATTCTCTCTAGTGCTACACCTCGAGAACCTTTGATTAAAATACAGGAGTTTTCCCAAGTTTGAGTGGCAACGAAAGTCTTGAGTTGCTGAATATCTTCAAAGTGATTAATACTACCGGGAACTTGTGAGAACAAATTTCCGTAAGTAATGATATCAATGTTTTTTTCCCTAGCATATTTAAACACCCTTTGATGTTCTTGATGGCTGTGTTCACCCAGCTCATACATATCACCTAGAATGGCCACCTTATTTTTCTCTTGCTGTCGGGCGAGATTATCAATCGCCGCTATCATACTGCTGGGATTTGCATTATAAGCGTCCCATATCACACGATAGCCGCTTTTTTTCATTACTTGAGACCTGTTATTGTCTGGAACATAAGATTCTATACTCTTTATGACTAGATCATGTGGAATGTTGAAATATTCACCTACCGCTATTGAATAGATGATGTTGTTAAAGTTATAGGCGCCGGTAAGCCTTGTTCTGATGAGTTTACCTCGATATCCCAATTCTAGGTAATTCTCAGTGGCTTTAAGTAAAGTCTGTTCTGAAGTGAATAATTGCTTTACGCCGTTAGATCTCTCGATAAGTTCTTCTTCAGAATGTAGTACAAAAGCGGACCCGTTGTTTTTTCTTAAATAATCGTACATCTCGCTTTTTCCTTTCTTGACGCCTTCAACCCCACCAAATCCCTCTAAATGCGCTAATCCGAAGTTAGTGACCAGTCCATAATCCGGAGCTGCTATTTCACACAAGTTATGGATCTCACCTTGATGATTTGCACCCATCTCGACTATACCTATTTCAGTTTGTTCAGTAAAGGTCAGCAATGTGAGTGGCACCCCGATATGGTTATTCAGGTTACCCTTTGTAGATACTACGTTCTTTCCAGAAGATAGGACGCGGTGTACAAGTTCTTTGGTGGTGGTCTTGCCGTTGCTGCCTGTTATAGCTAGTACAGTCAATCCCAGATAATTCCTGTGGTGTCTAGCTAGTTGCTGTAAGGTGCCTAAGCTATCTTGAACAACGGTTACGTTGTCATATTGATTGAACTGTACGGCATCAGTACAAATTATATGTGAAGCGCCTTTCTCAAGAGCTGCCTCTACGTAACTATTGCCATTATAATTGCTTCCACTTAAGGCGATAAATAAGTTACCTGCTTTCAAAGTTCGAGTATCCGTGGAAATTCCTGTGGAATTTAAAAAAAGCTGGTGTAGATCTTTTAATTCTGCATTCATGGTGCGTTCATTAGGTAATAAACTTAATTAAAGACATAAAAAAACCCTTCAAAGAAGGGTTTTAATTTATTTAGAAACCATTTAGGTTATCGTCTTTTACGATTGCCTTTAGATTTAGAGCCGACTCGTGACATCGCACATCTAAAGCCTATATCATCTCGAGCCATATCCTGAGGGTAGAACCTTCTTTGGGCTGGATCTAGCCAGTAAGCTCTATCTCTCCAGCTACCACCTTTATAAACTCTTACCTTATCGTTTATTAGAGTAGTACGTTGCGTGGACTGGTCATATTCTCTTTGCATTCCTATAGAATCTGCTATGACACTATGGACTGGAGAGTTGTACATTCTTTTATTCAAGTCACGTCCATCGTTTGAACCGCCAAAGTAACGAGACGATCTCGAATCACCGTCTCTAAAATCCGTGTTGTTTGCACGATCAAAGTTGGTTCTTAAATAAGTCTCTTCTTCATCAATCTCAATTTTCTGGATCTCGCCAGGTAAACCTCTTGCTACTACCTTACCCGTACTTAAGGTATCGTATAAGATAGAATCTGGACTGATGATGGCAATCATGCCATCCTCACCTATTTTGTTTTTGGTGTAAACGTTACCTCTGTAGTAGTTGAAGTCATTAAACTCGTCATCAACGATGGGTCGGTAAACATCTGCTACCCATTCAGAAACATTACCAGCCATATCATACAGCCCAAAGTCATTAGGGGCATAGGACTTGATCTCTGCAGTAATATCTGCACCGTCTGAACTCCATCCTGCAATCCCACCGTAATCACCATCTCGCAGCTTAAAGTTAGCTACTAGGTCACCCATATTCTTGCGTTTCCCACTTCTAGTGTACTGCCCATCCCATGGATATTTCTTTCTGCCTCTATAAGAATTGTACTCGCGCACACTCGTTAAACCTAGAGCGGCGTATTCCCATTCAGCCTCGGTAGGTAGTCTGTAGTCTGGTAATAGTATCCCGTCCTTGCGTTGAACGTATAGGTTGCTGGCAAGAGAATCTGTACCTCCCCTGCGAGCTAGGATTTTTTGCTGTCTTTTCTCCTGTTGTTGTGATCTTTTACCACCTCTTAAAATAGTATCATTTCCATCAAAAACTAGAGTAGGTGCGTTGAGGTAGGTATCCGTACTGAAAGTTTGTCCGGGCTCAATCTTTGCCGCAGCATCACGATCCATATAACCTAGATCCACCAGTCTTTTAAAATTGACTCGATCAGTACGCCAGTCTGCATATTCCACAGCCTGTATCCACGATACTCCTACAACAGGGTAATTACGATATCCAGGGTTGCGCAAGTAATCTTTGGTCATTTGCTCGTTAAAACCTAGTTGGTTTCTCCATACCAGGGTATCTGGAACTGCGCCGTTGTAGATATTACGATACTCTTCATCTTCTGGCGGGAACATTACTTTTAGGTAATCCAGCATCTCAAGATACATCCCGTTAGTCACCTCGGTTTCATCCATATAGAATGACTGGACGTGCTGCTGGTTGGGACTGTTGTTCCAGTCATGCATCGGGTCGTCCTTAACGCGACCCATGGTAAAAGTTCCACCCTCAATGAATACCAGACCAGGACCAGTTTCCTGCTCTTCATAGTCTGTATTGAGTTTAAAACCACCATCTCTACCAGTAATATCCCATCCCGTACCGCGTGAAGTCCTATCATAATCTTCTCCACGGCCACCACAACCCACTAGGATAACACTAGTAAGAAGTGTTAGAGAGATCGTTCTCAAACTGAAAAATTTGTTCATGTTAAGAAATTTGCAAAAATGTAAGCCGCAATATAACAACTTAGTTGAAATACAAATCATAAAAAATCTGAATTGCGGCAACTTTATAATGTTCCATTTATTCAACGCACCTTTCAACAGTTTATTACTGCACCACTTACTTTAACCTTGTTAAAAGTTGTCATACTATTGTAAGTATTACATCGTTTGTTAGCTATGCGTTCAATAATCGTCTTTATATTCCTTTCATTATCCTCTCTACATGCCCAGCAACATAGGTTAAGTATTGAATGGGATGGCAGTACTACGCACTCGGTAGGAAGCTTGGAGTTAAGCACCCCGTACTTTGGTAACGGCTATCAATTTGACGGTAAGGCGATACTTTATGCTACCAGTTTAAAAGGGAGAGGAAAGATAGATCAGTCCAGTATAGAGATTTCCAGTCTTCAAAGCAGCATCATCAGCAAATCCGACTTACTGGATTTAAAAATTTCAGATCTTCCCACGAGTTTGCGGGTGACGGTAGTGAATTCGCTTTCGCGAAAGCAGAGCTATACCCAAATAACTGCCACTCCTATATATATGGATGGAGCCACGATACGCCGTGTGGAGTCGCTGGTAATTTCTTATAGGGTAATGCCTACTGTAAATTATGTAGCGGCCAGAGGGAATATACGTTCAAGCCTTTTAATAGGCGGTGACTGGTTTAAATTTGAGGTTACAGAAAGTGGGGTACAGCGATTGACGGGAAGCATGCTGGAAGATATGGGTTTTAATCTGGGAACCGTTTTGCCAGACAATATCAAAATCTATGGACACGGCGGCCGCTCTATGTCATTGATTAATGGTGTTGACCAGTTTTTTGATCCTCCAGAGTTGGCTATTCAGGTCCTAGACGGTGGCGACGGTCGTTTTGACCCCCAGGACCAAATTCTATTTTATGGTACGTCCACAAATTCTGAGTATGTTCCGGAAAACGATAGTTTTATCAATCCCTACTCAGATTCATCAATTTACTATATTACGGTAAATGGTGGTCGTGGTAAACGCATAGCACCGTACGTGCAACCATCTGGTGCTGTCGCAAACACCTATGACTATTTCCATGCGCGCAATTATATTGAGCAGGACCTAGAGAATATAGGTTCAGTAGGTCGCATCTGGTATGGTGATCGATTTGATTTTGAGCCAGAGGCGTCGTACCAACTCAACTTTACTGATGTAGATCCCTCACGCAATGCCATTATAAGAGTTGCTACTGGAGCCGTATCTGATACTAACTCCAGTATGGAAATAGCCGTCAACGGTTCTGCTCTGGGTGTGTTGAGTTTTACGGGCCTCTCTGGCGGGGTGGTAAGCGCAGCAGACCGTGAGGTTTTGTTTAGAAATACTTTAACGGCTACTCCCGCTCTAGATTTCACACTTACCTATTCAAATGGTGGCAACCCCGCAGCGGTGGGTTACCTTGATTATATATGGGTGGATATGCCGCAAAGACTCAATAATACCATTGGCGATTTTGTTATCAGAAACCTTGATGCAGATCGGGCCTTTGGTATAGGTCAATATAATTTTACAAATGCAGGTAACCTCTTGCAGTTATGGCGTGTTACTGACCCATTTAATGTGTCCAGTTATGAAAATCAGGGATCGCAAAGTGATTTCAGTTTGACTTTCAGACAAGGGAGTCAAGAAGAGTTTATTGCGGTTCAACCTGCCGTATTTAAAACCCCTACGGTTTTACGAAACAGTCGTGTGGCAAATCAAGATCTTAAAGGATCCATATTTGACGATTCTTCGGGTCAATTTCAGGATTTGGATTATTTGATTATAACCCCGTCCTTCCTAGCTGCTCAGGCACAGCGACTGGCAAACTTTCATATCACAACAAATAACCTCAATACCAAGGTAGTGCCACTAGAATTGATCTACAATGAATTTTCTGAGGGTGAACAAGATATTGCTGCCATACGCAACTTTGTGAAATATGTTTACGACAATGCGTCAGATCCATCACGCCGCCTCAGATATTTGAATATGTTTGGTGATGCGAGTTATGATTTTAAGAGTCGGTTGCGTATCAATGACAACATCGTCCCTACATTCCAGTCTGCAAACAGTACTGATTTGACCCTCAGCTACTGTACTGACGACTTTTTTACCTTTATGGACGATGGTGAGGGGTCTGCAGCACGTCAGGACCTCATGGATATTGCAGTAGGTCGCATGATAGTAAGCAACACTACCGAGGCTAGACAAGCAGTAGATAAAGTCATCAACTATTATGCTGAACCATCCTTTGCCCGCTGGCGCAATAGGATCTCGCTCATCGGCGATGACGTCGATATCTTGAGCGATAGAATATTGCAACGTAGTACAAGTGAACTGGGTGACGAGATTTTTACAAACCGCCCTGAATACAATATTAATAAGATCTTGCTGGACAGTTATCCCCAAGTCTTAAGTGCTGGTGGTGATCGTTATCCATCTGCAATACCAGATATAAGGGACTCATTTGAGCAAGGTAGCCTGGTGGTAAACTATTTTGGTCATGGTAACGAGGATGGTCTCGCTAGGGAGTTTGTAATCACCCAGTCTCTGGTAGAGGGTTTAAGGAATATCAATAATTTGCCCTTGTTGATTACCGTCACCTGTGAGTTCACGAGATACGACAATCCCCTGCGAGTTAGTGGTGGTGAGATAGCATACCTTAACCCTAGGGGTGGGGCGATTGCTTCTGTAGCAACAAACAGGTTGATTTTTGTAAGTACGGGAACCCAGTTCAATGAAATAATAGATCAATACCTGTTCTCTTATGAAAATGTGGAACCCACCACTATTGCCGAAGCATTACGACTAGCTAAAGTCGATCCAGCATTCAATAATGATGGTACTAGAAGAGTCATTGCCTATATAGGCGACCCAGCGCTTACCCTGGGATTCCCCAAGCCCAGGGTGGTACTCAATACGGTAAACGGGAATCCCATAAACCCCACTACAGCTGTACTCAGGGGGCTGGACCGGGTTACCCTAGGTGGTGAGGTGCAGGATCTTCAGGGTAATCTTATCAATGATTATAATGGCACTATATCCGTGACGGTGTTTGATAAGGATGTAAATAGGGAAACGCTGGCAAATGATAGGACAAGGGACACGACTGTAGCTGGTGACCCGCTGGTGGTACTAGAGTTTGACCAGCTGGGGGAGGTATTGTTCCGTGGTCAAGCGACCATAGCCGGTGGTATTTTTTCAATAGATTTTGTAATGCCCCGAGACACCCAAATTCCTGTAAGTAATGGGCGCGTCTCTTTTTATGCTAAAAGATCAAACGTACGTGAGGACCAGAACGGTTTTTCTGAAGAAATACGAGTGGGCGGAATTAATGAGAATGCGACAGAAGACAATATGGGCCCAGAAATCATTCCCTATATGAATGATACTAACTTTGTATCTGGCGGTATTACGGATAGCAACCCTTTTTTACTGGTTCTCTTAAACGATGCTAATGGAATCAATACCTCAAGTGGTATAGGCCACGATCTTACCGCCATACTGGACGGTGACGAGTCAAATCCATTTATTCTCAATGATTACTACGAGGCAGATGTTGATGATTTCACCTCTGGAAGAGCCCTGTTTCCCCTACGCGATATACCGCCAGGTTTACATACGCTCAAAATAACGGTCTGGGACACCTACAACAACAGTTCTATGAACGAAATCCAGTTTGTAGTCTCAGCAGACAATGGATTGCAACTAAGCCGGGTACTTAATTACCCCAACCCTTTTACCAGCTATACTGAATTCTGGTTTAATCACAACAAACCCTTTGAACCTCTTGACGTTCAAGTACAGGTAATGACTGTTACCGGTAAGATCGTATGGAGTAAAAGCCAAAGTGTGACGACTAGTGGCTTCACCTCGCGAGAAATAACCTGGGATGGGAGAGATGATTTTGGACAAAGACTGGGTAAAGGTGTATATGTATATAAGATAACGGTAAACTCGCCGTTAAGTGATGAGACGGCAAGTATTGTGGAGAAGCTTGTTATCTTATAGAGAAGTTAATATTTATATTTGTCCGCCCTTTAAAATTATTGAATGAAAAAGTTTTTTGCACTCGTCGTGATGTTTTTGATTCTTGTATCAAATCAAGCGCAGGCACAAACAGACAACGCAACAGATACTCGAGTCATACTTACCGCCTTGCCTTTTTTACGTATTGCGGCAGATGCTAGGGCTGCCGGTATGGCTGATATGGGTGTTGCCACAAGTCCAGATGCGTGGTCACAACAATGGAACCCGGCAAAATTTGCCTTCAGCGATCGACAGACAAAAGTGGGTGTGTCCTATACTCCTTACTTGCGCAGGTTAGTGCCAGATATCGACATTGCACAACTCGCCTATTCAAATAGGATTAATGAATTTAGCGCATTTGCGGGTAGTATTAGATACTTCAGCTTAGGGGACATCAACCTGACTACCGGTCCTAATGACCCCGGTCGTACTGAAAGTCCCAATGAGTTTATCGTAGATCTGACCTATGCGTTGCGCCTAAGCGAGCGTTTCTCCATGGCGGTAACCGGTAGGTATCTCAGATCTGATCTTAGATTTCAAGACACCGATAATGACGCTAGTGCGGCAAACAGTTTTGGGGTGGATGTTTCTGGGTATTACCAATCAGAAGAAATCGCCTACAACAGTTTCAATGGTCGCTGGAGAGGTGGATTTAATGTAAGTAACATAGGACCCAAGATAAGCTATGACGAGGGTGGCCAGGAGAATTTTATTCCTACTAACCTCGCCTTGGGTGGTGGGTTTGACTTCATCCTCAATGACGGTTATAGCGTCATAGGTGTTACCGCCGAGGTTAACAAGTTGCTAGTCCCCACGCCTCCGGTGAGGGAAGTGGGAGATGCAAATGGCAACGGGGTTTTTAGAGAGGTCCTAGATGGTCAAGATGATGATGTAGAGTTCATCCAGGGAATATTTCAATCCTTTGGAGATGCTCCTGGTGGTTTTTCTGAAGAGCTAGAAGAGTTTACCTGGGCCATAGGTGCAGAATATACTTACGACAATAGTTTTACCGTACGTACCGGATATTTCAATGAAAGCGACAGTAAGGGAGCCCGTAAATTTTTAACATTGGGTGCGGGTTTTGAATTTTCCTCCATCAATATAGATCTGGCTTATTTATTTGCTACGGGTCGCATTAACAGTCCACTTGAAGGTGCTCTCAGGTTTAGCCTTAGCTTTAGCTTTGGAGAGGAATATGATGAATACTAGTATATCAAACACTTAGAACTCAATATCTTCCTTGACGTGTATCAAGGACTGGAAGAGCTATCTGCGATCAATCGCGAGTTGATGGTTGCTGCCATAGAAGCGCGCAATAACGCGTACGCCCCTTATTCAAATTTTCTGGTCGGTTGCGCATTATTGCTGGATAATGGTAAGGTGATTAAAGGCAACAATCAGGAAAACGCCGCCTATCCATCAGGACTGTGTGCAGAGCGTGTCGCCATATTTGCCGCAGGAGCAAACCATCCCGGTATAGCCATTAAGAAGATTGCTATTACCGCAGGTCCCAGAAACGGAATATTTGATAAGCCAGTCCCGCCTTGCGGTGCGTGTAGACAGTCTATTGCAGAATATGAGAACAACCAGGATTATCCCATTGAGTTGTTTTTTATGGGAACCCAGGGTACTATTCTTAGGTCTCAATCCATGAAAGATCTCCTACCACTAGTTTTTGACCGCGACTACCTATAACGTTTGCGATCGTTTTAACCTTGCCATAGGTATATTTCCTCAGGTTTATAAGCTATTTTTGTTTGATGCATTCGTTTATAAAGTGGATTTTACGGGTTCCGCTTTCGCGAAAGCGTAATTAACAACATGCCCTATTCATGAAGAAAATCACAAAAGAAGTTCTACTCAACTGGTATGAGGAAATGCTTTTCTGGAGGAAATTTGAAGACAAGCTAGCCCAGGTTTACATACAACAGAAAGTTAGGGGATTTCTCCATCTTTATAACGGTCAGGAAGCTATCCTTGCGGGTTCATTGCACGCCATGGATCTCTCTAAGGACAAAATGATTACCGCTTATCGCAACCATGTGCAGCCCATAGGAATGGGCGTCGATCCCAAGCGAGTAATGGCAGAGCTTTATGGTAAAGCCACTGGTACCTCTCAAGGTCTGGGTGGATCCATGCACATCTTTTCAAAAGAGCATAATTTTTATGGAGGACACGGTATCGTGGGGGGACAGATACCACTGGGAGCAGGTATTGCTTTTGGTGATAAATATCACGATCGGGATGCGGTTACCTTGACCTTTTTTGGAGATGGTGCTGCCAGACAGGGTTCATTACATGAAACCTTTAATCTTGCCATGCTGTGGAACCTGCCTGTAGTTTTCTGTGTGGAAAACAATGGTTATGCAATGGGTACAAGTGTGGAGCGTACGGCAAACCATACTGATATCTGGAAACTGGGTCTGGGTTATGAAATGCCCTGTGGGCCTGTGGACGCCATGGATCCTGAAAAGGTTGCCGAGGCTATGCATGAGGCAATAGAACGTGCGCGTAACGGCGGCGGTCCCACATTCCTAGAGCTTAAAACCTACCGCTACAGGGGTCACTCCATGAGTGATGCACAAAAATATCGTACTAAAGATGAAGTGGCAGAGTACCAAAAAATTGATCCAATAACCCAAGTCAAAGATCGATTGCAAAAAGAATTTGAAATCACAGATGACGAAATCAAAGAAATGGATAAGAGGGTAAAATCTCGGGTTTCAGACTGTGAGAAATTTGCCGAAGAATCACCATTTCCAGAATTGAACGTCATGTATGACGCTGTTTATGAGCAAGAAGACTATCCATTTTTACCAGCAAAACTCTAAGATCAAATGGCTGAAGTAATCAATATGCCCCGCTTGAGCGATACCATGGAAGAAGGTGTAGTTGCAAGTTGGCTCGTTAAAGTAGGTGATAAGGTAGAAGAAGGGGATATCTTGGCAGAGATTGAGACCGACAAGGCAACGATGGAGTTTGAATCGTTCTACTCAGGAACGATGTTGCACATAGGAATCAAGGAAGGAGAAACTGCTCCCGTAGATCAACTATTGTGCATTATAGGAGAAGAAGGTGAAGATGTGGATGCGCTGTTGAAAGGTGATGCCTCAAATGATTCTACTGACGATTCGTCTTCTCAAAATAATGAAGATCAACCATCGACCAGTAACGACGATTCTGAATCTTTAAATGATGAAGTTCAAAATACTGCTAGCGATGATCAAGCCGGTGGATTGCCAAAGGGTGTGGTCGTAGTTACCATGCCACGTTTGAGTGATACCATGGAAGAAGGGACCGTAGCATCATGGTTAAAAAAAGAAGGGGACGAAGTTGAAGAGGGTGATATCCTAGCAGAAATTGAGACCGATAAGGCCACTATGGAATTTGAGTCCTTCAATAGTGGGACCCTTCTTAAGATAGGCATTCAAGAAGGTGAAACCGCACCCGTAGATGCCTTACTAGCCATCATAGGTCCAGCGGGTACTGATGTTTCTAAAATTGATCTCAACGCAGGGAGCACATCTGAAAAAAAGCAGGTAAAAGAAACCAAGTCTACAAATGAAGACGCGGTATCAAAACCTGAAACTAAAAAACCTCAACCTAATTCTACCGTAGATTCAAAACAGGCGTCAGTCCCGGCATATGGGGATGTTCAAAGCAGTTCTACCGGCTCATCAAATGATTCAGGTCAAACTGAAAATAGTGGGAACCGCGTTTTTGCCTCACCACTAGCCAGAAAAATGGCTCAGGACAAGGGCATAAACCTGGAACAAGTTAGCGGTACGGGTGAGAACGGTCGTATTGTTAAAAGTGACATTGAAAACTTCAATCCAGCTAATGCCCGTAAGACGCAAGACTCTGGTACCGTGGTATCAAAATTTGAGGCAGTAGGTGAGGAGATATTTGAAGAGGTACCCAACTCTCAAATGCGTAAAACGATTGCCAAACGATTAGGTCAATCAAAATTTACCGCACCCCATTATTACCTGGGGCTTGAGCTAGACATGGATAATGCCATTGCCAGTCGTAAAGCGATCAATGCATTGCCAGATACTAAGATTAGTTTTAACGATATGGTGGTCAAGGCAGCAGCAATGGCGTTGCGCCTGCATCCTAAGGTCAACACGCAATGGACTGATAAAAATACGGTTATGGCAAAACACATTCACGTGGGAGTTGCTGTAGCGGTGGATGATGGACTGCTGGTACCCGTGCTACCCTTTGCAGACCAGATGAGTCTGCAGCAAATAGGAGCAAAAGTCAAAGAGCTAGCGGGTAAAGCGCGCAGTAAGAAATTACAACCCAAGGAAATGGAGGGGAGTACTTTTACGATTTCAAACCTAGGAATGTTTGGTATTAGTGAGTTTACCTCGATAATCAATCAGCCTAACTCTGCAATTATGTCTGTAGGTGCGATTGTACAGAAACCCGTGGTGAAAGATGGTCAAATCGTTATAGGCAATGTTATGAAAATTACCCTTGCCTGTGATCATAGAACTGTAGACGGTGCGACAGGAGCAGCATTCTTGCAAACCTTTAAAAGCTACATTGAGAACCCTATAGTTATGTATGTATGATGGCGTGACTATATTACTATTAAAACCCAAAGCCCCACTTTTTAAGTGGGGCTTTGGGTTAGTGGTATTTTATATAGGAAGTGCAACGAATCTAGTCAATAAATTGAACCGTGATGCTTTACAAATTATACGGCATTAGGTCTTGAGCTTTTTTAATAGAATTATCAAAGTCGCGCTGGATATTTTTAATTTCTTCAATTTCAGTTTTTAACATATCTATTTTCAAATTGAGCGATTCCATATTAGTAGGTGGTTCAGACTCAAAAGGAAATTTCTCACTATAATCTTTCATCCATGCCATCATATCTCGATCTGCTTTTTTGAGACTCATAATTGCCGCCTGTCCTTCTACAGCCATAGTGCTATCTGCAGCAATTTTGCGCTGCAAGTTGCCTTGAAGCTGCACCAGTTTAGACATTTTGGGCATTACCTCGTCGTGGATTTCAAGGGCTTCTGCTTTCAAAGCCTCATATTCTTTGGTTGAGTTTTTTAAATCGTCGTTGCATGAAGCAAGTGCTATTGCAGCTAAAAAGAGGATTATTTTTTTCATGGATTCAATTAAAGCTGTAAAAGTAGTAGAGCTTTAATATATAATAATTCTTACGGGTGAGATTTATCTCAAATTTTAAAAGTGGACTACATTTAATGAGTGAATTTTTGATCCGACTGTAAGTCAAAGGTGGTATAATGGACTTTCTTTGAGGTTATGCTGTCAATTGCTTTTCATCCTATTTATAAACACCCGTTACCTCAAGGTCATCGTTTTCCCATGGAGAAATATGACTTACTTCCTCAACAGTTATTACATGAGGGAACAGTTTCACAGGATCACTTTTTTGTACCCTCAAGATTTTGTGAAGAAGTGGATATTCTGCGAGTTCATCAACCTCATTATTTACAAAGCTTAAAAGATCTAAGTTTAGATCGTCGCGCTGCTCGCAAACTAGGCTTCCCATTGAGTGAAGAACTGGTAAAGCGTGAGTTGCTAATCGCCCAGGGAACTATTGAAGGTTGCATGAAGGCCACCCGTTATGGAATTGGGATGAATATAGCTGGCGGTACGCACCATGCCTATAGTGACCACGGCGAGGCATTTTGTCTACTTAATGACCAGGCGATAGCGGCTCGGTACCTACAACATCACCATATAGCAGCAAAAATTTTAATTGTTGACCTTGATGTTCATCAGGGTAATGGTACCGCGCAAGTTTTTCAAGGTGATGATAGCGTATTCACTTTTTCCATGCATGGTGCAGGTAATTATCCTTTTAAAAAAGAAATCTCAGACCTAGACATTGCGGTTCCTGATGGATCTGGAGATGATTACTATCTTTCAGAATTAAGAAATACCCTTCCAGATCTGATTGCACAGGAACGGCCAGATTTTATTTTTTACCTGTGCGGTGTAGATGTGCTGGAGTCTGATAAGCTGGGTCGGCTCGCCTTATGTATAGCAGGTTGTAAAGAACGGGATCGGTTTGCATTGTCCACTTTTGCGCAAGCTAGATCCTTTAAAAATCAATCCATCCCGGTACAATGCAGCATGGGTGGTGGTTATTCTCCAGATATCAAGACCATTATTGAGGCACACGCAAATACCTTTAGACTGGCTCAAGAAATTTATTTCTAGCGTGCAGGATAAACCTATTAGCACTTACGATATTCAAAACAGATGTTACCCTTCTACTTGAGTAATCCTTTTTGAGCAGCGTACCTAGCAAACACAAGGTATAGGACTGAAAGTATAGAGACTGATAGAAACATGATCTTGTCGCCTGATTCTATAAGCTCCCAGGATCCATTGTACAGATTATATCCCGTGGTTCCTATGACTCCTAGTAAAGAGATGAAAATCATGGTTACGGCTAGTTTCTTTCTGGCTAGAAGCAGGATTGCTCCTAGAAAGCCTGCAACCGTGGCCATGGCGTAAAATATTACGTACCACCATGGGCGTGCGCGGTAAGTGTCTAGTTGGGTGGCATTCATTTGTTCCTCCATGAGTTCTGGAAAGGCCATTTCAGCAATAAAGGCGCCCAGACCCATTAAATTCCATAATAGGAAAATCACGCTAATTATAATAAAAACAGTTTTGTTCATGATGGATGGTTTTAAATGGACTTAAATATAAGCTTTGTAAAATAGTTGATCCGTTTTTTAAGTCTATGGCAGTACTCTTTTCCACGCGATTTAGTAATAATCAGTATAAAAATGTCCTGTGGAAACTATCGCGATAATTTAAATTGTAGAGCCTTATTAAATAGGCAAGATCTTTGAAATACTTGACCGAACTTTGCTACAAGCACATTACAATGAGATTATACTTTCTATTCTTTCTATTTACGCTAGCCATTACTGCACAAGAAGAACAAACTGCAGGCTTATCAACTAATTGTGAGAATCTGCTTGCAAAAAAGATGGGCTTTTTAATTGATGGCTCTCTTACAGATGAGTCAATCATAAGAGAGCAATTAAAGAACCTGAAGCCTTGTGGACTGGAGGAATACGATATGCAGTTCTTTGGTCGTATGGAGATGCTATCCGGAATACTGCATAATCAGACCAAGGTCAAACCCCTGGAGCAAATCACCTATGGCGATTGGCTTGCAGATATGATCAAGATCAAACAAACCCAGGGATACCTAAAAGTAAGAGAAATGACCGAAGCGTCTGATGCGCTGGGGACAAAGCAAGCATTACTCGCGACATGGAACCAGGATGTATTGATATTTCAGAAACTGGGCGCTTCAGAAAGGATTAAGGATCAGGTTTATCGATATTTAAAAGACGATCCTACCCCGGGAAAAACCTATCGTGAAGTGCTTACCATCATTAAAAAAACAAATTGACCTGTTAGTGCGCTTTTTTACTGTATTTATTTTGAGTACCGCCTTGGTGTAGTTCCATACTTTTTTTTAAATGCGTTGATAAAATGGCTACCCGTACTGTAGCCCACTTTTAGGCCTACCTCGTTCACATTGTATTTGCCGCTTTCCAGTAATTGCCTGGCATAATCCATTTTATGGCTCAATGCAAACCCGTGTACGGTGTCGCCGTAGACCTCTTTAAAGCCCTCTTTTAGCTTTTTTAATGACAGGCCTATTTGCTCTGCTAGGTCATGAAGTCCAGGCGGGTTGGTCAGGTTTTGTAAAACAATTTCTTTGGCTTCTTTAATCTTTCTCATGTTCTCCTCATCTGCCAGAAATGGACAGGCGTCGATGCGTGCATCTTCCTCCCTATAGAAATATAAAGAAAGCAATTCGTAGGCTTTTCCTTTGAAATACAACTGTTTGATTGTGTCATTGAGATTATAATTCATAAGCTGGTGTAGCACCACGGCCATTGATGGATTGACAGTTCCATCCACGTAGTACTTCTTGTGCTGGTTCTCTGAACTCAGAAAACTCACATGAGCAGCATCTTCAGAAAACAGCGAGTGGAATTTTGTAATAGAGATTATTACGGCGACCACCCATGTTTGAGGTTGCATTACTATATTGAGTGGTAGATCTTGTGCGGGATTGTAAAGCATATAGGATTGTTGTTCCTTTAATTCCAGCCGGTAACTACCATTGTTAAACAATAGCTGCGCTGCACCCTTAAGACAAAAATTGAACTGCAGGTAGGTGCAGTCCACATCATAATGATAGTTGCGATGATCCAGATCCTCGTTGCGCAACCGCAAAATTTTGAAGCCTGTATCCACGACAGTTACTTGATCAGTTCCTTTAACGATGTTTTCCATAGGCTTAAAAATTATTTTAGAATGATTCTAATTAAGGTTCCGCTTTCGCGAAAGCGTGATCTACAAAGACTTACGCCTTATCCATATTCCCTATTGTTCAAAGATAACTGGTGGCGTACAAACAGGAACTTATAGCGTTATTTTTGATAAAACCTGCGACTTAAGTTTGCAAACCACTTGAGGTAAATCGTGAAGGAAGGTCAATCTTTTTTTTGTATTGGTTTAAGCTATCGCAAGGCAGACGCCAGCTTGCGTGGCAAATTCTCTCTTGATGAAAGTGGTATTCAGGAATTGCTTACCGTGGCACATCAGTCTCCCATTGAGGGACTAGTAGTGTTATCTACCTGCAACAGGACCGAGTTGTATGGGGTTGCCAGTCGCCCGTGCCAGTTATTTTCCTTATTGTGTGACCACACCCAGGGAACCATCGACGAGCTGCGCAGTATCGCATACGTTCATGTGGAAGATGAAGCCATCAATCATCTTTTCAATGTGGGAACTGGGCTGGATAGTCAGATTCTGGGCGATTTTGAAATAATAGGACAGCTTAAACTTGCTTTTAAAAGATCAAAAAAATACGGTCTTGTCAATCCGTACATGGAACGTTTAATTAATAGCGTGATACAGGCAAGCAAGCGCATTAAGAATGAAACTGAACTGAGCTCTGGGGCAACCTCAGTCAGTTTTGCGAGTGTTTCCTATATTTTAAACAATTTTAAAAAAGGATCCAGACAAAAGATCTTACTGTTTGGTACGGGTAAGATAGGCCGTAATACCTGCGAGAATCTGGTAAAACACACCAGTAACAAACAAATCACCTTAATAAACCGTACCAGAAAAAAGGCAGAGCTCATTGCCGGTAAGTTTGATCTCGTGGTAAGGGAATATGCCCAGCTGGAAGAAGAAATTGCCGCTACAGATATTCTTATTGTTGCCACAGGTGCCCAACATCCCACTATTTCAAAAAATTTGATCTATACCAGTAAGCCATTGCTCATTCTGGATCTTTCCATCCCCAGGAACGTTACCGTGGATGTGGAAGAACACGATCATGTCAAGCTGGTACATCTTGATGAGCTATCCCAGATTACTACCCATAACATATCGCAACGGGAGAATTTCATTCCCCAGGCCCAGGAAATTATAGAAGAAATTAAGGAAGAGTTTTATAAATGGCAAGCCACTCGAGAATTTGCTCCTACCATGAGCGCTTTGAAATCAAAACTTAAAGACTTTAAAGCTGCCGAAATCAAGTCCCACAAGAACAAAATAAAGAACTTCAATGAAGATCAGGCAGACCTGATAGGAGATAGAATTATCCAGAAGATTGCAGGACATTTTGCAAACCACCTGCGTAACGATGAAGAAAGTACCCAGGACGCTATCGAGCTGCTTAACAAAGTATTTAACCTAGAGGTTGTTGACTAGTCAATATTCCAAAATACATAATAGTATCGATCCCATAAGAATAGGAACCCGCGATTCAGAATTGGCACTGTGGCAGGCAAGAACGGTACAGGAAAAGCTGGAGGCGCTGGGCTTGAATACGATGCTCAAACCTGTTAAGAGTCAGGGTGACCTTAATCTTACACAGCCGTTATACGAAATGGGAATAACGGGGATTTTTACAAAAACACTGGACCTCGCACTACTTAATGACGAGATCGATATTGCAGTTCATAGTCTTAAGGACGTTCCCACGCAGCTACCACATGGCATGATACAGGCAGCGGTATTACAACGAGCCAGTCATATAGATATACTGGTTCATAAACCCCATTTTAATCCAGATGATGTAAGCACCATTGCAACGGGCAGCTTGCGCCGCAAGGCACAATGGCTGCATGGAAATCCTCATCACGAGGTAGTTGATCTACGTGGGAATGTAAACTCCAGATTGCGCAAACTACTGGAAAATGAAACCTGGGATGCCGCCATATTTGCAAAAGCTGGCCTAGAACGTATAGGGCTGCTGTCTAAGCTCAAGTCCATCTACGGGCTGGAGTATACAAAGCTGGACAGCTTTATTGCGGCACCGGCGCAGGGTGCAATGATGGTCGCATGTATGACAAATAATGGAGCGGTAGTGGAGGCTACGGCCCGACTCAATCACCGTGAAACGCAAATTTGTGTAGATCTGGAGCGGCAGTTCCTGCGCTACCTGGAAGGCGGTTGTACGGCGCCCATAGGAGCAAACGCCTATATAAAAGATAACCGCATTCATTTGACCGGCAGTTTGACTGCACTAGATGGTAAGCAACACTTAGTTTCCTATGGTCATTTGAGTTTAGATAATCTTGATAGTTCCGCTTTTGCGAAAGCAGAATCCGAAAAGATTCTCCTTAAAGGAGGGAGTCAAATTCTAGAAGCCATCGCTCAAGAATCCAAATAATCTGCATTGAGTAGAGATTCAAGAATCCTGTAATATCGCTTTATAATCTCGGTATCGAGGGTTACTTTTGCTTATTCAAAATTATTCTAAATAACGCCTGTTTTGACTATAGCCGAGCTTAAACGTGGGCAATCTGCCACGATCAAGAATTTCAACGAGATCGATGTACCGCTCAAACTGCTGGAGATGGGCTGCTTGCCAGGTAATAAGATCACGATGTTGCAAAGTGCACCATTCCGCGATCCCATGTATCTTAATATCAATGGTACACACCTGGCGATAAGACGAGAGACGGCAGATAAAATTACCGTTATCAAACATGGGTAGGTCGATCAACGTATCGTTAATAGGAAACCCCAATACTGGTAAGACCTCCCTTTTTAACAGACTTACGGGTCTCAATCAAAAAGTGGGTAACTACCCTGGAATCACCGTTGAGAAAAAAGAGGGTATATGCAGGCTAGACCGTGTTCTCAAAGCACACATCCTAGATCTACCAGGTACTTACAGTCTTAACACCAGTTCCCTGGATGAAAGCGTGGTGGTCGAGACATTGCTCAACCGTAATTCAAAGGATTTTCCTGATGTAGCGGTGGTGGTAAGTGATATCGAGAACTTGAAACGCAATTTGTTGCTATTTACCCAGATCAAGGACTTGAATGTTCCTACCATTCTGGCCATCAACATGGCTGATCGTATGGAGCGCAAGGGAATCTCGCTGGATCTTGACCTGCTTAAGAAGAAGCTCAATACAGATGTAGTCCTCATAAGTGCCAGGCGCAATCAGGGAATTGATGCGCTTAAAGAAGCTATCCTGAATTACAAATCCCTCAGTTCAGATTCTTGTGTAGACCTATCCGTAATTGACCAGGAATATTTCAATAACCTAAAGACTACTTTTCCAAAGCAGCAGTTATACAAATTATGGCTGGTAATAACACAGGATGTCAATTTTGGGAGGCTAGATCGCAATAGGGATTTTGAAGATTTAAAAAATTCAAGTTTCAACGTCAAAACAGAAAGTGACCTCAAAAGGCTGCAGCACAAGGAAACCGTAATCCGGTATAAATTTATCAATGATCTACTTGATAAGGTATTGACTGTTGATACCGCTGCGGCAAAAGATCTACGTTCCCGTCTTGATAGGATTTTGATTCATAAAGTGTGGGGCTATCTAATCTTCTTTGCAATTTTACTCCTTATTTTCCAAGCGATCTATGACTGGTCTGCTTATCCCATGGACTGGATCGACGAGGCATTTGCAAGTGCGGGAAGCGCTGTTTCTAGTGCGTTGCCCGATGGGCCATTGACCAGTCTCATTGCAGAGGGGATCATTCCCGGACTGGGTGGTATCGTGATTTTCATACCGCAGATCGCAATCCTATTTCTATTTATCGCACTACTTGAGGAGAGTGGTTATATGAGTCGGGTGGTATTCTTGATGGATCACATCATGAAAAAATTTGGTTTGAGCGGCAAGAGCGTGGTGCCACTTGTCTCGGGAACCGCCTGTGCCATACCAGCCGTGATGGCAACACGCAACATTGAGGACTGGAAGGAACGATTGATTACGATTCTGGTAGTTCCTTTCACTACATGTTCTGCTAGGCTACCGGTATATCTTATCATTGTAGGTCTGGTAATTCCCACGGGTACGGTAGGTGGTTTTATGAGCTACCAGGCACTCACGTTGATGCTCTTGTATCTATTGGGATTTGGCGCGGCCATTGCATCTGCATGGGTGTTGAACAAGGTGTTACCCATTAAACATAAAACATTCTTTGTAATGGAAATGCCTGCCTATAAGTTGCCACAGTTGCGCAACGTAGTCATTACGGTTATAGAGAAAACAAAAAGTTTTGTGCTAGGAGCAGGAAAGATTATTCTCGCTATTTCAATTGTGCTATGGTTCCTTGCCAGTTATGGACTGGGCGATCAATTCAATAATGCAGAACAGATCATTACCCAACAGTATGCCGATCAAAATCTAACGCAATCAGAACTGAGTCAAAAGGTTGCCTCCCACCAGCTGGAGTATAGTTTTATAGGTTACATAGGTCGTGCCATTGAGCCAGCGGTGAGGCCGCTGGGTTATGACTGGAAAATCGGTATTGCCATAGTCAGTTCTTTTGCGGCAAGAGAGGTTTTTGTAAGCACACTAGCCACCATTTACAGCGTAGAAGGTGGAGATGAAGATCAAGCTACCATTAAAAACCGCATGGCTGCCGAGGTTAATCCCGTACTGGGTGGGCCGCTGTTTACATTTGCCAGTGGTATCTCACTATTGCTGTTCTATGCTTTTGCCATGCAATGTATGAGTACGCTGGCCATAGTAAAAAGAGAAACCAATAGCTGGAAGTGGCCAGCCGTTCAATTTACATTCATGACCTTGATCGCCTATGTTGCGGCCCTGGGTGCATTCCAGTTGCTACAATGATGGTGCAGTACATAGCTGTTACAGTTATTCTTATAGCAGCTGTAATCTGGTTGTTAAGGAAGCAATTGTTCCCTAGCCGTTATCAATCAGATGGATGCGACAATGGCAATTGTGGTTGCAAGTAAATAAAAAGGGTTTCTCACCAGTTAGTATCCATTCTGCTACCTTTACCTTAATAGTTAAGCAAATATGTCTCAAAGCACGCAACCAGTAGGTTTTTTTGATAGTGGAGTAGGCGGGACGAGTATATGGAAAGAAGTAGTGAGGCTGTTACCTGGCGAGGACACCGTATACCTGGCAGACTCAAAAAACGCACCCTATGGCAATCGCAGTAAGCAGGAAATAATTGATCTAAGCGTTAAGAATACTGAGTTTTTATTAGGAAGAAACTGTAAGGTCATCGTAATTCCCTGTAATACGGCAACCACAAATGCCATTTCATACCTGCGCAACCACTACCAAGTACCTTTTATTGGAATTGAACCTGCTATAAAACCAGCCGCACTTTTTTCCACCAGTAAAAAAATAGGAGTACTGGCAACTAGAGGAACACTTTCCAGCGCTTTATTCAATGCAACCCAACAGCAGTACGCGCATCACATCAATATGATAGAGGTCACGGGCACGGGTATTGTGGAACTTATTGAAGAGGGTAAAACAGATTCTCCAGCAATGACTGATTTGCTTACCCGGCTAGTTGAACCCTTCATGATTTCTGGAATAGATTATCTCGTACTAGGTTGCAGCCATTATCCCTATATCAAACATCATCTTGAGGCCTTGTTGCCTAATAAGGTGCGCATCATTGATTCTGGAGAGGCAGTAGCACGGCAGGTATTAAAGATTCTGCAGGATCTTGAGCTCCTCAATACGTCCAGTAAGTCGGGATATCACCAGTTGTTCTCTAATCTGGATACTCGGGTATTGTTTGACTTAACTGCGGGTGTCAACAATAGATCGGTATCGCCGTTGGATTTTTGAGATTTTTCCGCTTTCGCGAAAGCGTAATACTATAAACCAATAGGCTATGATGACCCAGCCATTGCGGTAAAACACTCTTGTATCGCTGGTAATTTTTTTTCTTTATTCACGACCTTTACCATCCAGTCCTACTAATATGAAAAAAGGAGTTTTAATGGTGAATCTAGGTTCGCCTGACAGTCCAGCCCCCAAAGACGTAAAGCGCTACCTAGATGAATTTTTAATGGATGAGCGGGTTATCGACCTGCCCTACATCCTACGGGCGATACTGGTAAAGGGCATCGTGCTCAATACCAGACCTAAAAAAAGCGCCGAGGCCTATGGAAAAATCTGGTGGGATGAGGGTAGTCCATTAATAGTACTTTCAGAAAGGCTGCAGGATAAAATCGATAGTTATACCAGCGTTCCCATTGCTCTGGGAATGCGTTACGGTTCCATGTCCATTCAAAAGGGCATGCAGGAACTACACGATAAAGGTGTTACTGATGTGCTGCTGATTCCACTTTATCCTCAATTTGCAATGGCCACAACAGAAACTATTCAAGTCCTGGCAGAAGAGCTGCGTCGGGAACACTTTCCAGCGATGTCATTCACACACATGCCACCGTTCTACAACCATCCAGATTATATAAGAGTACTGTCAGAATCAATACGCGAGTCGTTAGAAGGCAAGGATTATGAGCACTTACTCTTTTCCTATCACGGAGTGCCTAAGCGACACATAAGAAAAAGCGATATTACAAATGGTCATTGCAAGATGGATGGTAAATGTTGTTCTACGCCATCTCCAGCGCACCAGTTTTGCTATAGCCATCAATGTAAGGAGGTGACCAGGCTGGTAGGTGAGTATCTAGAGATGGAGGAAGGCAGTTACTCCACATCCTTTCAATCCAGGCTAGGCTTTGATCCCTGGCTTACGCCGTATACAGATCGCACCATAGAGAAGATGGGCCTGGGTGGTGTTAAAAAAATGGCTATTGCCACACCTGCATTTGTGAGTGATTGCCTGGAGACCCTTGAAGAAATTGAGATGGAAGGAGAAGAGATATTTCACGAGGTAGGTGGTAAGGAATTCCACGTTATTCCTTGTCTCAATGACCGTGATGACTGGGTTAAAGTACTATCGCGGTGGATTGATGAATGGGCGATGAGTCAGATGGTTACTGTATAATTACTTATCATGATGTACAAAAAGCAATTTGACGTGCGCTGGAGTGATCTGGATGCAAATAGACACATGGCAAATAGTGCCTATCAAAATTTCATGAGTCATACCCGGATGGCGTTTTTGATTGAGAACAATTTTGGTCAGCGTGAGATGCAACAGTTTGAAACGGGTCCAGTAATTTTTAATGAGAACATTTTTTACTTTAGGGAAATACATCAGGGGAAACCCGTAACGGTTAGTTGTGAGGTGACTGGCATGAGTGCTGATAGCAGCATGTTTAGTTTTAGACACGACTTTTACGACTATAAAGGTCGAAATCTAGCTCGTGGATTGATGACAGGTGCCTGGATGAATTTGAGAGAACGCAAGATTACACCGCTCCATCCTGAACTGCTCAAGAAAATTGCAGATTTCCCAAAGTCATCAGATTTCAAAATTTTGACTAGTCAGGATACCAGGGCCCATGGAGAATTTCCCAGGGATCAAGAAGTGTAGATGGTCTTCATACGCACATCATGTTGAGAAATCCCGATTTTGATACCTGTTTTCAACAATAGGACGGCTCGTAATAGGATTATTCTAGTGCAGTCCCATTTTGTTCAGAACCTATAATCCCATCACGATCAGCTCAACTTTGGATCTGCTTTTTTTCTTTTGAGAGTGGTAATAAACACACCTCCAAAAATAAGAGCGGCTGCTGCTATTTTTACCAAGGTAACGGAATCCTTACCTAGACCCACGGCAATGATTCCCGCCAGTAAGGGCTGTAGGTAAATAAAAACTGCCACCACGCTGGGTCGCAGGTTTTTAATGGCGACGATATTGAGCATATACGTTCCAAATGTCGCAAACAATACCACGTATCCTATGGCTGCATAAACTTCTAGGCTGGCGCTGGAATAGTCAAAAGCCAGGCCTTGTTTGATCCCAAAGGGGGTAATCAATAAGAAGCCGAACAGATACAGCCACTTCATTAACGTGAGTAGGCGCAGTTTTGCGGTAAGTTTTTTGGCTAGAATGATGTAAAAAGAATAACTCAGCGCATTCACAAACATCAAGAAATTACCCAAGGTAGGATTGCTCGCATTCTCGCTGGACTCACTCGAGGCTAGAATCAACATCGCGGCTCCAGAAAATCCCACTAAAATACCAACAACGCTATATCGCGTTAATCGTTCTTTAAAAAAAAGCGCGCTTAAGGCCAGCACGATAATGGGAGTTGTCACCATAAGGACCGCTGCACTTATGGGGGTCGTATATTCCAGACCTGTCATAAAGGTCACCATATTGAATCCCACACCGCAAAATGCCGCTAGGGCAATCCTAGGAAGCATTTTGAGTGGAACCCGCTCTCTGGTGCCTGCAACAGCGTCTATGACCCAAAGCAATAGGCAAACACCCATCACCCGATACCAGGTAAGCCCAAAGGGTCCTATATATTCAGGCATCACTTCTTTTGCAATAGTGAAGTTAAATGCATAGAATAGGGCAACTAGAGTTGCACAAATAATCGCAATCGTACGTATGTTCACGAGTCAATCGCTTCTTGTGCGGCAGCTACCGTTTTTTTTGAATTGCCTATATATGCCGTGTCGTTATATATAAGGATAGGTCGTTTTATAAAAGAATAGTGTTCCAGCAAGAGAGATTTGTAGTCTAGTTCATCCAGGTCTTTTTCATGCAGTCCCCGTGCGCGGTACTGTTGGGATCTACGGTTAAACAATGATTCATAGGAACCAGATTGCGCCATAAGATAGGTGAGCAGTTCTTGGGTTACCGGGGTCTCTTTTGTGTTTTGAAGAACCACGGTATCTGGCAGGTTCAATTCTCCCAAAATACGTTTACAAGTAGAGCAACTCGCCAGGTAAATAAAAGTGTCTTGCATTGTTTAAAAATACATATTGTAAGTTGCGTAAACAGACTTTTTTTAAATTAAGGTGTTGGTACAGGTTCCGCTTTCGCGAAAGCGGAATACTTAAAATACCACCCACAACATGGTTAAGTTCAATTGCCGTGATTATGCTGGGTATATTTAACTCATCAAAATTTGTGTTATGAAGTTCAACACCAGGGCCATTCATGGCGGACAGGACAAAATTGATCCTGCCTATGATTCAGTCATGCCGCCCATCTATCAAACCAGTACGTTTGCCCAGGAATCGCCAGGAAAAAACAAGGGGTTTGCTTATGCCAGGAGTGGAAATCCGACCAGACAAGCGCTAGAGCGATCACTAGCCAGTCTGGAGGGCGGCGAATATGGGATGGCATTCAGTTCTGGCGTGGCGGCAATCGATGCCGTTTTGAAGCTGCTATCACCCGGTGATGCAGTATTGTGCACCGCAGATCTGTACGGTGGTTCCCACCGCTTGTTTACCCAGATTTATAAGCCGCTGGGAATTGAGTTCAAGTTTGTGGACATGGGCAATCCAGATGTTGTAGAAGAAGCGATAGGTAAAAGGGTTAAGCTCATCTGGATCGAGACGCCTACTAATCCCATGATGAATATCGTAGACATCAAGGCAATCACAAGTAGGTTGGGAACTCAAAAAATATGGGTAGCGGTAGATAACACATTTGCCACACCATACCTGCAACAACCCCTATCACTAGGCGCTGATATCGTAATGCATAGTGCGACTAAATATCTCGCGGGACATAGCGATGTGATTCTAGGTGGTCTTGTGGTCAACGATATAATGCTGTCAGATAGACTTCAATTTATTCAGAAATCCTGTGGTGCCGTACCGGGACCACAAGACTGTTTCTTGACATTGCGAGGAATAAAGACCCTACCGTTAAGAATGGATCGCCATTGCGAGAACGGTGCTGCAGTTGCTCAATTTCTAGAAGAACAGGAGGTTGTTGACTCGGTTTATTGGCCTGGCTTAGAGCACCATCCCGGACATGGTGTTGCTGGTTTGCAAATGAGCGGTTTTGGAGGTATGGTATCTTTTGATTTGAAGGATAATCGACAGGCAGTAGCTTTCAAATTTTTAGAAAAACTGCAGCTATTTACCCTAGCTGAATCCCTGGGCGGTGTGGAATCACTAGCAGGTCATCCTGCCACCATGACTCATGCCAGTATACCGCGTGAGGATCGGGTAGCCCAGGGTATTACAGATTCCCTGATAAGATTAAGTGTAGGTGTGGAGGATGTTGGCGATTTGATGGAGGATTTGCAACAAGCTTTTGACAGTCTCTACACCCATCATCATTTATGCTAATCGCAGAGTCTACCTAGAGGGCATATGCACGGTATGGGATATGTTTTCTTCCCAGCGGTAAATATCATGTAATCAAAAATTGTTAATGATTAGATCATACTCATGAGACTTTGTATTTGAAAATCTAATCAATACACAAATCATTAACCATTTTTAATCCTGTGCTTAAAACAATAAAATAGCTAATTATTGCGCTTATCTTTAAAAGCACTAACCACCCTTCCTATGTACCTTACTTCTCGTTTAATAGTATTATGGTTGCTTATTCTACTGGTCTCTTGTAATAACAATCCAGAACCAGATAGTATACATAAATACAGGGATTATATTACCTATACCACATCTGGAGTGGTAAGTGTTGCGCGACCCATCAAGATACAATTAGCTAGAGACGTTGAGCTTTTTACCGCAGGTGATCAGATTCCAGATGGCGTTGTGACTATACAACCCAGCATCGACGGTAAGCTCAGTATGGCAGATGGTAATCAGATGATATTTGAACCTCTAGAACCAATGGAGCCAGATACTGAGTACGCTGTACAGATCAAAATAGGTGACCTTTTCAAAGGGGTAAGCAAGGAGCTGGAAAACTATACATTTCTCTTTAAGACTATAGAGCCTAACTTCAGTATCAATACGGGAAGCATCCAGTCCTACAGTAAAGATTATCAATACTTACAAGGCTCTATAGAAACAGCAGATGTTACCTCAATAAGTAATATAAAACAGTTGCTTAAAGCCTCCCAAAATAAGGAAAACCTAACTATTAATTGGGATGAATTTCCAGACCGAGGCACGCGGTTCCTTTTTAAAATAGATAGTATCAAGCGTGGTGATCAGAATGGTGAAATATTGATTGAATGGAATGGAGACGCCATAAAAGCTGATTATGAAGGTGAGGAAAGTATTGTAATTCCCGGTAGAGATAATTTTACGGTATTAGGGGTAACTAAGGAAAATGAGCAGCAGGAATATCTAGCAATTAATTTTTCTGATCCCATTAAGGTGGATCAAAACTTTGCCGGGTTAGTAAAGATTGAAAATATTGGTGAACCGCGTTATGATGTTGATGGTAATGTATTGCGTGTCTATTATAATGACCAGCTATCTGGTGATACACGCATTACCGTGTTCCCTGGTATTCAAAATATTGATAAATACTCCTTAAAAACTGAGTACGATGAGGTATTGTTTCTAGAGCAAATCAAGCCTGGAATACGATTACTAGGTTCTGGAAACTACTTGCCCGACTCCCAGAACCTTAGATTCAACTTTGAATCTGTCAATCTAAGTAATGTGGATGTACGTATAATTAAGATCTACGAGGATAACGTGCTGCAGTTTTTACAAAACAATGATTTGGACCGTGCAGCAAATATCAAACGAGTAGGCCGCAGGATAGCTCTAGAAACCATTACCCTTATTCCAGAGGGCGGTCATAACTCAAAAAACTGGAAAGCTCATAGCATCGATCTTAAGAATTATTTTACCGCAGATCCAGGCGCTATCTACCGTGTCGAACTCAGTTTTTCCAAAGAATATTCCCTGTATGATTGTGGTAACGACCCTACAAGCAGCGGTGCGGGTATAACATCATCCTATCCAGGTTCAATCCAGAACGACACAGGATTTAACGAAACTATTGAAGAGGAGGAAAGAGAAAGGGATTATTGGGATGATAAACTGTACGAGTATCGCAACTACTCCTATAACTGGAGAGAACGGGACGATCCCTGTAGTGACGCTTATTACAACAGGGAGCGTATTATGGCAAGAAACGTTGTCGCCAGCAATCTGGGAGTTATTGTCAAAGAAGGCAGTACTAACAATTATTTTTTTGCGGTCAACAATATTCTGTCTACACAGCCAGAAGGTGGAGCACTCATTAGACTTTACAATTTTCAACAACAGGAAATTGCTCGTGTTTCTACTAGAGCAGATGGAACTGTAAGGTATGATTCAGATCGTGAGGCAGCATTTGCTATCGTGACTAAAAACAAAAATTCCACCTACATCAAATTGAATGATGGAAATGCCTTGTCGCTCAGTAAATACGATGTTTCTGGTGCTAGTACGCACAAGGGAATCAATGGTTTCATATATACGGAGCGGGGGGTATGGCGACCAGGGGATACGGTGCACTTGAATTTTATGCTGGATGATCGCAAAAACCCCTTACCCAGAAATTACCCCGTTAAAATAGAAGTCAGGGATCCTAACAATCAACTAATACATAGTGCGGTAAAATCTGACCATATCAACCGCATCTGTAGCTTCCCATTCACCACCTCAACTGATAACATTACCGGAAACTACAGAGCAACTATTGCTGTGGGCGGAGCAAAATTCTATAAAACACTTAAAATAGAAACTGTTAAGCCTAATAGACTTAAAATTAAACTGGATTGGGGTAAGAAAAACTTAACGAGTAATGAAGATCTTAAGGGTGATCTTCAAGTAAACTGGTTGCATGGTGCACCCGCCAGTAATGTGCGTGCTCAGGTAACTGCAAGTTTTTCAAAGGTGAAAGCAAAATTCAAAGGTTTTGAAAACTACAACTTTACTGATCCCACCAGAAATTTTACCGCAGATGAAATGGTGGTGTTTGATGACAAAGTCAGCGATCAGGGAACAGCTGAATTAAAAAAAACTTTAAAGCTAGGTTCTAGAGCGCCAGGTATGCTTAAGGCAAACTTTCTGGTAAAAGCTTTTGAGGCAGGTGGCGACTTTTCTATAGATGCTTTCAGTAAACCCTATGCCCCTTACGCAGTGTTTGCTGGGATAAAATCTCCTAAAAAGGATGACTATAGTTCCTATTCAACGGGAGATACCCATCGATTTGATGTTGCTGCGGTATCAGATCAGGGACAACCCGTTTCTAATCGGGATCTGGAAGTCAAAGTTTTTAAAATAGAATGGCGCTGGTGGTGGAATTCAAATGGTGAAAACTTGAGCACATATAATTCCAGTAAGGTTCATACCCCATACCAGCAATTTACGGTCAAGACAAACGCTAGTGGTAAGACAAACTTTGACTTGACCATACCTACTGAGGATCGCGGCCGATTTCTCGTAAAGGTTGCTGATAAAAATGGCAAGCATGCAACCGGGGAGACTATGTATTTTTATGATAACTGGTGGGAGGACCTTCCATCTGGCGATAAGGAAGCTGCAAAAATGCTGGTTTTCAATGCAAGTAAGGACAACTACAAGGTAGGCGAAGTGGCTAGCCTAACCTTCCCTTCAGATAACAATGGCAAGGCGTTATTGACCCTAGAAAATGGTGATGGTATAATTAGTCACCGCTGGATCTCCACTACTAAGGGAACCACTACTACCAGTATAAAAATTACTGAGTCTATGGCACCTAACTTTTTCGCCAGTATTTCCCTATTACAACCCCATGCGCAAATTGAGAACGATTTACCCATACGGCTTTACGGCACCATACCTATTGTTGTATCAGACCCGAGTAAGAAACTTCTGCCAGAAATAAAGATGCCAGCAACCGTAGAGCCGGAAAAATCATTTGAAATTACGGTTACTGAAGCTCAGAATGCCGCAATGACTTATACGCTGGCTATTGTTGAAGTTGGACTATTAGATCTCACGAGGTTCAAGACTCCAGATCCTTATGGTCACTTCTACGCGCGACAGGCGCTAGGCGTGCGCACCTGGGATATCTATGATCAAGTGATAGGAGCGTATAGTGGTAGCATTGATCAAGTTTATGCCATAGGCGGTGATGGTAGTAATGAGATCACAAAAAATAAAAAAGCTAACCGATTCAAACCGGTTATTAAACACCTGGGTCCATTTGAACTGCGTGCTGGTAAGCAAAAAACCCATACCGTAAAACTGCCCAATTACATAGGTTCCGTACGGGCAATGGTTGTGGCGAGTAATGATAAAGAAGGTGCGTATGGAAATACGCATTCCACCGCTTTGGTAAAGAAACCGCTTATGGTGTTACCTACGTTACCGCGCAAACTCAGTCCGGGTGAGAATGTGATAATGCCGGTTACCATTTTCAGCGGAGAGCAATCAATCAAGGATGTCGTTCTTGAAGCTACTTCATCAAGTGGCATAATCCTCAAGGATGCTGAAATTAAGAATATTAGGTTTTCTCAGACTGGCGAGCAAATGACCTACATAGCGCTGGAAGTAGGAACTGCTACCGGTATTGAACAAGTTACCGTAAAGGCTACTGCTGGCAAATACACAGCATCGCATACCGTAGAGATTGATGTGGTTAATCCTAATGTTATTACCACAGATGTAAGTACCACCACCGTTGCTGCAAATAGCAATGCAGATATAAATTTCAAAACCTTTGGTGTGGAAGGCTCAAATTCTGCGAGTATTGAGGTTTCAACGGTACCTCCCATAGACTTTGAAAAGAGACTCGCCTATTTGGTCAACTATCCTCACGGGTGTCTGGAGCAAACTACCTCCGCAGTCTTTCCTCAATTATTTATGAATGATTTGTTTGATTTGTCTTCAACGCGCAGCGCAAGCATTCAAAGGAATATTAAAAAGGCAATAGAGCGTATAAATAGATTCCAGCGACCCAATGGAAGTTTGAGTTACTGGATGGGAGAACCCACTACTAGCGACTGGGGCACCACGTACGCAGGACATTTTATGCTAGAGGCGCAAGCACAGGGTTATGCTTTGCCACCAGGCTTTAAAGCGAGCTGGCTGCGCTACCAGGCTAGGGTCGCAAGGGAATGGCGTCCTAACAAGACGGTAACTAATGACCTCCCCCAGGCATACCGACTCTATACACTAGCGCTTGCAGGATCTCCCGATCTGGGCAGTATGAACCGCTTGCGCGAAAGCCGAACAATTACCAATAATGCCAGGTGGCGACTAGCTGCTGCCTATGCCATAATAGGGCAGGAGGAGGCCAGTCGGGAACTAGTAAATAAGAGTATTCTAGACTTCAAACAACCCGGTGGTTATCCATACTTTGGGTCATTACAACGTAATATGGCTCTATCCCTAGAGACTATGGTCCTCACAGGGGATCAAAGGGCGGTAGAACTTGCTGGTGAAATAGCAAAAAATCTTTCAAATAGGGAATGGATGAGTACGCAAACTACTGCTTACAACTTACTAGCTATTAGTAAAATGATTGCAGCAAACGGGGGTAAGGCCATAGACGCAGCTGCTTTACATAATGGCAAGAGCTACAGTCTCAAAACAAATAAACCGCTCATTACGAGATCATTAGATATAAAGAAAGGAAACCAGCAAATATCTATAGAAAATAAAGCTGGTAATCTAATTTATGTATCCACGGTTACGAAAGGTAAGCTACCCATGGGGGATGAAAAACTCATGTCCATCGGGCTTGACGTAAGGGTAGATTATCAGCTTAATGATGGCACTAAATTGAATATTGATGAAATAAAACAGGGTCAGGATTTTGTCGCCGTCCTGAATGTAAGCAATAAGTCAAATTCTAAAGTTGAAAACGTAGCACTTACGCAAATCGTCCCATCGGGTTGGGAAATAATTAATACGCGATTTACTGCTATAGGAGAACAGGAAACCGATGATTCAAGGTTCAAGGACGTTAGGGACGATCGTGTCAGTTTTTATTTTGACCTAGATCGTAAGGGTAGAAAATCTGCCAGCAAGACCTTTAGAATAAGACTCAATGCTGCTTATTTAGGAAAGTATTACCTACCAGGCACTCAAGCAGCGGCTATGTATGATAATGACTACCGCGTGCGCAATAAAGGGAGTTGGGTTGAGGTAATCCAGTAGAATTTATATTAACTAGCAAATGATATGAATCTCTTATCAATGAACTGCTTTTAGATAACGTATGATTAAATTATTTAAGGAGTGATAGCTCAAGCAGCCTTAAAACAAGCAAAAAACCATAAGATCAAATTAATGGTTGTAGGTGCATTGCTTATAGCATACGTATTTTGTTTGCCTCGTCAATTGTTTGATAAACCCACTTCTACGGTTGTGTTTAGTAGAGAATCAAAACTGCTAGGCGCAAAAATTGCCACAGATGGGCAATGGCGTTTCCCGCCCGGAGACTCGATACCGGAAAAATTTAAAGCCTGTGTACTGCAATTTGAAGATAGATACTTTGAGAGCCATCCTGGGTTCAATCCCGTATCCTTGTTTAATGCACTACGTGAAAACTGGCAAGCAGGTATGGTTAAGAGAGGAGGCAGCACAATTACCCAGCAGGTAGTGAGGATGGCACGCGGTAACCCGCGTAGATCGTATCTTGAAAAGGCCTACGAACTCATACTAGCCACAAGAATGGAGTTGCGCTATAGCAAGGATGAAATTTTTTCATTCTGGGCAAACAATGCTCCTTTTGGTGGCAATGTAGTGGGACTGGAAGCAGCATCCTGGCGATACTACAATCGTAATTCAGACCAGCTCTCGTGGGCAGAAACAGCAACTCTTGCTGTACTGCCTAACGCTCCCAGTCTCATTTTCCCTGGTAAGAATCGTGAATTATTACGGAAAAAAAGGAATAGATTACTCAATCAATTGTATCGCAATGGTGATATTGATAGTCTGGATCTGTCACTTTCCATGCAGGAGCCGTTACCGGGCAAGCCCTACGACCTACCTAAACATAGTATGCACCTCGTAGAACGTATGGATCAACAACAAAGAGGTGAGAATGTAATCTCTAGCCTTGATTTCTATTTGCAGCAAGACGTGAATGATATTGTCGCGCAACACCAGCGCAGTCTCTCACAAAACAAGATACATAATATGGCCGTACTAGTCATGGAGGTCAGTTCCCGCAAGGTACGTGCCTATGTAGGGAATAGTAGTAAGACCATTACTCATGATAAGCATGTGGACGTTATACAACGTGCGCGTAGTACTGGCAGTATTTTAAAGCCGTTCTTGTATGCTGCCATGCTTACCCATGGTGAAATTCTGCCAGAAACCGTGATTACAGACGTGCCTACACAAATAGGAACTTACCGCCCAGAAAACTTTGACAAGACATTTACAGGCATTGTACCGGCAAGCCTTGCGTTATCCAGATCACTCAATGTACCTGCAGTGCGTATGTTACGCAATCATGGGGTAGATAGATTTCACCGGTTGCTGACTGATCTTGATTTTTCCAGCATCAATCGACCTGCAGATCATTATGGCTTATCCCTCATCCTTGGCGGGGCAGAAGTTAGTCTGTGGGAGCTGTGTAAAAACTACGCCTTTATGGCGTCTACGGTTAATCACTATAACCGCCACCAGCAATATTATACGCAAGAAAATGCCTCCCCGATTCTCTTAGCTAGCAAGAGGGTTGATTTTGGTACGCTTTCGCGAAAGCGGAATTATCTAACAGCGGCCTCCTTATATCATACACTTGAAAGTCTCAAAGATGTCAACAGGCCATCAACTGATCAAAACTGGAGATATTATGCATCCTCTCAGGAAATAGCATGGAAAACGGGTACGAGTTTTGGTTTTAGGGACGCATGGGCAGTAGGGACTACCAGCGACTATGTCGTGGGTGTTTGGGTAGGAAATACGACAGGCGAGGGTAGGCCGGGTCTGGTAGGAGTGGAGACGGCTGCTCCCATCATGTTTGAGGTTTTTGACAAACTGCCTGATGGTAAATGGTTTGATCCACCCCTGGATGAAATGGAATCTATAATAACCTGTACGCAAAGTGGTATGAGAGCCTTACCTATTTGTGAAACCAAAGAATCTAGGCTGGTTCCCATTGCTGGACTCAAGTCTGCACCATGTAAATACCATCAATCCCTACAGCTGGATAAAACCCTCAGCTATCAAGTTGATGCCAGTTGTAGGGATATCGACGACATAGCAAGTAGGTCTTGGTTTGTACTACCACCTATAATATCGCATTATTACAAGAAAGGAAACCCTATGTATCAAATCACCCCGCCTTATCACCCTGATTGCTCTTCTCAAGCGGGGAAACCTCTTGAATTAATTTACCCTAATGATCAAAGTGAGATATACTTGCCCAGATTGTTTGATGAAGAAAAGGGAACTATTGTATTTAAAGCCGTACATACTAATCCACAAGAAGTATTGTACTGGCACCTGAATGATGAATATATAGGGGCTACCCAGGATTTTCACGAGATCAATGTACGACCCCGTCCCGGATTACATCAGCTTACCGTGGTTGATCAAAGCGGTTTTGAGATTTCAAAACCTATTGAAATACTGGCAAGCAATTGACAATAGACGTTAAATGACTTAACAATTGAGCTGTTGTTTAACGCTAGGTTGTGAATAACCCTACCTACTTCCAAAAATTAGATTAAGCTTACTGTAAACCCATCTTAATCACTTCATTTTAAGATGGATATGAATCTATATTTGAATGAAATTAATTAAAACAATAAAAAAAATTACAACATGAATTACACGGATGAAGTAGCAGGAAAGTTGAACAATTTATTAGAGAAGAACTATGATGCCGAGGCAGGATATAAACTAGCCAAGGATAAAGTGAATAGTGGAAAAGTAAAAGAATTCTTTAATCAACAACAGCAGGAGCGTTATAATTTTGGGCATGAGTTGAAAGAAGAAATCAGGAATTATGGTGGAACACCAGATAAAGGAACCAGTTTTGCGGCAGACGCGCACAGAGCCTGGATCAATGTAAAAGCAGCCATCGCCGGTGATCAGGAAGAAGCAGTACTGGAAGAAGCCATAAGAGGCGAGAAATCTGCCATTGAGGAATACAACGAGGTCATTAATGACTCCACGTTACCCGCTTCAACCAAGAGTATTCTGACAAAGCATAGAGATAATATTCAAAATGCTCTGAATAGTGTGAATAGAATGGAAGAGGCACACTAGATTCACCCTCTTGCATTAGAAAAGTCCCATCTACTATGATGGGACTTTTTTTGTGCGATTTATTTTGCTTCAAACAGAATAAAATTACTCTAATAGTATACTAGCAATATTCAAAAATTACAAAAGGCACAAATGACCCAAATAATGAACAAGCATTAGTCGGCATTTAATAATATCGATGTGTTTGATAATTCAAGCTCATTGTTTATAACTCATGCTTTACCGCCAGTTTTCTAAAGCTACATTTGTAAAGTTGCCTGATTCCCAGCAACTGTCTTTTACCTGCTTTAATAGCAACAACCGCCTGGCCTATGTTCCTGATTTTTGATACTGAGACTACTGGACTTCCTAAGAGATGGAATGCTCCCATTACTGACGTAGGTAACTGGCCCCGTGTGGTCCAGATCGCCTGGCAACTTCATGATGAGATGGGTAATATGGTGGACCATCAAGACTATTTGATCAAACCACAAGGCTATGACATTCCCTACGATTCAGAGCAGATTCACGGCATTTCGACCCAGCTGGCGCTAGAGAAAGGTCTGGAGCTTGAAACGGTATTGATCAGGTTTGAAGAAGCGCTATCACAAACGAAATTTGTCGTAGGTCAAAATCTCAGTTTTGACTTAAACGTTACGGGAGCAGAATTTGTCAGAACAGGGATCACTAATCGATTACAGGAACTCCCGGTTCTGGATACCTGTACAGAGCATACCGCCCAGCTATGCCAGATTCCTGGAGGTCGTGGTGGTAAGTTCAAGCTTCCTACCTTGACAGAGTTGCATGAGTTTCTATTCAAAAAATCCTTTAAGGAGGCTCACAACGCAACTGCCGATGTTGAGGCAACCACCCGTTGTTTTCTAGAACTGGTACGCTTACAGCAGTACACTAGTGAGCAATTACAAGTAGAACAAGATTATTTTCTGCGTTTTCGTGAGCATAACCCAGATGTTATACAACCGGTAGGGCTTAAGCACGTTAATCTCAAAAAGGCCTCTGCAAGGCTGGTTAAGGAATCGACCCCAGATTTATCGGGGATCGACATCAAGAAAAATCTGGACGCGCTGGAGTCTGCACCCTTTGCACACCTGCACAACCACAGTCAGTTTTCCATCTTGCAATCCACAGCAAGCGTCCAGGATTTAGTCAATGCTGCTGCATCTTACAATATGCCTGCGGTTGCCATGACTGACCATGCCAATATGATGGGCGCCTTTCATTTTGTAAAAGCGGTAAAGGCTTACAATAAATCATTAGTGGGACTGGAGGAAGATAGGGGTCAGCAACCTTTAAAGCCTATCATAGGTTGTGAGTTCCAGGTTTGTGAGGATATGAATAACAAGTCTGAAAAAGACAACGGGTATCAAATCGTTATTCTCGCCAAAAACAAAAATGGGTATCATAACCTAGCCAAAATGGCCAGCAAAGCCTATACTGATGGATTTTATTATGTTCCCAGGATTGACCGCAATCTCATACTGGAACACAAGGATGACCTGATTGTACTTACCGGTAATCTATACGGCGAGGTTCCCAGCAAGATTTTAAACATAGGTGAAAAACAGGCCGAAGAGGCTCTCGTCTGGTGGAAAGAGCATTTTGGGGACGATCTTTATGTTGAGGTCATGCGGCATGGGCAGGAGGATGAAAAGAGGGCAAATGAGGTTCTGATTACGCTTTCGCGAAAGCATAATCTTAAAATCATCGCTACTAACAACACCTATTACATTGATAAACAAGACGCTAATGCACACGATATCTTGCTGTGTGTAAAGGATAATGAGAAACAGGCTACGCCCATAGGTCGGGGTCGTGGTTACCGTTATGGCCTTCCTAATCAAGAATATTACTTCAAGAGCAGCGAGGAGATGAAGGAGCTGTTCAAGGACTTGCCAGAGGCGATCATGAACATTCAGGAAGTGGTGGACAAGGTAGAGGCCTATGAGCTGGCCCGCGATGTACTCTTGCCCGCCTTTGATATTCCAGAACAATTCATTGATGCGCAAGATGAACATGACACTGCAAAACGTGGGGAAAATGCCTACCTAAGGCATTTAACTTATGAGGGAGCAAGAAAACGTTACGGTCAGGAGCTTAGTCCAGAGGTAAGGGAACGCCTGGATTTTGAATTGGAAACCATAAGCAAGACGGGTTATCCCGGTTACTTTTTAATTGTATGGGACTTTATCCTGGCAGCACGCAACATGGGAGTTGCCGTGGGTCCGGGACGTGGGTCGGCGGCTGGTAGTGTGGTCGCCTACTGTTTGTGGATTACAAATGTCGATCCCATCGAGTACGATCTACTTTTT
This sequence comes from Nonlabens sp., assembly GCA_049647945.1. GTDB lineage: Bacteria > Bacteroidota > Bacteroidia > Flavobacteriales > Flavobacteriaceae > Nonlabens. The sequence continues at coordinate 26,807 of JBARYP010000011.1, read as the reverse complement.
GAGCGATTCCTAAATCCGGATAGGATATCGATGCCAGATATTGATATTGACTTTGATGATGAAAATCGCGGTCGGGTCATGGATTACGTTATTGATAAATATGGAGCAGACCAGGTGGCGCAAATAGTAACCTACGGTACCATGGCGGCAAAATCCTCTATACGAGATACCGCCCGTGCACTAGATCTGCCACTCAACGAGGCAGATCATATTGCAAAGTTGATTCCTGAATTTTCCAAGTTGAAAAAGATCTTTGCCCTTGATCCCAGTAAGATCAGCTCCTCTTTCCGTGGGGATGACAGTGCAAGGGTGGAAGAATTAATTTCTATGGCAAACGGTGATGACCTAGCTGCCGAGACGATTAAGCAAGCAAGAATTCTAGAGGGGTCTGTTAGAAATACTGGGGTTCACGCCTGTGGCGTAATTATTACCCCAGATGCCCTTACCAATTTTGTCCCCATTGCTACGGCCAAAAATTCTGACCTATACGTTACCCAGTTTGACAACGAGGTCGTGGAAAGTGCGGGATTGCTTAAAATGGACTTTCTGGGTTTGAAGACCTTGAGCCAGATCAAGGATACCGTCGCCATTATAAAGGAACGCCACAAGATTGACCTAGACATAGAGGCAGTACCGCTGGACGACCCCAAAACCTATGAGCTATTCCAGAAAGGAGATACGGTAGGGATCTTTCAGTACGAGAGTGCCGGTATGCAAAAATATATGCGAGATCTCAAGCCTACCCAGTTTGCAGATCTTATCGCCATGAACGCGCTCTATCGACCAGGGCCGCTGGAATATATCCCAGATTTTATCGATAGGAAACACGGGCGTAAAGAAATTACCTACGACCTGGACGCCATGGAGGAGTATCTAGAAGAAACCTATGGTATCACCGTCTATCAGGAACAGGTAATGCTACTTTCTCAAAAACTAGCAAATTTTTCAAAAGGTGATGCAGATGTGCTGCGTAAAGCCATGGGAAAAAAGCAAATGGTTACGCTGCAAAAAATGAAACCGCAATTTCTGGACGCCGGAGAAGGCAATGGACATGACCGGACCATCCTTGAAAAAGTGTGGAAGGATTGGGAGGCTTTCGCTTCTTATGCCTTCAATAAATCGCATTCTACCTGCTATGCCTGGATAGGTTATCAAACTGCTTACCTAAAGGCAAATTATCCAGCCGAATTTATGGCGGCTACCTTGTCAAACAACATGAATCAAATCACCACGGTGACCAAATTCATGGATGAATGTCGCCACATGGGAATCGAGGTACTGGGCCCTGATGTAAATGAATCCAACTATAAGTTTACAGTTAACCCTAGGGGTGCCATACGTTTTGGAATGGGAGCAGTAAAAGGTTTGGGCCACGGTGCCGTTATGACCATTATAGAAAACCGTAAAAAGTCGCCGTATAAGAGCATTTTTGATATGGCCAAAAGAGTGGACCTACGCGCTGCAAACAAGCGCAGCTTTGAGGCACTTGCCTTGAGCGGTGGCTTTGACAGTATGGGAGATCAGAACAGATCGCAATTTTTCTATGAGTTTGAGAACGGGCAAAGTTTTCTGGAGCAGGTCATAAAATATGCCCAGAAATTCCAGGAAAATGAGAACAGCGCACAGGTTAGTCTGTTCGGTGAAGCCAGCGAGGTCCAGATACCAGAACCACAACTACCTATCTGTGAAGAGTGGGGTACCATGGAGAAACTCAAACGTGAAAAAGAAGTGGTGGGAATCTATATTTCAGGTCACCCGCTGGATGATTACAAAAATGAAATCAAATTCTTCTGCAACTCAAATCTAGCCGCTCTACAAGACCTTAATTCGCTGGTGAATAGGGAACTCACCTTTTGCGGGGTAATTACTGAGGCACAACACCGGGTAACTAAGACCAATAAGCCCTGGGGAACCTTCATTATGGAGGATTATGAGGACACCTATGAATTCCGCATGTTTAGTGAGGAGTACCTTAAATACCGTCATTACCTTATTCCCAATTCCTTTGTGCATGTAAAGATCAAGGTGCAGCAGGGCTGGATCGACAAGAATACAGGCAGGCCACGAGACCCAAGAATTATGTTTACCCAGATTCAGCAATTACCTGAGTTGATGGCAAACAATGCAAGAAAACTCACTATTAAATTCAACGTAAACGAGTTGATGGAAGAGCGTGTGGAATTACTCAAAGAAGCGCTAGGAAAACATAGTGGTAACCACCAGCTAGGTTTTAGTTTACGGGATCATGCAGAGAAGATCGACATCAATATGTCCAGTAAACTACAAAAAGTCAATGTAACTGGCGAGTTGCTGGATCTGCTAGATAGCCTCGATATTAATTATGGGATTAATTAGCAGCTTACACAGCACACTAAAAAAAACCTAGATACCTTCATAGGCAGGCTCAATAGTTTTTATCTATGGTTTTGACTATCAAAAGGTATATTTGTTTAAAATTAAATATTATGGCACTAGAGATAACAGACAGTAATTTTGAAGAAACAGTATTAAAGAGTGATAAGCCAGTAATGGTGGATTTTTGGGCTGCATGGTGTGGACCGTGTCGTATGGTAGGACCTATTATCGACGAGCTATCAAACGATTTTGAAGGTAAGGCCGTAGTTGGTAAAATGGATGTGGATGCAAATCAGGAATTTGCGGCAAAATATGGTGTCCGCAACATACCCACGGTTCTTATTTTTAAAGATGGTGAGGTTGTGGGTCGTCAGGTAGGTGTAGCGGCAAAAAATGCTTATGAAGATGCACTTAATGAAGTGATGACCGCATAGTAATTCTCTTTTTTAAATACAACAGCCCCGAATCAACATTCGGGGCTTTTTTGCGTTTTAGTGCTATTCATTATATATCAAAGATGTAAAAGGAAGCACCCATTTAGTTGATTGAAATCTAGATAATATTGACTTTACATCGTTTAGATTTTTTTGGCGTGTACCGCCTAAATGGCGGCACCGGGCTATTCGTTACAATCTTTATACTCGTTCCTCATATCAAGGATTTTCACTACTATCCCTCACGCAATGATGCTTGTTTAATCTATACAGTAGCAATTGTTTCGTAATTCGAGGATTATTAGTCTGTGAGATATATCAGAACTTGGTGTTTATCATTCTGTAAATAGACCTAACCAAAGCATTGGTCATCAAGTTAAAATGAATCTATAGACTCTTTACTACAATATCAATTCTTGAACAGGTAAACCATTACGGGTTCTTATCAAACCCCATCGTTAACACTATATTTACCCTATGGAGCTACAACAAGAACTTAATAAAACCGCCGGATTCCATAACCTGCAGTTGCTGGCGAGTCAGGTAGTAGAGGGCTATATTAGTGGCATGCACAAATCCCCGTTCCACGGCTTTAGTGCAGAATTTGCCGAACATAAAATCTATAACCCTGGCGAGAGCACCAGACACATCGATTGGAAGCTCTTTGCCAAAACAGATAAGTTGTACACTAAACGTTTTGATGAAGAAACAAACCTGCGCTGTCATTTTATTATTGATAACAGTAGTTCCATGCATTACCCGCAAATAAAGCGGCAGCAATTGGATAGTCTTAATAAGATTGGCTATAGCGCTCTTGCGACCGCTAGCATCATGAACCTACTCAAAAAGCAGCGGGACGCTGTGGGCATGAGTGTATATGGTGAGGATTATGAATACTATGCGCCTGAAAAGGGGAGCGAGCGCCATCATAACATGTTGCTTTATCAACTGTCACAAGTCGTACTTGAAACACCCAAGAATAAAAAGACACGTACCTATAAATATCTACACGAGATAGCAGAAAAATTAAAGCGCAGGTCCCTCATTTTTATTTTCACAGATATGTTTCAAGATGAAGTACAAGAGGATGAACTTTTTGAAGCATTGCGCCACCTCAAATACAGCAAGCACGACGTGGTATTGTTTCACACATTTGACGGCGCAACAGAAATTGACTTTGACTTTTCAAATAAACCCACCCGCTATACTGATGTTGAAACGGGAGAGCATGTCAACCTTTACGCAGATAATATAAAAGAAGAGTACAAACACGCTATTGAAGCTTACTTTGAACGACTTAAGATACGCTGCGGGCAGAATCGGATAAAATATCATCCTGTCAACATCCAGCATGATTTCAATGTGGTACTTACCACATTTTTACTGGAACGTCAGCTATTTAAGTAAAGTCTAGATATGATTGATCTAGCAACTTATTGCAATAGATCAATTAAGGATTATGTAGCAAGAGCCAAGATCCAGCGATTGGAATAATTAATGAGAAAGTAGCAAATATCAATTTAAGGCAGTTGACTAGTCATCAGTTTTGACTTTCTCGATCTCACCGTTCTCGTCATATTTGATTTTTGTCTCCGTACCGTCTGCATTTTCAAGTTTGACTTTATCTTCTTTGGTTTTAACGGTTTCTGCATCTTCAATCATTGCATCCACCTTTTCCTCAGTAGTGGGCTCTTCCCTGCAAGCGGTAAGTGCAAAAGCAAAAAGCAGGATGGCAACTAGATTTTTCAAGATTTTCATATCTGTAGCTTATGACGACTAAATATACTACAACTACTTATAATAAGTTTTTGGCTTAAAATCGATGTTAGTTTCAGGAGTAATGCGTGACTGCATCTGATCTTCAAAAAATGTATAGGGATATTGTTTATCGTAAGCGCTGGCTTTATTAAGTTTTTGCATTAGATCCTCTGGGATCACAAACTCAAGACTTTTCATATTAGCCTCCATTTGCGGGAGTTTTGTAGCACCTACCAGCACACTTGCCACCCCAGGCTGGCTGGCTGTCCAGTTCAACGCAACGCTTGCCATGGACTGATTGATTTCTTCACTCACCTCGTGCAATGCGGTGACAATTTTCCAGTTACGCTCGTTATCCTTGCTATCTACCTCGCCACCGGTATCGGTAATGTGCTTTAACCTACCCTCAACTCCAGTTTGATGATCTATCCCGGGCTTATACTTGCCTGAAAGCAACCCACCGCCTAGTGGAGACCAGGCCATGATACCTGCGCCAGTCTGTAGGCCCAGGTCGATAAATTCATCTTCAATCCTGCGCTGTATCAACGAGTACTCCAGTTGGAATGCGCTGAGTGGTTCATAATTGCGATGGGCGGCTATGGCTTGTGCCCGTGAAGCATACCATGCAGGTACGTTTGAAGTAGCTGCGTGCAAAATTTTCCCCTCTTGAACCAGATCGTCTAGGGTGCGCATAACCTCTTCTACTGGTGTAAGCCTATCCCAGCAGTGTAGAATATAGAGATCGATATATTCTGTCTTCAAGCGTTTAAGCGACTCTTCTATGGTTCTTCTTATATTTTTTCGAGAATTTCCTCCTGCGTTGACATCGTTGTTTTTACTGGTATTGAAGGTGAATTTAGTCGCGAGGACAATTTCATCTCGATTTTTATTTTCCTGCATGAAATCACCGATGAATTCTTCACTAGTACCTCCTGTATACATATCTGCGGTGTCAACAAAGTTCCCGCCATGATCCAGATAACAATTAAAGATTTCTCGAGCTTCGTCTTTAGTATTTCCCCAGCCCCATTCCTTGCCAAAGGTCATAGTCCCTAGTGCGAGACGGCTCACTCTTAATCCAGTATTTCCCAGTAAATAATAGTTTTTGATACTCATAGCTATAATGTGAACGGGCAAGTTATAAAATGATCGATGTTTTTTAATGCTTTAAATCTCATTGCTGTTTTGGTTTGCACAATTAAATCAGGCACTGCAACAACTAAAAGGTTTGTAACCAATTGACTATGTGACTTATTGCGCGATCTTTTTAATACGTCAGTCTGTTTACGATCACCATTAAAGGATTAATACTACTAGTTCAATTTGTTATTTGGGAGTTTTACTGTAGATCGCGTGAGGGATAGTAGTGAAAATCCTTTTTGAGAGGAACGAGCAAAAAGATTGCAATGGATAGCCCGGTGACGCTTGCCTAAAAGCGGCACACGCCCTAAACTAATTATTGAAGGGAAGAATAATTTAAGAGATTAAAGGTACTTATTGGTAGTGCCTCACTTTTAAACAGCAATCTAGAAAAAGGGTTGACTAATCAGTCCAGATACTTAACTTATAGGTTTCAACGAGAACCTACAGCGTAGTAATTGCTATTTTTACGATGATGACTTTGTACAGAAATAGCTTACGGAACAGGATTTTTTTTTCAATGATGCTCTTAACGATTATCAGCAGTATACTGATCGCAGGGGTATCAATTTACCAGTTCAGTGAACAAGCTAGGGATTATCACGAGAAAAGGCTGGAACGCAAGGAACAATCTGTGAAAGAGAGTATCGCGTATGTCCTGCGCAAGACAGATTTTCAAGTGAGTAGTGAGATGCTACCCATAATTTTCAGAGAGGAAATCTACGAGGTAAGTAACCTGCACGGTATGCCAGTTTACATATATGATCTCGACGGCCAACTTCTCAAAAGCTCCAAAGCGCAGTTTACGAGTGAGCAGGAACGGGCTTTTATAAGCAATACCATTGTTGACCAGCTCAGGGATTCTCCTTACAACAGGTTTGTGGATAAGTATGAGCAGGACGGTCTGTCTTATCGCTCCAGTTATACGTACTTAATGGATAACCAGTTTAAAAATATAGGTATTCTGAATGTGGAGTATGTTGAGAACGATGACTTTATGCGTCGGGAACTTGAAGAATTCTTGAAGCGATTATTACTGGTCTATATCGTGATGTTTGCGGTTTCCATCCTGGTGGCTTATTTCCTGTCCAAATATATTACAAGGTCGATTAGAAAGATTACTGATCGCATGGAGCGGCTACATATTGACCGGCGCAATGAAAAGATAGATATCAGTAAATCGGGTACTGAAGAAATCAACACCTTGCTGAATTCTTACAACAGTATGGTGGACAAACTGGAGGAAAGTGCGGTATTACTGGCCAAAAGTGAGCGTGAACATGCCTGGCGTGAAATGGCAAAGCAAGTCGCCCACGAAATTAAAAACCCGCTCACGCCCATGCGGTTGACCGTTCAAAGTTTCCAGCGTCGCTTTGATCCAGAGGATTCGGAATCGCAGTCCAAGGTAGCTGAGTTTTGCAGTACGCTGGTGGAGCAAATTGATGTGATGAGCAATATTGCCAGCGCATTTTCTACCTACGCCAGTATGCCAGCGCAAAAAAGTGAGGTTACAGATGTAGCCATGGTTACCCAGCTGGCGCTGGATATCTTTAATGAGCAAAACATAAGCTTTACTACTGATACAGCATCAATTACTGCCATCTTTGATCGTACCCAGTTGATTAGGGTGGTGACTAACCTGGTAAAAAATGCCATCCAGGCAACTGCTGGTGATGATAGCAGTAGGATATCGGTCAATCTGCAGCACGATGATGATTTCATTTATATTAAAGTCCACGATAATGGTACGGGTATCCATCCAGACCATCTCAATAAAATCTTTGAACCCAAGTTTACCACAAAAACAAGTGGGATGGGTCTGGGACTCGCCATGGTTAAACAGATAGTGGAGAATTTTAAGGGTACCATAAGTGTAACATCCCAGTATGGAGAACATACTGAGTTCATGGTGCAACTGCCCAGGGCCTAGAACAAGATAGTTGTTAAGGCATGGTTTATATTGCATAATAAAAAGTCATGAAAAACATCCTTATTTCTACAGAGGCAGGCATTGCTACCATAACCATTAATCGCCCCAGTAAACTCAATGCACTCAATAAAGAAACTATTGAAGAGCTGAGTTACGCAATAGGCGATGCAAGCGATGACCACGAGGTAAGGGTGATAATTCTCACGGGTAGTGGGGAGAAGGCTTTTGTCGCTGGGGCAGACATTTCAGAATTTGCAGATTTTGATGAAGAACAAGGCAGTAAACTAGCTGCTCATGGTCAGGAAATCTTATTCAATAAAATTGAGAACTGTAATACTCCCATTATTGCTGCCATAAATGGGTTTGCACTGGGAGGTGGATTAGAGCTTGCCATGGCAGCACACTTCAGGGTAGCTAGTGGTACTGCAAGAATGGGATTGCCAGAGGTCTCTCTGGGAGTTATACCGGGGTATGGCGGGACACAGCGGCTACCACAATTAGTAGGAAAGGGTCGTGCCATGGAAATGATTATGACGGCCGGAATGATCAATGCGGGAACAGCCCATGAGTATGGACTGGTCAATCATGTGGTTACTCAAGAAGAACTTATGGACACCTGTAAAGTTCTCGCAAAAAAAATCATGAAGAATAGCCCTATGGCAATAGGAGCTGCTATCAATGCTGTAAATGCTGGCTTCAAGGATGGTGTTGATGGTTTTGATGAAGAGATCAAACAATTCGGCGCATCATTTGGGACGACAGATTTTGTCGAGGGGACAACTGCTTTTCTGGAAAAGCGTAAGGCAAATTTCTAGGGAATAAAAAGGACTGGCTTGCAACAACTTAGACTACTGCTGTTTCCTATAGCCATTATTTATGATCTGGTCACCCGGCTGCGCAACTGGTTGTTTGATAACGGTATAAAACACCGACAAGCCTTTAACATCCCCGTAATTGCTGTAGGTAATTTAAGTACCGGCGGTACGGGAAAAACCCCCATGGTAGAATATCTAGTAACAATGCAACTAGATAAGAAAGTTGCCGTATTGAGTAGGGGTTATGGTCGTAAAACTAGTGGTTATAGGGAAGTAACTATGAATTCTACCGCTGCACAGGTAGGTGATGAACCTCTACAGATCAAAAGGAAATTTGGCGATGCAATTATGGTCGCAGTTTGTGAAAAACGTGTCGATGGCATCAGGCAATTGATTGCAGATTACCCTAGTGATATTATGCTACTGGACGATGCCTACCAGCATCGTTATGTAAAGGCAAGTTATTATATACTGTTAACTAGCTATGACCGGCCATTCTATAGTGATTACGTTCTCCCAGCAGGAAATTTGCGTGAGGCTCGTAAGGGTTATCAACGCGCGCAGAGCATTGTGGTAACTAAATGTCCACCTGATTTGAGTAACGTCGATCAACAGTTTATAATCAAAAGGATTGACCCATTGCCTGGTCAGCAGATTTATTTCAGCTACATTAAGTATGGAAAAAAGCTGCTTTCTATTAATGGTGTTAGAGAACTTAACGATTTAAGTGGTAAGGAAGTAACCATAATTACTGGGATTGCTAAACCACAACCCTTTATTGACCACTTGAACAAATGGTTGATCGTAGATCATTTACAATACAGCGACCACCATCATTTCACCACAAGTGAAATTGAATTATTCAAATCCAAAGACATACTTATTACTACGGAAAAGGACTTTATGAGACTGATTGACCATCAAATTCCTCAACTCTTTTATCTACCTATGGAAATTGCTTTTATAGGTGATGCACTTGATTTAAAATGCTTGAAATCGCCTACTGAATCTAGCGGTAAGTGTTGAGCACTTTATAAGTTGGGTGGGGATTAACTTTAAAATTAATTTTTATGGTGACCTACCTTCAAAACAAGATCCTTCAACCGGTTTGAATAGCCCGATTCGTTATCATACCAGCCTATCAGTTTGACCATTTTACCGATGACACTCGTCATTTGGGAATCAAAAATACAAGAATAGGGACTCCCAGAAATGTCAATAGATACCAGTGGAACTTCAGTATAGGAGAAGTAGTGTGGTTCCGCGTTCGCGAAAGCGGAAAATGCCGCATTCACTTCCTCAATACTAGTATCTCTCTTCACATTGATAGTCATGTCGGTAAGGCTGCCGTTGGGGACGGGCACCCTAATTCCACAACCACCTATGACCTGTGAAAGGTGAGGGAAGATCTTGGTCAATGCTTTGGCGGCGCCAGTCGTTGTAGGTACAATGCTCTGTCCAGCTGCCCTGGCACGTCGCAGGTCACGATGTGGCTGGTCGTGCAGGCTTTGATCTGTCGTGTAGCTATGGACGGTTGTGATATAAGCTTGTTCAATACCACATAGTTCATCCAAAACTTTAATAAGCGGGGCGGCATTGTTTGTGGTGCAACTGGCGTTTGATATAATAGTATCCCCTGCGGTTAGGATCTGGTCGTTAATGCCCAATACTACCGTTTTGATACTATCATCGACTGGAGGTGCGCTCAAGATCACTTTTTTTGCTCCCGCGGCAATGTGTTTTTCCAGGTAGGTTCTAGTCTTGAATTTTCCTGTGGATTCTAGCACAACATCTACATCATTCCAGATTAGGTCGTCAAGATTTTCAACATGGGTAAAAGTAATTTTTTGAGAACCTATAATGAGTTCATCGAGCTCGTAACTAACAGGTTGATTCAATACCCCGTGAATGGAGTCATATTTTATGAGATGCGCCATCGTAGCAAGCGTAGCAAGATCATTAATTGCTACCACCTGAATTTCTGGATGCTCGATCACCGTGCGTAGAAAAGTGCGCCCGATACGTCCAAAACCATTGATTGCAACCTTAATCATAAGACATTAGAATTGACGGTTTACCACAAATTATAAAGATCAGTCGTTATGATTCTACTGTTGTGCGCTACATACTGTTTTGCCAGATGACCTAAAAACAAACCACCTAGGAGACCCCAGAAAAAGTTTATCCCAGCAATTCCCGAAACAAAAAATCCTGCTATTACGCCTATGCCTACGACGTAATCAAAACTCTGGATATTTAATTGATCTTTTAGAAACCTTAAAAAAAGCTTGAACCGTTCTTTTAAAATTTTTCTCGTTAGGTTCATCTTGATTTGGTGCAAATGTATGTCCAGTTCCTGTTCTATGGCTCTTTTTTCTTCTGGTTGTAACAACAAGAGATCTAGTTCCTCTAGCAATTCAGTCCACCTACCCAACGTTAATTTTGAACGGTAGGAGTATAGCTGTGACCGTAAAGCATTAATTGAGTTCAGTGCCTGCTCGATGGTCATGCTTACAAGATGTGCTTATGGGCTTTGTAACTGGAACGGACCAGCGCTCCACTCTCAACATGTCTGAAGCCTAGATCTTTTCCTATGGCCTCATACTTCTCAAATTGTTGGGGTGTGATGAACTCTTTGACTGGCAAGTGTTTTTTAGAAGGCTGGAGGTACTGGCCTAGTGTCACTACGTCCACATCATTTGCTCGCAAGTCATGCAGGGTCTGGATCACCTCATCTTCCTGCTCACCTAGTCCCAGCATGATTCCAGATTTCGTACGATTGATTCCTTCCTGTTTTAAATATCGCAATACTTCAAGGCTACGCTCGTACTTTGCCTGTATGCGCACTTCTCTTGTAAGACGCTTTACCGTTTCCATGTTGTGGGAGACCACCTCTGGATTTGCTTCTACAATACGATCGATATTACGCTCTACTCCCTGAAAGTCTGGAATAAGCGTTTCTAGGGTGGTAGTGGGATTCATGCGACGTATTGCGGCTACCGTTTCTTTCCAGATTATGGATCCCATATCCTTTAAATCATCCCGATCCACGCTAGTAATCACGGCATGTTTAATTCCCATAAGTTTAATGGAACGTGCCACCTTTTCTGGTTCTGCCCAGTCGATGCTATCGGGTCTTCCTGTTTTGACACCGCAAAATCCACAGGACCGGGTGCACACATTACCTAATATCATGAATGTCGCCGTTCCCTCTGTCCAGCACTCTCCCATATTAGGACAGCTACCGCTGGTACAGATCGTGTGTAGATCGTATTTATCGACCACACCACGCAACTCTTTATATTTCTTACCTACCGGTAGTTTCACGCGCAGCCATTTTGGTTTTCCCTTAGGTGGCGCGACAGATTCTTTTACAGCATTCATAACACAAAAATAGTGCTTAAAGAGTCGGTGGCGGTGTTCTTAACTTGCAGTTAGAGTTTGCGACTGGACATGGCCAGGGCTTAGTCAAGAATCCTGTGTTAATAGTTCTACACGGCAAAATGTCAAGCCACGATAGTCGTTTATTTCCAGCGTTTTGGTTTACTCAAGATATTACTGACCAGCAAACCCAGCTGGGTCAAGATAAGTATAATCTCTAGCAGGGGATAGAGGGGTATGAGCCCGCTTTCGCGAAAGCGTGACAACGACAACCCCACACTAGTCCAAGAAATAACATAACGTAGGATTATAATTGCCGTCATCAACCATAGTAGAGGGTTGCTTAACCAGGGAAGCAGCAGTAAAGCAGACAATATGGTGATTTGGGAAGCGTGAAACAAGCCTAGCAAGAATTTATCTTTACTCTTGTAGTGGTGAGCCGTATTGATATGACGTCTCTTTTGTATCCACCAGGAATTCCAGCTCTGTTTTGCCTGGGAATAGGTAAACGCTTTGGGATTGATGTTGATCCTGGTGTTACTCTTCTTTGCGACCTTGTTGATGAATAAGTCATCATCCCCGCCCATGATGTGTAAGTGATCCTGAAATCCCCTCACGGCATAAAATTCACTTGTGGTGTACGCTAGGTTGCGACCCACACCCATATAGGGATTACCCAATAGCGCATAGTTGAGATATTGCATTGCGGTCATTCCCGTTTCAAATCTGATTAAGGCATTGAGCAATCCTGGTGTTTTTTGATAGCCGCTATACCCCAGGACGATACTGCGATCCCACGTAAATTCACCACTCATGATACTTGCCCAGCTAGAAGAACCGGGCTCACAATCTGCATCAATAAAAAGCAGGTGGCTGTGTTGTGCCTTCTTTATACCTAGTGTCAAGGCATATTTTTTATTGCCCCAGAAGTTCTCGTTCGGGATTACGTTCACCATTTTCACCCGTGGGTCAATAGCAGTAAATCCATCGATAATATCAAGTGTCCCGTCGCTACTGCAGTCGTTGATAACGATGACTTCAAAATTTTGATGATCTTGTCCTAGTAGAGCAGGAAGAAGCCTTTTAAGGTTAGTTGCCTCATTTTTTGCGCAAACGATAATGGATACGGCATTAACGTGTCCAGTCGGGCTGCTAGGTTTTACGGATGCGATGCGATAAAAACATAGATAATAAAACATGTTGATAACAACCCCAGCACACAGCAGGTAGCACAAATATTCCAGTAGCATAAATGGGATTATCGAGTCTCTGGAGATGGATTTTTACAATCCTGCTCATCTGGGGCTTTACCACACAGACTGCAAGACTCACCATTCTTGTTGAGAAAAGGACTTTGACTGGCGCAAGTTCCAGCAAACTTTCCGTCCTTTTTAGCCCAAATTTTAATGGCAATACCTGCAAACGCAATTGCCAATAATCCAAACGCTATCAAAAAAAGTTTCCAATCCATACCGCAAAGATATTTAAGATATTCTGGTTAAAAGCAAAGAAAATGCCAGCGTTTATAACCTATCATATGAAATCAAATGAAAATCCTGCGTAGTATAAGCAAAGTGTTTAGAGCATATAACTCTTAAAACGACCGTAGCGCTAACCTTCTACCGCGTTAACCTCCATTTCAATATGGATTCCAAAACGTTCTTGAACCTTCTCTTGAACCAGTAAGGCAACATTCATGATCTGTTTTCCCGTAGCATTTGCATGATTGACCAGTACTAGTGCTTGCCTATCATGCACTCCCGCATCTCCCCAGCGCTTTCCTTTCAAGCCAGCATGCTCAATGAGCCAGCCCGCAGGAATCTTTACTAAATTCTCGTCAACCTTATAGGAGGGTATGGTGGGGTGCATCCTGACTAGATCCTCGTAAAAAGACCGGGCTACAATGGGATTTTTGAAGAAACTGCCACCATTACCTATTATTGCGGGATCGGGTAATTTACTTTTTCTAATATTGATTACTGCTTGAGCTACATTCCTCAAATTCAGATCTGCCTTCATTTTCTCAAGTTCTGATTGGATTGCCCCGTAAGTAATCTTGAAATCATAATGCTCAGTATGATTCAGATTTGCAAGTTCAAAAGTCACATTGGTAATTACATATTGATTTTTCCGCTCCCCTTTAAAAATAGAATTTCTGTAGCCGAATTTGCAGTCGGATAGTGTAAAGATGCGGGTCTTACCCGTTTTGATATGTACTGCTTCGCAGCGGTGGAAAACATCTTTGATCTCGACACCATAGGCACCTATGTTTTGTATGGGGGCCGTACCCACATTACCTGGGATTAAGGAGAGGTTTTCCAGTCCCGCATAATTACGGTCTATGCAGTAGCTGACAAACTGGTGCCAGTTTTCCCCAGCTTGTGCAGTAACTAGTACTTTACCATCCGTTGTTTCCCTAACAGAAATGCCTTTTAGATTTAAATGAATGACGGTACGATCCAGATCATTTAACAATAGCATATTGCTACCGCCTCCCAGTAGAAAAATGGGTTCATCGTGACAATAACCCAGTGCCTCTCTCAACTGTTGCTGGGTGGTTGTGGATATGTACGCTTTCGCGAAAGCGGAAACCCCAAACGTATTGTATGGCTTCAGAGAGAAGTTCCTTTTTACCTCAATCAATCTTTATAGACTTTTAAAGCGGCGTCTAGAATGTTTACTGCCTTTTCCAAAGATCTTTTTTCCAATACGTAAGCGATACGTATCTCATTCTTTCCCATTCCCGGGGTACTGTAGAATCCCGCAGCTGGCGCAACCATTATGGTTTCATTATCCACATCAAACTCTTCAAGCAACCACTGGGCAAAGTGGTCGCTATCCTTTACGGGTAGTTGAGCCACGCAATAAAAGGCACCGCCAGGGTTTGCCACCTTAAGCCCTTCAATTTTTTCCAGTCCGGCAATAAGGCTGTCGCGGCGATCTATATAGGTCGCGGCAACCTCTTCAAAATAATGGTCATCAACATCTAGTGCGGCCTCGGCAGCAATTTGAGCAAGTGTAGGAGGGCTTAATCGTGCTTGAGCAAATTTCATGGCAGCACCCATGACCTCTTTGTTCTTAGACACTATACAGCCTATACGTGCTCCGCACATACTAAATCTTTTTGAAACCGAGTCGATCATGATAGCGTGGTTATCCAGCCGTTCTTGCTGTAGCACTGAATGGTGTTTCCTGCCATCATAGGCAAATTCCCTGTAGACTTCATCTGCTACGAGAAAAAGATCATGCTCCAGCACCAGGTCTGTAAGCTGGTCCAATTCTTCCTGGGTGTAGAGATAACCCGTGGGATTTCCTGGGTTGCAAATGATTATCGCTTTGGTACGATCAGTAATCACCTCTTCAAAGGCTGCGATGCTAGGCAGGGCAAAATTGTCATCTATACTAGTCTTTATAGGTTTGACTGTAACCCCGCTAGCGGTGGCAAACCCATTATAGTTGGCATAGAAAGGCTCTGGTATAATTACCTCGTCGCCCTGATCGCATATACTGCCCATCGCAAAAAGAAGCGCCTCGCTTCCTCCCGTTGAGATGATGATATCATCAATTCCCACGTACATTCCCAATCGTGTATAGTGTGCCGCGAGTTTTGAGCGATAGCTCTCATTACCGGCGCTATGGCTATAGGCTAGGACGTCCATATCTATATTTTTGATGGCGTCTAGGGCGACCTGTGGGGTTGCTATGTCTGGTTGTCCTATATTTAACTGGTAGATGTGTTTGCCCTTTGCCTTGGCAGCTTCGGCAAATGGGACAAGTTTTCTAACGGGTGAAGAAGGCATGGCACGCCCTTTCTCTGAAATTTGTGGCATTTATCTTGATTCTTACGACAAAGGTATGAAGACGCCGCAAGCTCTTCAATACTTGTGTGCTATCTTATGGACTCGATATGTGGAGATTTTTTTTCTTATTCTTTTCTACAATTTGCCTAGCCCAAGAGGCGACCACCTTTACGCTTCCCGATGGGGTTGACAAGTTGAAAATCAAGTTTGAGCTAGTCTCAAACATGATCGTATTACCCGTTGTGGTCAATGGTGTTGAGATGTCATTCACCCTGGATTCTGGAGCTAGTCACACCAGCATCTTGAATTTGACGGGAGTAGATTCCCTGCTGGTAAACAAGGGGAATGCTGTTAAGGTCAATGGCTACGGCAAGGGTAAATACCTCCAGGCAATTTATAGTATTGATAACCACCTGGATATTCAGGGTTTTAACTCACCTCATGCAAACCTCTATATCCTAACGGAAGAAGAAATAAGCCTAGCTCCTATTACCGGTAGGGAAGTCAATGGCGTTTTGGGTGCAGATTTTTTCACAAGTCACATCGTCGAGATCAATTTTGAAAAAAGTGTTATCAACATATATAGAAACATAGAAGAGGTGCCAGGCTACAAAAAGCGCAATCCGATAGAGCTTACCTTCAAACAGAACAAACCTAGAACCACCATAGCACTAGCGCATGATAGTGGATACAAGCAACTTGATGCACTTATCGATACTGGTAGCGGGGACTCTGTCTGGGTTTTTGGAGTTATGGATGGGTTTGACCTATTAGTTACCACATTTGATGATTATTTGGGCCTAGGAGTAAATGGCGAGGTCTATGGCAAGCGCACCAAGGTTAATACAGCAGGTCTCAGTAACTTTAATTTCAACAAAATAACCACGGCTTTTCCAGATAGGGAAGTGCTAGATGATCAGTATGTGTATGATGGAAGTAGTGGTGCTATAGAAAACGAGGTTTTGCGACGTTTCCATTTGGTTTTTGATTATGGCGCAAAGATTTTATATCTGCGCAAGAATAAATTCTATACTGATGGATTTTACTACAATATGCTGGGTATTACAGTCAAAGAGGGTGAGAAAGATCTCATAACTGATATAATAGCAAACAACGTTCCTGATAAACGAGAGGGCAGGTCTCTAACAATTTTTAATTCAAATGCTCGCAACAAAATGGTGTATCAATACGTATCAAAGATCATTGTTGCCTACGTCAATCCAGGTTCTTTGGCAGCGCAAGCGGGGATAAAAGAAGGTGACGAGATTATAAAGTTCAATAACAAGGGAAAGGGTAGATTTGACCTTAACGATCTGCACAGGTACATCTATAACAAACCCTATTCAAGAATAAATATAACTATTCAAAGAGACGATAAGCATATGGCTAGAGAGTTCTATCTCAAACCCATTATAGAGTAGTACAACGGGAATGCCATAACGGGAATAACTATCTTTGCTAAAATTCTCAACCTTGATCCAGCTAGGCGATCTGTTTTTCAAACCCTTTCTTTCAGAACATGAGATAGCAGCAGGTATTGACAACCTCGCCTATCAAATCAATAGGGACCATGCTGATTCAAATCCCGTTTTTGTGGGCGTCCTAAACGGGAGCTTTATGGTGCTGGCAGATCTGGTACGCAAGTTTACCGGAAATTGCGAGGTTGCCTTCTTGCGCGCCAGTAGCTATCAAGGAACTGGTTCCACGGGATCTGTTGACTTGAATATGAGTCTGGATATATCCATCGCAAATAGGACAGTCATTCTAGTGGAAGATATAGTAGATACAGGGCTTACGGTGGTTACGCTTTCGCGAAAGCTGGAAATTCTCCAGCCAAAAGAAATCAAGATAGCCACGCTATTTTTAAAGCCTGAAGTTTACAATCAACCCCTGAATCTTGACTACGTAGGACAGAATATACCCAATGAATTTGTGGTAGGTTACGGAATGGATTATAATAACTTGGGTCGCAACCTGCCCCAATTGTATGTACAAACTAATAGAATGAAGAACATCGTATTATTTGGCCCTCCAGGAGCAGGTAAAGGAACTCAAGCAGAGCGTCTTAAAGAAAAGTATGGCCTTGTGCATATTTCTACCGGAGACGTCTTCAGGTACAATATAAAAAACCAGACTGAGACGGGATTACTGGCAAAATCCTATATAGATAAAGGAAACCTGGTCCCAGATGAAGTAACCATAAAGATGCTCAAGACCGAGGTTGAAAAGAACCCCGAAGCCGCAGGATTCATTTTTGATGGATTCCCACGCACAGACGCACAAGCCCTGGCACTAGATGAATTGCTATCATCCATGAATACACAGGTCTCTGGCATGGTTGCACTAGAGGTGGATGACGAGGTACTGGTCCAGCGGTTACTGGAACGTGGAAAGAGTAGCGGTCGTGCAGATGATGCCAGCGAGAGCGTAATCCGCGATCGGGTAGAAGTATATTATGCTCAAACCGCACCGCTAAAAGATTATTACCAGAAGCAACATAAATATGTAGGCGTCGATGGAGAAGGAGATATCGATGTCATTACCGACCGGTTGAGTGCAGAGTTTGATAAATTGTAGTGCTGGATCACTCTCGCATTAATAAGGTAATCGCAAGTTATGACTGAAGGAAATTTTGTAGACTACACAAAGGTTCATCTGGAATCTGGTCGCGGGGGCAAGGGAAGTACCCACCTGCACAGAGAAAAATACATCGATAAGGGTGGTCCAGATGGTGGTGATGGCGGTCGTGGTGGTCATATCATACTCAAGGCAAACGAGAATCTATGGACTTTATACCACTTCAAGTACAAGCGACACTTTAAGGCAGCACAAGGCGGTAACGGGGCAAAACAGCGCCGCACCGGTGAAGATGGAGAAGACGTTATAATAGAGCTGCCACTAGGAACGGTTGTACGCAACTCAGAAACTGGAGAAATCATCCACGAGGTACTGGAACATGATGATGAATTTATATTATGCAAGGGCGGTATGGGTGGCCGCGGCAATTGGCATTTTAAATCCAGTACCAGACAAACCCCTCGCTATGCGCAACCAGGGACGCTAGGTGAAGAACTAGACGTGACGTTTGAGCTCAAAGTCCTGGCAGATGTAGGACTGGTAGGATTTCCCAACGCAGGTAAAAGTACCCTGCTATCGGTTTTGACCGCTGCAAAGCCTAAAATTGCCAACTATGAATTTACTACCCTAAAACCTAATCTAGGGATCGTTGAATACCGAGATTTTAAAACTTTTGTAATCGCCGATATTCCTGGACTTATTGAGGGGGCCGCAGACGGTAAGGGACTAGGTCATCGCTTCTTAAGGCACATAGAGCGCAATTCCACGCTATTGTTTCTCATACCGGCCGATTCAAAAGACATCAATGCAGAGTATGAAATACTGCTCAGGGAATTACGTAAATACAATCCAGAATTACTGGATAAAGAACGCTTTGTAGCCATCTCTAAGTCAGACATGCTGGACGAGGAGTTGATGCAAGAAGTGAAAAAAGATCTTGACGATAGCGGTGCCTTTAATGGTGCTCCTTATATGTTTATTTCTTCGGTAAGCCAGTACAAATTACAAGAGTTGAAGGACAGGTTGTGGCAGATGTTGAATTGAAGTTAGCCCCCCCCCCAAGGGTGGCTGGAAATAAGTTATGACTTTTCACCTTCCATTAATCAAACAATTGACAATCCCCTAGTCATTGTATAAGAGTTTGATTCCACTACTACTACCTTGTATTCCGTTGTCCAATAGTATCTCTACATTCTCGACTCCGTCTTTTTCTTGAATAGTTGTTATAGTGAAATTTACTAGGCTGCAATAGCGATTGAGTTGTTCAGAAAACGTAGTTCATATCACTTCTAACCTATAGACTGAAAACCTACCAGTCTCACAGCCCGGATAAAAATCTTTTGGCAAAAGTTCTATTACCCTAGTTGAATCTTGATCATCCAGAGTCAGTACACCTGCACATATTTGAAGCTTAAAAAGCTAACGATTTTATTGTGCTCGATATTTATTTTACTGGGCAAAACAGTTAAGCGTCAAAACTATAAATACCTAACGCATAGTATAGATTGGGCCTACGAAGCCGAAAAGAACACGTTACTCATAAATCAGATACTTTGACCTCATCTGCCGGTACTGCTCAAGACCTTGCTGCCAGGTAGCGCTTATCTCTTCTGCGGTCATACCGCTCTCAATTTGACGCTGGAGTGTTTCCGTGCCGGCTAGTTTAGTAAAAAATGTATTAAAAAAACTTTCTTTATAGGGCGCTTTCGCGAAAGCGTCCACCAGAAATCCCAGTTCAATCTTGTCCAGTCTAGGGTATTCTCTTAGATCCACACCAAAACAGCGCTTGCCATTGAATTTAGGCCTTTTAGCGCCTGGATTTGGAGTCGGGGTGAAACTGAAGTCAATATATTTTGCTAGCGATGGCGAACCATAAACTTGAAACTGCATGTTTGTTCCCCGGCCTACGCTTACCTCTGTTCCTTCAAACAGGCACAGACTGGGATAGAGATTGATCGACTGGTCGTTAGGTAGATTGGGTGACGGGTTTATGGGTAGGTTATAAACGGAGTCATGATAATAGTTGACAGCATTTTGTATAATAAGTTCGCAGGTTAGACCTTTTTCTAGCCATCCCTCACCATTAATCATTTGGGCGTATTCTGCTATGGTCATGCCATGAATTATAGGTACGGGGTGCATACCCACAAAACTTTTGTGCGCAGCCTCCAGTACAGGTCCGTCGACATAATGTCCATTAGGATTGGGCCGGTCCAGAATCATGACAGGAATTCCCTGCTCGGCACAAGCCTCCATGACGTAATGCAGCGTTGAGATATAGGTGTAGAATCTTGCCCCTACATCTTGTATGTCAAATACAACGAGGTCCAGCCCACTTATTTGCTGTGGGGTAGGCTTTTTATTCTTGCCATATAGAGAGATGATGGGAATACCGGTTTTTTGATCTATGCCGTCTTCTATGGTTGCGCCAGCATCTGCTGTTCCCCTAAAACCGTGTTCAGGCGCAAAAACACTTTTAATATTGATGTTACGGGCGAGCAAGGTATCTACGAGATGAGTGTATTCAATAGAGTTTGAAGCGTCCCATTTCCCAGGTGCATTTGCCGTACTAGTGGGAATAGCACTAGTTTGATTTCCTACTAGCGCTATGGTTTTACCCTTAAGTGCGGTTACCCATTGATCCAGTTGATACGCTGCTGGTACGGGGGTATCTGCGCTGCGCTGGATTGCCTGTTGTCGTGGTCTCAAGTTTTCAGAAACGTTCACGCTTCTTTTCTCACTCGTCTTGTTTTTGTTATTGATGTTGCAAGAAGCTAACAGCATGGCTATTATGGTATATTTGAATGCTGATAAAAGGAAGTTGAAACTAGAGTTTTTCATTGCGCGTAGAGTACAAAGTAGTACAGCCTATAAAAATAGCGTAAGTGCCCCGATAATTAAAATAGCCATTGCTGCAATAGCCATAGGTATTGTGGTAATGCTTATAGCCATTGCCACGGGTGTAGGATTGCAAAATAAGATCAAGGATAAGATTAGTGCCTTTAACGGGCATATTGCTATACAAAGGTTTGACCGCAACAATTCCATCACAACCGTAGATCCCATCATTGCTACTCCAGACTATCTTAATAAATTATCTAGAACTCCCGGGGTGGTTCACGTACAGGCAGTAGCAACAAAAGGCGGTATCATACGTACCGCAACCTCCTTTGAGGGAATTATATTTAAAGGAGTAGGGACAGATTTTAATAAAAGGGCTTTCCAGGATTTCATGGTTGCTGGTCAATTACCAGAACTTGATGGTGGTAAACCTAGTAAAGAAGTCATCATTTCTGACGACATCGCCAGAAAGCTAGAACTAGAAGTAGGGGATAAAGCACCTACCTATTTCATGCAGGGCGCAAATCGCGATCCCATTCCCAGGGGGTTTGTAATCTCCGGCATTTATAATAGTGGTCTGGCAGAGTATGATTCCCGCTTCATTATAGGGGATCTTAGGCACGTCCAGCGCATTAACAAGTGGGAGGATGAAATAGGCAGGTTTGAAGTGTTTATTGAGGATTTTGACGCCATGGATCAGATTGCGAGTGATATTAATTCCATGACCCCGCCCATGGTATATGCATCAAGCATTAAAATGCAGTACGCCAGTATCTTTGAGTGGTTGTCGTTACTGGATGTAAATATCTATATAATTATTACCGTTATTTTGATTGTGGGAATCATCAATATGATTACAGCATTGCTGGTACTTATTCTCGAGCGTACTCATATGGTGGGTGTCTTAAGAGCACTAGGTGCACAAAACTGGCTAGTGCGCAAGGTGTTCCTGATCAACGCCATGCATTTAGTGGTAAGAGGTATGCTCATCGGTAATGCTATAGGATTGGGACTTATAGCGATTCAGTACTTTTTCAGCCCATTACGGTTGGACCCAGATTCCTATTATGTAAGTGTCGCCCCAGTCCATATCGAGTTTTGGCACGTAGCAGCCTTGAATATCGGTACATTTATCGTCTGTACTTTGTCGCTTATTCTCCCTACTTACCTGGTGAGCAGCATAAGTCCGGTTAAGGCAATGAGATTTCAGTAGATATAAGGGTTATGTGGTAGTTACGCTTTCGTGAAAACGTAATCCCCACAAGAGCAAAAACAATAACGACTCCAACCGCTTGAAGTCCAGCGGGCGCAACTTGTAAATAATTGCAAATCGGACTTTACATTACACTTTTATTTACATACCTTTGCCGACCTTAAAAATTTAAGGGAAATAATTTATTAGCGTAATATAATATGCCAACGATTTCACAATTAGTACGTAAGGGAAGATCCAAAATAACCAAGAAGAGTAAATCGGCTGCTTTAGATTCCTGTCCACAACGTCGTGGAGTTTGTACTCGTGTATACACAACTACGCCTAAGAAACCTAACTCTGCCATGAGAAAAGTGGCAAGGGTAAGGTTGACTAACGGTAAAGAGGTGAACGCGTACATTCCAGGAGAGGGACACAATCTACAAGAGCACTCGATAGTATTGGTTAGAGGAGGAAGGGTAAAAGATTTGCCGGGAGTTAGGTATCATATCGTGCGTGGGGCACTGGACACCGCTGGTGTTGCAGACCGCACACAACGTAGATCTAAATACGGAGCAAAACGCCCTAAGAAGTAAACAATTTTGAAGGATCATGGCGCCAGTCATGATTTTTTTTTAACAATTTCAACAAGAAGAAATGAGAAAAAGACAGGCAAAAAAGCGCCCGATCCTTCCGGATCCGCGTTTCAATGACCAGCTGGTAACAAGATTTGTGAACATGATGATGTTGCACGGTAAAAAATCAGTTGCTTTTAAATTGTTCTATGATGCAATGGATATCGTAGAAGAAAAAAACCAGGACGAGGAAAAGACTGCTCTTGAATTGTGGAAAGATGCTCTTTCAAACGTGATGCCTCATGTAGAAGTGCGTAGCCGTCGTGTAGGTGGTGCCACATTCCAGATCCCCATGCAAATACGTCCAGATCGTAAAATCTCGACTGCGATGAAGTGGTTGATCAGTTATTCCCGCAAGCGTAATGAGAAGTCCTTCTCACAGAAACTAGCATCAGAGGTGCTGGCTGCTGCTAAGGAAGAAGGTGCTGCCGTTAAGAAAAAAGTGGATACCCACAAGATGGCTGAAGCAAATAAGGCATTCTCACACTTTAGATTCTAGAAGATGGCGCAAAGAGATTTAAAATATACTAGAAATATAGGTATTGCCGCTCACATTGATGCTGGTAAAACCACGACTACAGAACGTATTCTTTATTATACGGGGGTAAGTCACAAAATAGGTGAAGTTCACGATGGTGCCGCTACCATGGACTGGATGGAGCAGGAGCAGGAGCGTGGAATCACGATCACATCTGCTGCAACTACCTGTACCTGGAAGTTCCCCATGGAGAACGCAAAGGCTACTGCAGACACAAAGGACTATCACTTCAATATCATTGATACTCCTGGCCACGTAGATTTTACCGTTGAGGTGAATAGATCATTGCGTGTTCTGGATGGACTGGTATTCTTGTTTAGTGCTGTGGATGGTGTTGAACCACAATCAGAAACTAACTGGAGACTGGCCGATAATTACAAGGTGCCGCGTATCGGTTTTGTGAATAAAATGGATCGTCAGGGTTCAAATTTTCTAGCCGTATGCCAGCAAGTTAAGGACATGTTGAAGTCTAATGCTGTACCTATTGTATTAAACATAGGTGACGAGGCAGACTTTAAAGGTATTGTAGATCTTGTGAAGAATCGTGCTATTGTATGGCATGACGATACGCAGGGGTCAACCTTTGACGTGATCGACATCCCTGAAGACATGAAGGATGAAGCTCGCAAATACCGCGCACTACTTATAGAAGAAGTTGCGGCTTATGACGAGAGTCTTCTGGAAAAGTTCATGGAGGATGAAGATTCCATTACCGAGGATGAGGTGCATGCTGCCTTACGCGCTGCGGTTATGGACATGTCTATCATCCCGATGATTTGTGGATCTGCGTTTAAGAATAAAGGGGTTCAATTCCTTCTTGACGCTGTGTGTAGATACCTGCCTTCTCCTACTGATAAAGAAGGAATCGTAGGTACTAACCCAGATACTGAAAAGCAAGAAATACGTAAGCCAGATGTAAATGAGCCATTTGCTGCATTAGCATTTAAAATTGCTACCGATCCTTTTGTGGGTCGCTTGGCATTTTTCCGCGCGTATTCTGGTCGCCTAGACGCTGGATCTTATATTCTGAATAACCGTTCAGGTAAAAAAGAGCGTATATCGAGAATTTACCAGATGCATTCTAATAAACAAAACGCCATCGATTTTATCGAGGCTGGTGACATAGGTGCGGCTGTAGGATTTAAAGACATTAAGACTGGTGATACTATGAGTGCTGAAAAGCATCCTATTGTTTTGGAAAGCATGGACTTTCCAGATCCAGTAATCGGTATTGCCGTAGAGCCTAAGACTAAAGCAGATGTGGATAAACTAGGAATGTCTCTAGCAAAACTAGCTGAAGAGGATCCTACGTTTCAGGTTAGAACTGATGAAGCCTCTGGTCAGACCATTATCTCTGGTATGGGTGAGCTCCACCTGGATATCATTGTTGATCGTCTAAGAAGAGAGTTCAAGGTGGAAGTTAATCAAGGTGCGCCACAAGTGGAGTACAAGGAAGCGATAACGCGCACTGCAGATCACAGAGAAACCTACAAAAAGCAATCTGGTGGTCGTGGTAAATTTGGTGACATAGTGTTTACCATGGAGCCTGCTCATGAGAATGAAGGTGGTAAAGTAGAAGAGGGTCTACAGTTTGAGAACAAAATCAAGGGTGGTAATATTCCTAAGGAATTTATACCAGCTATTGAGAAGGGATTTAGAGAGGCAATGAAGAATGGACCGCTCGCAGGATTTGAGATGGATAGTATGAGGATCACCCTCAACGATGGATCTTTCCACCCGGTGGATTCAGACGCACTATCCTTTGAACTTGCTGCAAAAATGGGTTACAAAGCTGCTTCAAAGGCTGCTGGTGCAGTAATCCTGGAGCCTATCATGAAAGTTGAGGTCATCACGCCTGAAGAGAACATGGGTGACATCGTAGGAGATCTAAACCGTCGTAGAGGTCAAGTCAGCGATATGAGTGATAGAGCCGGCGCAAAGGTGGTCAAGGCAGAAGTGCCACTATCTGAAATGTTCGGATATGTAACAACGTTGCGTACTTTATCTTCTGGTCGTGCGACTAGTACAATGGAATTTTCTCACTATGCTGAGACTCCATCAAACATCAGCGAGGAAGTAATCGCAGCATCAAAAGGAAACGCTTAATATTCAGAAGATGAGTCAAAAAATCAGAATTAAATTAAAATCTTACGATTATATGCTGGTAGATAAATCTGCTGAAAAAATCGTAAAAACAGTAAAGAATACCGGTGCGGTAGTAACGGGTCCTATCCCATTGCCTACCCATAAAAAAATCTTTACCGTATTGAGATCCCCTCACGTTAACAAGAAATCACGTGAGCAGTTCCAATTAAGTAGTTACAAGAGGCTGTTAGATATCTACAGTTCTTCATCAAAAACTATTGATGCATTGATGAAGCTTGAGTTGCCTAGTGGAGTTGAGGTAGAGATTAAAGTGTAATCAATTGAGTTTAGAGTTCCGCTTTCGCGAAAGCGGAACTTTTAATATAAATAAGAATAACTAAATTATATTTATGTCTGGGTTAATAGGAAGAAAAATAGGCATGACGAGCATTTATGATGAGAACGGGAAAAATATGCCCTGTACGATCATTGAAGCTGGTCCATGCGTAGTTACCCAAGTCAGAACTGAAGAGACGGATGGCTATGTAGCCCTTCAACTAGGTTTCGATGACAAATCAGACAAGCGTTCTACAAAAGCTGCTTTAGGGCACGCTAAGAAGGCCGGCACTGCTGTCAAAAAGAAAACAGTTGAGTTCAAAGGTTTTGATGAGGAGTACAAATTAGGAGATGCCATCACAGTATCAATGTTCACCGAGGGTGAGTTTGTCGATGTGTCTGGTACTTCAAAAGGTAAAGGATTCCAAGGTGTGGTAAAGCGCCATGGATTTGCTGGTGTAGGTCAAGCTACCCACGGTCAACATAACAGACTGCGAGCACCTGGATCAATAGGTGCGGCATCTTATCCAGCACGCGTTTTCAAAGGAATGCGTATGGCAGGACAAATGGGGAACGAAAAAGTAAAAGTTCAAAATTTAAGAGTGCTTAAAGTAATAGAAGATAAGAATCTATTAGTGGTCAAGGGGTGTATTCCTGGAGCAAAGAACTCTTATGTAACAATACAGAAATAATGAAGGTAGCTGTAATTGATAGTAAAGGACAGGATACTGGCAGGCAAGTTGAACTTGCTGACGGTATTTACGGTATAGAACCTAACGAACACGCTATTTACCTAGATGTAAAGCAATATCTTGCTAACCAGCGTCAAGGTACTCATAAAGCTAAGCAGAGAGCTGAGATTGTAGGTAGTACTAGAAAAATCAAAAAACAAAAGGGAACTGGTACTGCTAGAGCTGGTTCTATCAAATCTGGTGTATTCCGCGGTGGAGGAAGAATCTTTGGTCCAATTCCTAGAGATTACTCTTTTAA
>JBARYP010000010.1:0-36120 GCA_049647945.1 Nonlabens sp. | reverse complement strand
GGTCTATAGCGTGAGGCGCATACAGGTAGGCAAACCCTACACCATTTTAAAAAAACAAGATAGCCTGGGTACGCCGGCCGCATTCATTTATGAGCCTTCTAGAATGGATTACGTTGTGGTTCAACTAGCTGATACACTTAACGCCTACAAGGCGAGTCACCCCATATCCTATAAAACAAAAACCGCGAGTGGTATCATTACCAGCACTTTGTCAGAGGCTATGGAAGATGAAGGTTTGGGAATGAGTGCCATTAATGAGCTTTCTGATATTTACAAATGGTCGATTGACTTTTTCAAATTACAAAAAGGGGATCGTTTTAAAATGATCTATCAAGAACGATATATTAATGATACTGTTTACGCAGGAATTGAAAGTATTGATGCGGCGGTGTTTGAAACTGACAAAACCCCTTTTTACGCATTCAATCACGTTACGGATACCGTTAATAATCTGGATGATTACTACGATGAAAATGGTAAGCCCTTGCGTAGTTTCTTTCTTAAAGCTCCTGTTGACTATACTCGTATTTCTAGCCGATATACTAAACGGCGTTTTCATCCCGTACAGAAAAGATGGAAAGCACACAAGGGAACAGACTATGCTGCTGGCTACGGTACCCCTATAGTCTCCACGGCAAATGGAGTGGTGATCAAATCTGGCTATACTAGGGGCAATGGTAATTACGTAAAGGTCAAGCATAGCGACAAGTACACCACCCAGTACCTACACATGACTAAACGACTTGTCAAGCAGGGGCAGCGGGTAAAGCAGGGACAAACCATAGGGACCGTAGGCAGCACCGGACTGGCTACCGGGCCGCACGTTTGCTACCGCTTTTGGTTCAATGGGAGACAGGTAGATCCCTATAAACAGAATCTACCTAGTGCAAAACCGTTACCTAAAGATAAACTTGAAGCCTATCTTACCAGTATTGTAGAGTTAAGAAATGAAATAGACCAGGTTCCCTTTAAGGAAGATCACGAGGACATTTTATAAATAGATATGGATACAAATGGAGCTATAGAAATAGGTGGTGACCCGCAAAAATTCAGCTGGAAGGCAAGGATCGTTATTGTCATACTGTCCGCCGTTCTACACGGGGTCTTTGTAGCTTTAATCAAGTGGTTATTTAACGATGAAGTCTTGCTCAATGACATACTTTTTCAAGGAATAGGTTTCGGTCTCCTATTCGGATTACTGTTCCCGCAAGGGATGACACACATAGCCGGATATTTTAACAAAAATGTCCTAATTACACCCAAGCTATTAGACAATGAAAAAGTACATTTCTACGGCCCGGTAAATTCCATGCATACTTGGATTGCAACGGGGGGCAAGCTTTTTCTTACTGGTGAACGACTAATATTCCGCGCTCATAAATATAATTTCCCCTCACAACAAATTAATATTAAGCTTAAGGACATAAAGAATATAGGTCACTTTAAAAGCTTAAATGTCATGAATAACGGAATGAAGGTCAGTACTGATTCAAAAGATTATAAATTTATAGTGAACGACCGTAAGGAGTGGATGGGAAAAATTTCCGGAGCGGTTGACCTGTAGAGTCCCATCATTTCTAAAGACTCATTTTCCAAGCACCATCTATCAAAGTCATTTCTTATGAAAAACATATCTCCCGTAGAAACAACCGCGTGGAAAGAACTCACCGCAAATTTTGAACATCAAAAAAAGTTTGATCTGAGAGAAGCTTTCAGAGAAGACCCAAAACGTGCTGAACATTTTACCATAGTAGATGAGGACTTTTACGTTGATTTTTCCAAGAACCTAATCGATGATACCGCTAGAAACCTACTGGTAAAACTTGCTCAGGAATGTGGATTGAAAGAAGCGATCAATTCTTATTTTACTGGAGAGAGAATCAATGCTACTGAGGGTAGAGCTGTACTACATACAGCCTTGAGAAATCCCAAAGTTGAGGGTGATGCGGCAAGCCATATTGAACAAGCCCTTGCCAGTAAACAGAAAATGTTTGAATTTGTGGACGGGGTTCACGCAGGCCACCACAAGGCTTCAAACGGGTCAAAGTTCAAGAGTGTAGTCAATATAGGTATAGGTGGTAGTGACCTGGGACCGGTCATGATCTATGAAGCTCTACAGGCTTACAAGAATGAACTCGACTTACATTTTGTTTCAAACGTGGATGGCGATCATGTAGAAGAAGTGCTCAAGAAAATAGACCCAGCGACCACGTTGTTTGTAATAGTCAGCAAATCTTTTGGAACTCAAGAAACCTTGACTAACGCTACAATCATCAGGAACTGGTTTATAGAACGAGTGGGGAATGCAGCAGTCGCACAGCAATTCATTGCGGTAAGCAGCAATGTCGATAAGGCGACAACTTTTGGTATTGATATAAAGAGCATCTTCCCCATGTTTGATTGGGTAGGGGGTAGATTCTCGCTATGGAGTACCGTAGGCATGAGTGTTGCGCTGGGAGTAGGCACAGAATCCTTCCAGCAACTCCTGGATGGTGCCCATGATATGGATCAACATTTCTTGAACCGTGAGTTTGAGGAGAATATACCCGTTCAGCTCGCGCTATTAACTATATGGTACAACAACTTTTACCAGGCAGAAAGTGAGGCCATCATTCCCTACACTCAATACCTACATCGCCTGCCAGCCTATCTACAGCAGGCTATTATGGAAAGTAACGGTAAGAGCGTGGATCGCAACGGTGAGAAGGTGGCTTATCAAACCGGGAACATTGTTTGGGGTGAACCTGGAACTAACTCGCAACACGCTTTTTTCCAACTTATACATCAGGGTACAAAGTTGATTCCGGCTCATTTTATCGCTTTCGCGAAAGCGAAATACCACCAACCCGACCATCACAACAAGCTCATGGCAAACTTCATAGCCCAGACAGAGGCACTCATGAACGGTAAGACGCTGGAGGAAGCCGCCGCAGATATGGCAAGTAATGACCAGTCAACTGCCCAGGAAATGAATAAAATATTACCCTACAAAGTTTTTCAGGGTAACAATCCCACCACTACCCTACTCATAGATGAACTTACCCCAAAAAGTCTGGGGAAATTGATTGCCATGTACGAGCATAAGATATTTGTGGAGGGGGTCATCTGGAACATCTACAGCTATGATCAGTGGGGAGTGCAACTGGGTAAGGTACTTGCAGATCGCATACTTAAGGATATAGAAACAGTTACAACTGACGGTCATGATGCAAGCACAACAAATTTATTACAAAGATTTTACAACTCAAGATCATAATATACTGGCTTTCAGTTTTTTAAACTATGCGTTGTACAGTATTCTTAATGTTAGCTTAATATAGGTTTACTGTATGTAGCAGTAAGTTTGCAGCCTAAATTCAAAAATTCTGCAATGAACAGAACTTTACAATTATTTACGTTTGTAGCCTTGCTATTCTGTACAGCAATAGCGAGCGCGCAATTGACTACGTCCAGTATCAACGGTCGTATTCTCGAGACTGGAAATGAACCGCTCCTGGGTGCTACGATCCAGGCATTACACACACCTACTGGAACGCAGTACGCTACATCGACAGATATTGACGGGTACTACCGCATACAGAACATGCGTGTGGGTGGACCCTATACCATTATTATTACCTATGTAGGGAAGAAGGAAGAACGCCTAGAGAACATATTTTTACAATTGGGTGAATCTGAAAGTATCAGTCTAACCATGACTGACGAGGCTAATGCGCTGGAAGCCGTAACCGTTACCGCGGTACGTGACGGTATCTTTGATTCCAGCAATACCGGACCCGAGACTAATATCTCTACAAGAGAGATCAACACGCTGCCTACGGTAACTCGTGGTATCGATGACATCTTGCGTAAAACCCCGCAGGCACAGGTAAGTGAAGGTGGTTCCATATCAGTAGGTGGACAGAACAACCGTTACAACTCCATATCAATTGATGGTGCTGTAAACAACGACGTGTTTGGTCTAGCAAATACAGGAACTAATGGTGGACAGATAGGAATCAATCCCATCTCTCTAGATGCCATCGAATCTTTCCAGGTCAACATTGCCCCGTTTGACGTAAGACAATCTGGATTTACTGGGGCTTCCATTAACGCGATTTCCAGATCTGGTAGTAACAACTGGGAAGGAAGTGCCTACTACTTTACCAGAAATGAGAAACTGGCGGGAAAAACACCTACCGGTATAAGAGAAGAGAACAGAGAGCGTCTGGACGAATTCAACACAAACCTGTATGGTGTGCGGCTAGGAGGTCCCATCATCAAGAATAAGCTTTTCTTTTTTGTAAATGCTGAGATTGAGCGTGAGGAAACTCCACGCCCATTTGATTTCAGTCAGTATGGTGGTGATAGTGATTTAAACACCATTAATCAATTAAGCCAAAACCTGATAGGTATTGGTTATAATCCAGGAGGTTTTGGTAATATTGTCAACACGCTGGAAACAGATCGTTTTACTTTGAGAATGGATTACAACATCAACGACAAGAACTCGTTGACCTTCAAGTACAACTATGTTTACGGTGAGCAACTATCACCTAGCCGTAGTGGTAATACTTCTATCAATTTTGGTAATGGTGGACGTTTTTTCCCATCAGAGACAAATTTCAGTACTATTGAATGGAATAGTGCCATAAGCAATACGCTTGCAAATAGCCTGATCGTGAGCTACAGTACGGTAAGGGATGATAGGAATCAGATAGGAGACCCGTTCCCACGGGTAACTATTGACGATGGTGATGGAAGAATCACCTTTGGATCTGAACCGTTTTCTACTGGTAACATCCTAGATCAAGATGTGTTCACTATTACCAACAACTTCAATATATTCAAAGGCGCTCACAACATTACGCTGGGAGCAAACTTTGAATCCTATGACATCAGAAACGTATTTATACGTCAAAACTTTGGACAGTATCGTTTTGATTCCATAGCAGATTTCAATACCTATTTTGACAACGATCCCAATACTAATGCAGAGCCATCTGAATACGATTATTCCTATTCATTGCTAGATCCAGCAGGAGTGATAGGTGATGATGCAGAGGGTGCCGCGGCACTATTCAACTATTCTCAACTAGGTCTTTATGCTCAGGATGAATGGAACCTGACTGATAACTTTAAGTTGACCTATGGAGTTCGTTTTGATGTTCCATTCCTTGACGAGGGTACCGTGAATGAAGACTTCAATACTAGAACCGTTGCGCTACTGGAAGCAGCAGGTAAAGACCTGCAGGGAGCACGCGTAGGTAAAAAGATCAAAAGCCAGATACACGTTTCTCCTAGAATGGGGATCAACTGGGATGTCTTTGGAGACAAAACCACACAAATACGTGGTGGATTGGGAATCTTTACTTCAAGAATACCTCTAGTATGGCCGGGTGCTACCTACAACAACAATGGTATCGCAATAGGTGGTGTCAATGAAGGCGATTTTGCTCCGGGACAATTGATCTTCAGTCCAGATCCCCTTAACCAACCTACAGGTAACGGTCCAGCTCCTGGAAGTGGAATATTACCAGGTAGTACTACCAGAGGTGGACAGATTGACATTTTTGCGCCAGACTTCAAGTTACCTCAGGTAATGAAGTACAGCATAGGTATTGACCAGAAGCTTCCATGGTGGGGATTGATCGCATCTGCGGACTTCTTGTATAATGAAACCATCAATAATGTTTCCTATCAAAACCTAAACGTAGGCGATCCAGTAGGAACACTCAACGGGGCAGATGATCGAGTCTTTTTCAATAGTAGAAATAGAATTGATAGTGAGTATACCAGAATCATTCTGGGAACTAACACGAATGAAGGATGGTCATACACCGGTTCATTTGTGTTGACTAAGCCATTTCAAAACGGTTTTGGTGGGCAAATCGCTTACTCTTATGGCCAGGCAAAATCCATCTTTGAGGGTACTTCTTCCCAAAACAGTTCACAATGGAGAAATACGGTAACCGTAAACGGTAAGAACAATGCTAGAATAGGTAATTCTCAATTTGCTCTAGGTCACAGGATCAGCGCAAATGGATCGTATCAGATTGAATGGAGCGAGAACTTTGCCACTACTTTCAGCTTTTTCTATAACGGCCAGCAAGGGGGAACCATTAGTTACATCTATAATGACAGACGTGATTTATTAGGTGATGATTCCAGTGACAATGCATTGATCTATATTCCCAAAAACCAGAGTGAGATCAACCTAGTTGATTTTGACCGTCGCAATGCTGATGGTACTACAACCACGGTAACCGCGGCAGAGCAATGGGCGGCGTTGAATAGCTACATCGACAACAATGACTACCTGTCAGAAAGAAGAGGCGAGTATGCAGAGCGTAATGGTGATAGAAACCTATGGAACCATAACGTTGACTTTAAGTTATTACAAGACTTCAGCCTAGACTTTGGTGGTAAGAAACACACTTTTCAGGCTAGTATCGACATATTTAATTTCTTGAATTTCTTGAATAAGGACTGGGGCGAGCAATCATTTTTTGCAAACAGGTTTGGTAACATAGCACCTATTACTACAGTAACTGGTGGGCCGGACCCTGCGTTCAACTTTGATCCTGAATTCCCTGGAGATCTTGAGCAGATTGATGATGGTGGGGTAAGATCTTCTAGATGGCAAGCCCAGATCGGTTTGAGATACATCTTCAACTAATCATTGAGTTACATAATTTAAAAGAACCCTGCTCACGTGAGCAGGGTTCTTTGTTTTCGGCTATTTTTGAATATATCATTTTACCCTTATGGAAATTTTAAAGCACGCTCACTCTGGCTGGGCATACCTGTTGTTACTGGTTTTGGGAATAGCCACCATCAATGCCATCATAGGATTATTGAGCAAAAAGGAATTTGGCAATCGCGATTTCTCGCTAGCCCTTGTCGCGCTTATCGTCACCCATATCCAGTTATTGATGGGACTTGCTCTCTGGTTCACCTCGGGTTATTTTACAAGTCTCGTAAGCGAGACCAGTACCGTCATGAAAAATAGTGGCCTACGATTGCTGGCCCTAGAGCATCCCTTAACGATGATTGTAGCGGTAGCCTTGTTGACGATAGGATATTCAAAACACAAAAAGAAAATCGTGAGCAAGGGTAAGTTCAAGATGCTGGCTATTTTCTACACGCTCTCATTTATTCTGGTATTGACACGCTTGCCATGGAGCCAGTGGCTGGGATAAACAATACGGGTTTGACGGCAATTCTCGTCGGCGGGATGGGACTCGTTGGTGGCTTGTTGCTAGATAAATTGCTGGGAGATCATCGGTATGATAGAGTTGTTACGCTTTCGCGAAAGCGTATCCCCAAAAATCATCCTAAACTGGACCAGTACCAGGTCGACCTCCTAGATCCTGGAACATATCACAAAGAAATGAGGGGTAATCACTTATTTATCTGTACGGGAACGACCCAGGCCAAAACTCCCGATCCCAAGGATTATTACCGCATAGAGCATGACTTACCGGTTATGGTTGCCCAGACTGCTTTCAAGAAAGGGGTGGACAAGGTATTAGCCATAAGCGCACTAGACGCAGACCCAAATAGTAGTTTCAAATATAACCGGGGTAAGGGGGAGATGGAGCGAGACATAGAAACCATAGGTTTTGCAGAGTGTTATTTTGTACAGCCCGCACTTATAGGTGGGGAGCGCGAGGAAAGAAGACCTTTTGAGCGCATCTGGAAAAAACTGCAAACGCTGGCAGATCCCTTGATGATCGGTTTTTTGAAAAAGTACCGCATCATTGCACCTGAAGTTATTGCAAAATCCATGATCATAATTGCGATAGACGGCTATCACAAGAATAGGATTGAAAGTGAAGAGATTAAATCAATTGTCGCAGCATGATAGAGATAGAAAGAAAGTTTCTGGTCAAGAACACCTCGTTTCTGGATGGATGCTCCGGCTTGAATATTAAGCAGGGTTACCTATCAACTGATCCTGAACGCACCGTACGCATCAGACAATATGGCGATACAGGTTTTCTCACGATCAAGGGTGCAAGTAATAAATCGGGGATGAGCCGCAGCGAGTGGGAAAAGGAACTGTTGCTGTCAGATCTTGAAGAATTATGGCCGCTATGTCTGGAATCAATCATTCACAAAACCAGATACCGACTGAACCATGATGCAATGATCTGGGAAGTGGACATCTTTCATGATGACAATAATGGACTTATTCTAGCCGAAGTGGAATTGGAATCTGAAAACCAGTCTATTGAATTACCTGATTGGATCAAAGAAGAAGTTACTGGTGATAAGAAATACTATAATTCCTACTTGAGTAAACTACCTTTTAAAAAGTGGTAGAAAAAATACAATAGATAGGGCTATCAAAAACTGCTGCCTATAAGTGCTATCATCCTAACCACATTTCAACGATTGTAGGTGTTTGCTAAAACAGTACGCTTGTGTTTTGCACTTATTCTAGAGACACTAACGATTATGCAAAGGTTCTACTGACCATTTAAAACAATAGTCTTCTTGCGGATTATGGCATCGTTGAGTACAAAGGGTTTGCTTATTTCATCTGCTGGACGGGCGGGAATTTCTAATTGTTTGTTTTCAAGAAGATCAAAAGACGCCGCATAGACTAGCAATTCTGGATTTACAGACTCCTCAAAGGTCAGGGAAATCGACAGCGGCAGGTTGTCCTGAACATAGTAACTGAGCACTCGATTGCCATACCGTTTGTGCAACACTTCTCCTGTATTGTTGTTTTGTTCAAGATCTATCGCGTTGATCTTTCCCTTTTTGAAACGGTAGGTAGAATCTATAAAAATTTCATAGCGATGAATCGGCGAATTACTGGACAACTCAAATTCTACAGTACGCAAGCCACTTGTGATGCTGTCACTTTTTATGGATAAGTTCAGGTCATCCAGCGGTACATACGGCGCAACGGCAGTATGACGGAAACGGTTGCCGTATTTTGAACTGATGGTATTGCTTTCCAGTTCTTTGGCGCTCAGAAAATCTGATCCCATTATCGCCTTGGTTCTATCGGTAAGCGTACGGTCATAAGTCGCCCATGTAGCGGTATTCGTATCTAAATCATTAATGTAGACTAGGCTGGTGGATTGGGGTTGTGAGGGGGAAAATTCTGCTTTAGCAAAAGCGGTAATCCCGCATACTACGGCTACTATCAACGACAATACAGCAAGTGGTTTCAACTTTTTGTAATGACCTATAATGGGATACAGCATCCCAAACAATAAAACGGTAAGTATGGTTGCTACAAACAAGATTTCCATGCCTAGTGCAACGGGAAATGCCTTTATAAAAGGCGCAAAGACAACTATGGCGGGTATCGCCAGTATTACAAGGAACACGTAGCTGGGCCTAGGTTTATAGATAACATAGAATAACATTACCAGGCCGCAAATCAATGGAACTACAAAGTAACCGGCACCTGGTAAAAAGACTCCCGGGATAAGTCCACCCTCCCCTACAGGAAAAGCAATCAACAAACATATGAACCATAGGAAAAAGAGTGGCGCTACGCTGTGGCTCGCCGCGGCACGCATACTACCAAAGTATGAATATAGAATGAATGAGATACTCAAGCCGATAAAAGCGGCAGTAGCAATCAACCAGTATCCATTATACGGGAAGACGCTGCCTTTATTTGCATAAAACGCTGCACCAGAAATGGCAGCCCAACCATAGTTTATAATCAGAAATCCAATTATTAAACTACCTAAAAAAGGCGCGAAACCTATTAGAACATCTTTGAATTTGATGACTTTTTTACGCATTCCATAAACCATGAGTACGACAAAGAGTACTCCAGCGCCCGCTATTAACCCTGCTAGCCATGAAAAGGGGAAATGCAGCATGCCTATGAATGGAAGGGAGAAATATACATGGTCATCGCCTACCTGTTGCTTGAGCCCCTGACTCAAATCTACCTGTGCATAGTGCTGCAATAATGGCATGAGGTAAGATCCCTGGTGTGCAAGTGAGTTGAGATCGAGGCGCTCTGGTGTATCCATGGCTGTATGGTAGTCAAAGTGGTCACCTATAAAAGCAAAATTGAGCCCGTTGATATCGCCATCTTCCCTAAAAACGGTCAAATCCGTATCATTGGGTATCATCTTATAAATACTGTAGGCTAGTGAGTTGGCTACTGGATATTCAACCCCGGCAGCTGCAAAAGATTCAATGATCTCACGGTTCCCACCATTAGTTTCCACCAGCATATAACTGGGCCCACCACTACCCCTAGCCTCAAAATTGAGCACCATCTTAACATCCTGTGCCCAGCCATGTCCATTTACAAAAAGTTGTGCACCGTTCAAGCCCAGCTCCTCGGCATCAGTGAAAAGCACGATGATATCGTTCAATGGTTTTTTACCAGTTGCCATAAATGCCCTAATTCCTTCCAGTACGGTAGCGACACCACTTGCGGCATCACTAGCGCCTAGTGAGCTGTGTGGGTCGCTGTCATAGTGACTCATTATAACTAGCGCATCGCCGGTTCCAGTACCTTTTAATCGAGCCATAATATTAGTGGGTCTCGCCATATTACCATAACTGTCCAGCGTAAAACCAGTTTGAGTTTGTTGGGATAAGCCCAGTCGTTTTAATTCTTGAGACAGATAGGTAGCAACCTCTTCATGAGCTTCACTCCCCACGTAATGTGGTTTTTGTGCCATTTGTTCTATGTGAGCCATCGCTCTGGCCGTAGACCATTCTGTTGCGGCAACCTGATTATTTAGACCGCTACTGGGGGTTTGGGAAGAAAAGGCAAACCAAACAAGCAGAATTATGGCGATGAAGGAAGCTGCAGAGGTAACATGAGATTTACGTCTCATAAAAGATGTGGTTGATTAAACTTTAAATTTAGTTAGAAAATAATTGACCTACAGATCAAAACGCTGGTAACCCTAAAAAAGAAGTCAGTTCAAAATCCACCCAAGGATCTACAGTAAAATCAGTATGCAGGCTTTAAAACAGAGCAATTAGCAATTTAGAATCCATTTGCCCGTCTATTTGTTAAGTGTATTGAATTGTATGGAATCAATTATTGAGTCACCATGGAAACTGAGTATTCTAAACTATGATTTAATTTAGAT
Organism: Nonlabens sp.; assembly: GCA_049647945.1. Taxonomy (GTDB): domain Bacteria; phylum Bacteroidota; class Bacteroidia; order Flavobacteriales; family Flavobacteriaceae; genus Nonlabens. Next base: position 25,045 of record JBARYP010000010.1, on the reverse strand, counting down.
CTGTAAAACGTAGATAAGTAACTATGGATAGCCAATTAATTTTCTGCTGCACATAGTTACAAGAAGCTCATAAACTCTTTGAAACCGTGAGGCATTAAATTACCTTTGTAAGTTCACGACATAAGATTTGCAACTAGACCCCAAAGACCTTCAAACCGCTAGACTTCATGGCATTATGCTGGGAGCGGTGCAACCGCGACCTATTGCTTTTGCCAGTACCGTGGACCAGGATGGTAAGGTCAACTTATCACCTTATTCGTTTTTTAACGTCTTTAGTGCAAACCCGCCCATCATGATTTTTTCACCTGCCAGGCGCGTGCGTAACAATACGGTTAAACACACGCTGCTTAACGCACAGGCAACTGGTGAAGTAGTCATCAATATTGTAAGCTATGATATTGTGCAGCAAATGTCGTTGAGCAGCACGGAATATGATGCCGGGGTAGATGAGTTTTTAAAAAGCGGTCTCACCGCAGTCGACAGTATAAAAGTTGCACCGCCGCGCGTGGCAGAAAGTCCAGTTCAGTTTGAATGCAAAGTCAAGGAAATTGTGGAACTAGGTCAAGAAGGCGGCGCTGGTAACTTGATTATCTGTGAGGTCGTGATGGTTCATGTAAATGACGCCGTACTGGATGCAGATGAAAAGATAGATCCCTTTAAAATAGATACCGTGGCACGCATGGGTGGGAACTGGTATTGCCGCTCTAGGGACGCGATGTTTGAAGTTCCTAAACCCTTGTCCACACTAGGTGTAGGTGTTGATGCTCTTCCAGACCATGCCAGGAACAGTGATATATTAACAGGAAATGATCTGGGAAAACTGGGTAATGTTGAATGCATCCCAGTTAAAGAGGATGTTTACGCTTTCGCGAAAGCGGAAGACATACCCGTTCTCACCACCGCTCAAAAACACGAGAAAGCTAAAGCATATATAACCAAGGGCGCCTTGCATGAAGCCTGGTGCACATTATTACTATAGATTATGGAAGTAGAAGGAAAAATCAAATTAATCGGCGAGACCAAAACATTTGGCAACAACGGTTTCCAAAAACGTGAGCTAGTAGTCACTACCGAGGAGCAGTACCCCCAGCACCTGATGATCGAGTTTGTACAAGACAAAACGGGACTCCTGGATTCTTATAATGTAGGAGACGCTGTCAAAGTAGGAATCAACTTGAGAGGTCGCGAGTGGCAAAGCCCTCAAGGTGAGACAAAATACTTCAATTCCATTTCTGGATGGCGTATAGAAAAACAAGGCGGTAATCAGGGTACCGGGGCTCCTGAGGTTCCACCTTTTGATGAGTACGAGCCCATATCAAACACAAAGGAAGAGGATCACGACGACCTGCCTTTCTAGATTTATGCAAGCCCCAGTTCAAACTGGGGCTTTTTTATTGGCTTCTAAATCCGGCACCAGTAAAGTATGACACGCAGCTAATCGCACAAAACAGGTTGGGAAATATATAATAAATCAAGAATTGATCACATACATCGCACAGCTGTCTTAATTTTAAGAATTGTAGCAAAAAGCCTATGAAGATTGCAGATAAGAGTACTAGGGTATTAATAACCGGGGCGGGGCTTTGTGGTTCTCTTCTGGGATTGCGACTGGCACAACTAGGCTATCAGGTAGATATTCTGGAAAAGCGGCCAGACATGCGCAAGAACCTAGTAGATGGAGGCCGCAGTATCAACCTGGCGCTATCAGATCGGGGATTAAAAGCTCTAGAGCTAGTAGGCTTGCGAGATAAGGTAAGAGAATTGTGCATCCCCATGCATGGTAGACTTATACACGACAAGGTAGGTAATACCACTCTTTCAAAATACAGCGGTCGCGATGGCGAGTTCATTAATAGTATCTCACGTGAAGGGCTCAATAAATTGTTGCTGGATGAGGCAGACCGCTATGACGACGTACAGATCGACTTTGACGATGCGGTAACCAGCGTTGATTTAAAAACTGCTACGGTAACCTACCACGACTCAGAAAGCAATAATCAAAAGGAATGGAAGGCCGATGTTCTATTTGGGACTGACGGCGCTGGTTCACAAGTGCGTAAGGCAATGGCAAGCCAGCGTGACTTTTATTTTTCCCATAGTATCGACTGGTTACCTCATGGATATAAGGAATTGAGTATACCCCCTAACAGCGATGGCAACTGGAAAATTGATAAGAATGCGTTGCACATATGGCCTCGCGGTGGGTTCATGCTCATTGCGTTGCCTAATCTGGACGGTAGTTTTACCCTTACCCTTTTCATGCAATATAAGGGTAAGGGTCATTCCTTTGAAGGTATCAAAACGCCCGATGAAATCCAGGAGTTTTTTAATGAAGAATTCAATGACGTGGTGGAACATATACCAGATTTGGTAGATCAATACCAGACAAATCCAGCACCACCGCTGGGAACTGTACGTTGTAGTCCATGGGATGCTTATGGAAAGTCACTTTTAATGGGAGATAGTAGTCATGCCATCGTACCATTTTATGGTCAGGGAATGAATGCAAGTTTTGAAGATGTAGTCGTCTTTGACCACATAATGAAGAGAGCACAAACCTGGCAGGAAGCTTTTGCCCGATTCTCAAGCCAGCGCAAACCAGATACTAATGCCATTGCAGATCTTGCCCTGGATAACTTTGTAGAAATGCGGGACAGCGTCGCGCATCCAGATTTTCAGAAAAAACGACAGATTGAGATGCGCCTGGAGGCTGCATACCCAAAAGAAAAATACCAGTCAAAATATTCACAAGTCACTTTCCCTGCCCAGGGAGTGGATTACCTTGATGCACTCTTGAATGGTAGGGCTCAGGACAAAGCAATTTTATGGCTGCTCAAAGAAAAACACATTACCGTAGACCAAGAACTGGATTCACTACACAGAACAATTCAAGCGAAAACAAAAGAAGTTCTCTGGCTAAGAAAATAAATATTTATGGGAGTTATTGAAAATAAGGCAAAACCACGCGGTAGATATCCACATATTAAGCGAGTAGGTGATTTTCTGTATGTTTCTGGAACAAGTAGCCGCAGGGCAGACAATACTTTTGCCGGGGTTCAAGTAGATGAAATGGGAACCACAAACTTGGACATTGTCGCTCAGACCGCTGCCGTATTAGAAAATATAGGTGCAATCCTTCAAACCCAGGGTGCTAGTTTAAAGGATGTGGTTGACGTGACCAGCTTTCTGGTCAACATGAACGACTTCAAAGACTATAACGAGACCTATGGTAAGTACTTTGATTACGATGGACCCACCCGTACCACAGTTGCCGTGCATCAATTACCGCACCCTCATCTATTGATTGAGATTAAAGCAATTGCTTACGTAGGTAAATGATTCATTAACCTCCAGTCAGTAAATACCAATACATAGATTTCAAACTGTTGCAGCGATTATTAATAGTTCCATCATGGATATAACTAACTTCATCAACAATCAAGACCATATCCCGCTTAGTGGACTATGGCTCGATAATTATGAACCGGCATCAGGAATGGTTTATGGTGAGATCCCCAACTCAAACGAGGACGATGTAGATCGAGCCTACCAGGCCGCTGCACGGGCGTTTCCTGCCTGGTCAAATACCACGCTGGATGAAAGATCAAAAATTCTTTCCCGTATAGCAGATTTGATTGAAGATAATCTTGATATGCTTGCCGCAGCAGAGTCAAAGGACAATGGCAAACCGATTGCTCTGGCAAGAGCGGTGGATATCCCCAGGGCCTCTGCAAATTTCAGGTTTTTTGCACATGCGATTACACAGTACGCCAGCGAGTCCCATGAAAGCGTGGGTAAAAACTCCATTAATTTTACCTTACGCAAACCCATAGGCGTCGTGGGTTGTATATCGCCGTGGAACCTACCGCTCTATCTTTTTACCTGGAAGATTGCACCAGCAATAGCTGCAGGCAATTGCGTCGTGGCAAAACCCAGCGAGATTACTCCCGCGACGGCATATGTGTTGGGAAATATCGTACGCGAGGCGGGATTACCCCCTGGCGTTCTCAATATAGTTCACGGTACGGGACAAAGTTGTGGTCAGGCCATCGTGGCGCACCCTGAGATCAAAGCAATTAGCTTTACCGGTGGAACGACTACCGGGACAGCAATTGCGCGTACCGCAGCACCCATGTTCAAAAAACTATCGCTGGAACTGGGCGGCAAGAATCCCAATTTAATATTTGCAGATTGTGACTATGAAAAGATGCTGGAAACAACAGTACGTTCTTCTTTTGCAAATCAAGGGCAAATCTGTTTGTGTGGCAGTAGAATCCTGGTCGAACATACCATTTATGAGGAGTTTAAAAAAGACTTTGTAAAGCGTGTGCGGGATTTGAAAGTAGGCCACCCCAGTCATGTAGAAACTACGGTGGGTGCAGTCGTAAGCGCTGCGCATCGGGATAAAGTAGAGGGGTTCGTTGAAATTGCAAAAAATAATAAAGAGCAGGATGAGGATCATGATTCCGCTTTCGCGAAAGCAGAACTGAAAAACAATTATACCCTACTATGTGGCGGTGAACGTGTAAATGTAAAGGGTTATAAAAATGGTTACTACTTACAACCCACGGTGGTAGAAGTGACCTCAAATGATTGCCAGCTCAACCAGGAAGAGATATTTGGTCCCATTGTTACCCTTATGTCATTTAAAGATGAAGCCGAAGCAATCGAATTAGCAAACGACACCAAGTATGGTTTGAGTTGCACGGTATGGACCAGCGATCTAAATCGTAGCATGCGCTGTTCACAACAAATTGACGCTGGTATTGTGTGGATCAATACGTGGCTCAATCGGGATTTGCGCACCCCATTCGGCGGGATGAAAGAGAGTGGTGTGGGGAGAGAGGGCGGTTTTAAGGCCCTTGATTTTTTTACTGAAGCAAAAAACGTGTGCATCGCCTATTGACCTCTCGCAAAAACGGCTTTCAAGATGCGGTAGGACTGAATTAGTAGATAGGGTAGATAAATCATCAAACTCAAAACTAAAATAGTTGTAAAGAACCAATGATGCCCACCTTCTATCAAGGTCGTAATTGTAATTAGCGTGAGTAAGCAAACGATTGCAAACCACAAATAAGCTGATTTATCCTGCATGAACTAAAAATACAACCGTGGCATATCAAAACAGAAAGTAAAAACTAAAAATTACATTAAAAACATAAGAATGAACCGCGATAAATTAATAGCCCCATCTGTATTAGCTGCAGATTTTGCAAACCTGCAACGTGATGTAGAAATGATCAACGAGTCTGCGGCAGACTGGTTCCATATCGATATTATGGACGGGGTTTTTGTACCTAACATATCCTTTGGTATGCCTGTATTAAGAGATATTATAAAACACGCAGGAAAACCTATTGATACACATTTGATGATTGTGAATCCTGATCGATATGTAAAGGTGTTTGCAGATTTGGGTTGTGACATCCTCACCGTTCATTATGAAGCTTGTACCCACTTACATCGTACACTACAGCTCATAAAAGATTGTGGTATGAAAGCTGGCGTTGCTCTCAATCCGCATACGCCCATAAATCTGCTCAAGGATATTATAAAAGATACTGATCTGGTTTGTTTGATGAGTGTAAACCCTGGTTTTGGTGGGCAAAGTTTTATAGAAAATACCTTTGACAAAATAAGCGAGCTCAAAGAGCTGATAACTTTGAAAAAAGCCACGACGCTTATTGAAATAGATGGAGGAGTGACTGATGGAAATGCAAGGCAACTTGTCAACGCCGGCGCAGACGTACTCGTTGCGGGTAGTTATGTTTTTAAATCAAGCGACCCAAAGGAAACTATCTCTGGACTTAGAAATCTAGTAAACTCCTAATTAAAAAACCTTTTTTCCAGTTTTAAGGTATTTTCCCCATTCATGCGAAAAGATATGTACGGCATCTGTAGGAAGGTTGTTACCGTCAACAAGGTTGTAACCTGCGTCTTTCCATGAAAAGATGCTGCCGTACAAGTTATATACCTGGGTAAATCCAGCCTTGAGCAGTCTCTCTCCATAATCCTCTGACCGCACGCCCACGGTGCAATACACAACTATGGGCGTAGTGGCGTCAAGCATTTTTATTCTAGAACGTCTATAGCTTTGCCCGACCCAGATGGCCCCTGGTAAGTGACTTACCTCATATTCTGATTTTTTACGAGTGTCCAGAATCTGGTACTCGGTAAAGTTTTTACTCAAATCTTGAACATGGATATAGGGTACAGAATCGTCATTGAGTTGCTCCAGCAATTCATCAATATTGCCGTATTGTGGGGTTGTTTGTTGAGCAGCCATAGAGCTGGAAAGAAGCGTGAACAGCATACTAATTATAATGAGATTATTGCACATAGCACTTATTTCTTTACCCGACCCTCGTTTTGCTTTACAAAAGCTGACCAGCCCGTGTAACCCTTACCCACATCAATCTTGCCGCTATTGTAAAAATGACAAACCGCTGCGGCAAGACCGTCTGTCATATCTAGATTTTTGGGTAGCTCCTTCAAATTCAATACGCTTTTGAGCATGAGTGCCACTTGCTCCTTACTCGCCGTACCACGCCCCGTAATAGATTGTTTGATCTTACGGGGCGCATATTCAGTAACTGGGATATCACGAGAAAGTCCCGCAGCCATAGCAACGCCTTGTGCCCTACCCAGTTTGAGCATGGACTGGACATTTTTTCCAAAAAAAGGTGCCTCGAGCGCAATCTCATCGGGATGAAAGGTGTCGATCAACTCTATGGTACGTTCAAAAATACGCCGCAGTTTCACGTAGGGATCAGTAACCTTGCGCATATCCAGCTCGTTCATTTGTATAAACTGCATGGAATTTCCCACTACCTTAATAATGCCAAATCCCATAATAGCGGTACCGGGATCTATTCCCAGAATTATTTTTTCTGATGCCAATTGTTGTAATTTTCGCCCATGAGCTTGAACTGGAACAAAGCTAAGCAATATGTGGTACCCACCGTCAAATACGGTATCGTGATCGCATGTTCAATCATGATCTACATACAGCTGCACAACAAAATTCTATCTCCATCTAATATTCTGGACAGCATCAAATCCATGCCCCTTTTCCTTATCCCGTTGATGTGCGGGATCAGTCTTTTGAGTTGGCTCGTTGAGTCTAAAAAGTGGCAGTTGTTAGTAAACGATTTCTATGGGTTACGCTTTCGCGAAAGCGTAATCCAAAACATCACCTCGCAAGCGGCAAGCTTCATCACCCCGTTCAGGTCTGGAGAATATGGTCTTAAGGCACTTTATTTTCCCGCTCATGGCAAAAAAACGGTTATGGACCGCACCCTTGTGGGAAATATGAGCCAAATGATGGTTACCGTGGGCCTGGGCTTAATAGGTCTGGTATGTTACGTTGATGACCCAGCATACCTGGGATCCATCGTAGTTGCACTATTATTTGTAATCGCAGCCGTAGCATTATCCTATCGCTGGATTAAAAATAAATACGATATAACTAGTGTTCACCCATTTATGTGGATGAAAACTGTAGGGTATTCCATGCTACGGTACATGATTTTCTCGGCAAACTGGATTCTTGCGCTATCTATCCTAGAAGTACCTCTCTACCCGCTAGATATGTTGATAGGCGTCGCCGTTTTTTATTTGGTGGTCTCGATCTTGCCACTTATGCAATTACTGGATATTCCCGTACGCCTGGCTGTAGCTAGTTTTGTATTTCTGGGAGTGGAAATGGATAATCAAATTGTTGTGGTTACTGGACTTGTATGGATCAGCAATACCTTATTCCCTACCCTACTGGGTTGCTTATTGCTACCTGCTATAAATTTCAAAGCCTTGCAGCTGTGATTTTTGAGGGAATTATCGCAGCCGTATTTATTGTGTATCTAATATTGATATTAGGTCTAGCACTAGAGGGACATACCTACCAACCCAGAATCAGTTTTTTTAAAACACAAAATACTCTTCTTAATCCATTGCCGTTAACCGTCATCGTAAATTATAGGAATGAAGAGGACCACTTGCCACGATTACTACATTCTATTGAAAGCTTGCGTTATGACATGCGTCTGGTAGAATTTTTGTTTGTCGATGATGGTTCAGATGATGGCTCAACAAAGCTTCTGGAGGCTTTCAAAAACAATAACAAACATCTAGATGTGAATTTGCTTCAACGGGTGGCCAGAAGCGCATCAGCAAAAAAAGACGGAATCACTCAAGCCGTTGCGACTAGTTCTTATGATCATATCCTATGTACTGATGCAGACTGCCTGCTACCCCCTTACTGGCTACAACGCTATGCAGACTTTTATTTGGAACACGGTAGCTCACATTTAGTTGCTGGCCCAGTTATAATAAAAACTGACGGTAGCTTAAACGGTCAGCTCCAGTCTAATGAGATGCTAGCACTGCAGCTGGTCACTATGGGTAGTTTTAATCTACGCAAGGCGTTTATGTGTAATGGTGCAAACATGAGTTTTACCAAAGCCGCCTTTGAACAAGTAGGCGGTTATGACGGCAATGATCACATTTCCAGCGGAGATGATGTTTTTCTACTGGAAAAACTACTGGAACTCGATGTGGAATGTTGCCATTTTCTCAAGAATCCAGAGGCAATTGTGACTACTTATCCTAAGCATGGCTGGAGCGAGATGATCCAGCAGCGGGTGCGATGGTCAAAAAAAGCTACAAGTACTAAAAGTTTGCTCAACAAAGTCCTGAGTTTTCAAGTGCTTGCCGCTAGCCTTTCATTTATTCTACTCCCGCTACTTTTTCTATTAAAAATGATTGCGCTAGATGTAATAATCTTGTGCTACGGACTTAAACTGCTCACCGATTTTCTTACCCTCTTTTTGGCAAATCGTTTTTTTGAACAAGATAAATTATTAAAGTATTTTCTCTTGAGCTATACCACTTACCCATTTCTGGTACTGGCTATAGCTTTTAAAGGTATTACTGGAAGCACGTCGTGGCAAGGCAGGGCTATCAATCATCTTCCCATGGGCTAAAAACAATTGGGATTCTATAGCTACTGGTCACGGGGATATCGCGTTTCAAAGCACTTTGAATGGTAGGTAAGTGAGACAGTCTGGAAGTCAATATACTATCTAGTAAGACTCGATCTGCTTTTCCTGCGTTACCCTGGACGATACCATCATATCGTATTTGCCCCTGAGCATTGATGGTTATCCCAGCTATGATGCTATCCCTTGCTGCAAGCTGCAAGTCCAGTTCACACATTTTAAGTTTGCTGGAGATTAATTCTTCTAGTTTTCTGTAGAAACACCCAGCCGTGTCATCTAGCTCGTTACAGCCAGGGAATAGCGGGTACGCATCAATGCGAGAAATATCAATTTGCTGAAAGTCCTGTGTAGCGCGCTGTTGTACGGCAGCATCGATCTCTTCTTCAGTCCTACAAGAAAAAAGCATTAAACAAAACAGTAGCGCAGCCCTGTATTTCATACGAGCTAAATTACAATCTTTCTATTTTCCTGCACTCATGAAAATCGCCTGTGACAAGTCCTTGACCCTAGCAGTTGCCATTGCAGAGTAATCGCTGTAGGGGAATTTATCGACAAATGCTTGATAGGCCTTTACCTTATCCTCGTACTTTTTGAAATAACGGTCTGCCGCTATGGCGACCTGATAGGCAATGTCCTCGCTTGACGGATTCTCTTTACTGGCTTTTTTCAACGCATGGTACGCATTTTTATAATCTTTTTTTAAGGCATAGATAGAAGCAAGTTGTAAATATTCCTGGTCAAATCGTGGGGTTTTAAAGACAATAGCGCGTTCTATATAATCCTGTGCCTTGCTCAGTTTGTTTTGCCGGGTAAATATTTTTGAAATCATGAAGTAAACGTCGTGATCCCTGTCATTATAGTCTGCTAGGAACCGCTCATAGTTTTTAAGGGATTCGTCCAATTTTCCCTCGTGAAAATAGGACAGCGCCAGGCCTTTGCGATTGAATTCAGTATCATTCCCTAGTGTAAAAAGGTGATTGAAGACTTCGGTGGCTTTGGCATATTCCTTTAACTTCAACAGCGTTTGCGCCAAGAGGCTATTCATTTTAACATCGTCTGGATTTTGAAGCAATCCTTTTTGCGCTGCTTGATATGCCTTTTGGTATTCTCGCTTTTTAAGAAGACTTTTGATCAGTTCGATGCATGCGCTGCGGTATTGTGGGTTGACTTGTAACGCTTTCGCGAAAGCGGAACCTGCCTCATTTTCAATCATCAAATTACCATCATTGAGTTTTGCCAGCACTTTTCCCTGGTGATAGTGGTACGATGCAATGACTGGATCTTCCTGAATCAAATCGTTAAACACCTGCAAGGCGGCCATCAAATCATGAGTTGCGTATAACAATTTACCGTACTCAAAACGTGGAGCAGAAGGTGGTAAAGGATCCAGCTCAAATCCAAGTTTGTAATTTGTTATCGCCTTGTCGTTGTTGCCTAGGAGTTTAAAGACTCTTGCCGTTTTGTAAAACCTTTGTGATGTAGAATCTGCACGCTCGTAAGCTGCTATGGCACTTGCATATTGTCCGGCAGCCAAGAACTTATCACCATCGTTAATCTGAGCTTGCGTGGAAATCATAAATAATAGAAAACAAAGCGTAGCGATTAATCTCATGGATTTATTTTAGGCATGTTTATTGGGTTCACAATTATCAAACCATATATCATGAAAAAATTACTTTTATTATTTAGCCTAGTTGTACTACTTTCTGCTTGCGAGGGTAACCAGGGTCCTCCCGGTGTTAATATTGTCGCCCAGTCATTTGAGCGTACCGTAGACTTTGGTGGTCCAGACTACACCACCTTTATCCCATTCCCATTAGGAATAGAAGCATTTCCTAATGATATGGTCCTGGTTTACCGACTACAGGATGAGGTACCTGCAGCAAATGGTGGTACCGTGGATGTATGGACCTTACTGCCACAAATTTTTTATACCACTACTGGAGAGGAGTTTCAATACAATTTCAATGCTACCAGCGGTGATGTAGAGTTGCTTATGGATGCTCCAGACAGGACCTTGCTCGACGTAATTGAAGACCGGTTTGTATTAGGGCAAACCTTTAGGATAGTAGTTTTACCAGTAAGTTATATTAACGGTGTGGATCTCTCTGACATGAATGCGGTAATGAGTGCTGCGGGACTAACTAATGCAGACATACAATAACCTATCTCCACTTTGACTTAAACCTGTATTTAACGATACAGGTTTTTTTATTGATGCCGGGCAAGCCAGTACGCAACGCCATCCTTCTTGTGATGAAGGGTCGTGTATCGCGCTGCCTGTTTTACAATATCCCTGGCATTTTCAACAGCTACACCGTAACCTACTGCCTTTATCATCTCTTCGTCATTATAATTATCCCCAAAGGCGACTATATTTTCCAATCCCAATTCTGGATATTTTTCATCTAATAGCAGCTCTATAGCTGCCAGTTTTGAGGTGGATCTAGGAGTAATCTCAGTATAAGTATCTTTTGAACGGTATAAGTGAACTAGTTTTTTGATCTCTAGTTCACAAGCTTCAAAAGCTTTATTCATTGCCATCGCATCACCCATTAACATCACCTTATGGGCACCACCTTTATCCCTTGTGTTTCCTAAATATCGCATGGTAGCAGCCAAGTCCTGAACAATAGGTGTGACCCTTGTATTGTTTTCTTCTCTAGTTGCCCAATAGTCCATTGCGGGTACAAACCACTCTTTGTCTCTATACAGGCTCAGGTGTAATTGATTTGCATCAGCAATTTGAATGATCTTTTCGATTTGTGGCAGAGGAATGTCTATAGAATACAATACCTTTTCATTATCTAAAACGAGTGCCCCGTTATAACAAATCATAGGTGTATTCTCAATATTAAGAGCTTCTTGCAAATAATACATCGCCTGCGGCATCCTTGCAGAAATCAATATCTTGGGCACCCTCCATTTCCTAAAAGCCTCTATGGTCGTAGTAGATAAAAAGCGTGATTCATCAAGTAATGTTCCATCAATATCTGTGGCAATCATCTTAATCATGATTCAAATGTAACTCATGTCTTACACCAGTCCAGCTTAAAATGTTGCTCATGTGATGTGTCATAGTTATAATTTGGTGGCACAGAATCAAGCTTACAGGAACCAAGTAAATCTATAGGATAAAAAAAACTAAAAATTATGTTGCGGGGTTAGTCATAGAAAGTATATTTGCATCCGCTAAGACAGAAATGTAGTAGCGTCGTTCTTCAGAACATGGACATGCTTACAAAGTCCTTAAAATAGTAGCACGGTCTGGTAGTTCAGCTGGTTAGAATACCTGCCTGTCACGCAGGGGGTCGCGGGTTCGAGTCCCGTCCAGACCGCAATCTTGATTTATTTCAAGAACGATTCAAGTTGTGTGTCTCCTAAAACAATTGGAGATTGGAAGTGTCTACTAAGATGCTTTTTGAGAAGCTTTACCTGTAATATGGTGAGGCTTTTTTGTTGTTATAATCTTAATGATTCACTCTGGAATTCTTTTTATTTAATCCTAGATCATCACTCGCGTTGCCATAGGCTTAATAGCATGAGTATGTACTATAACGCAGGGATGTTTCTTAGGTATTCAGGCAAAAAGTATCTTGAATTATATCCATGAGTCATAAAACAAAGAAAAGCCAAACTTATCTCAACACAGACAAGGTTAATAACTATATATCAAGCGGATAAAATTTAATTAGGAAAAAAGCCCTAACAAAAAACCCGACTCTTACAGAGTCGGGTTTTGTTGATTGAAAAAATATAATCAGTAGAACTTACTGGATAACTCTTACGTTAACAGCGTTCATTCCTTTTTTACCTTCTTTTTCCTCGTACTCTACTTTGTCGCCTTCTCTTACCTCATCGATAAGACCAGTTACGTGCACGAAGCAATCTTGATTTGTTCCATCTTCAACGATAAATCCGAATCCTTTAGACTCGTTGAAAAATTTTACGGTACCTTCTTTCATTGTAATGTAATAAATTATTAAGTTGCAAATGTAGGAAGTTTATTGTTTCCTTACTGTTAAGAATAAAACTATTTTAGGTAAACTATCTGAATTACAGCTATTTCCTTTTAAGAACCTATTTTGTCAAGTGTGGAAATTGTTTATAGAGTTTTACTAGACAAGTTAAATAACATTCTGATTATCAGTAAATTATTTATATTATCACCTTCCGGATATCAAGGCTTTGGTTTACCGTCTATATAAATAGTAGGCCCTTTTACCTTGCGATCGTACATAACAATACTGCCAGCTACACTTACATTAAGGCTGCGTGGTGTACTGAACTGTACCAGTTGATGAGATTTTGAGATTGCTTCATTACTCAAACCATGATCTTCGGCGCCTAGAAGGTAAACACAGTTACGAGGGTGGGCAAAATTTTCAAGGGCGATAGAATTATCCGTCATTTCAACACCTACCAGCATAGCGCCTTTGGGTAAGTTCGTATAAAAGTCCTCAAAGGTGACGTAATGAAAATAAGGAATGGCTCCTACTGCATTATGAGTATCGCAAGCCTGCTTTGCATAACGATGACCAATGGTAAAAATAAATGCCGCTCCCAGATTTTGAGCGCTGCGCCATAGCACTCCTAGGTTTTCTGGGGTCTTACCATTTAGAATACCGATGCCATAAAAGCCTTGAGTTAGCCCTGCGTTCTTATCTATACCATCAATTTGATTAGACATCTTGGCTGATCTTTAAGGCTTCAGCCTCTACATAGGCAAGTGCGAGTCTCAATACTCCATATTCCATAGTCCCATCAAAATAATCATAGACCTGTTTGATAGACTGTTCTTTTAAATAGCCCGGTAATAAACGAGCGACAGCTTTTAAATCAATACCACTTAGTAAAGGCAGAATTTCAAGATCTTGATCAGTTGAATAACGCTGGGCCATATGACTTAATATGGTTGTTTCTTTCATTTTTCTAGCTTGAGCTATACTTGCGACATCTAATCCCGACTTAAAAAGGTTTACCGTTTCTAATATGGTATCTCCTTTAACTCTTTTTGGCTTCTTAGTTCGAGAATTTTTGACTGAGTTGCTGGATCGGTATGAGAAAACACCATCTCTTCTTGAGTAAAAAGTTTGCAGCTTAGTGAGGAATACCTCACCATATTGCTGTTGTTTATGCTCACCCACACCTGTAATGTCCAGGAATTCCTCCATGGTAAGGGGTATTCTTTGCGCCATATCTTGTAGTGAGGCATCACTAAAAACCATAAAAGGCGCTAGATTATATTCTTTTGCTATATGTTTCCGGACATCTTTAAGACCCATCAACACCTCTTGATCGATAATTAAAGTGCTGGGTTTGTCAACCAGATCTTTTTTCGCCTCCATATGCTCGATGGGCATCGCTAGCTGGACTTCTTTGTTTTCAAAGAGAACTGCTTGCGCCTGCGGGGTAAGTCTCAATCGGTTATGGTCGTGGAATGCGATCTCTAGGATTCCATGGTTGATAAGTTGAATAATATACTGCTGCCAGTCCTTCCACGATATATCCCTGCCCGCTCCATAGGTCTTGATACCCGCAAAACCACTTTCCACAACGCCGGCATTACTCGCACCACGCAGTATATCAATAAGCAGGTTCATTGAGGCCATACCCTTCATGCGATAAACAGCACTTAGTGCCTTCTGGGCGATTAGTGTAGCATCAATTAGCTGTGGTTTATTTTCACATACATCACAATTTCCACAATCTTCTTCCAGGTATTCATTGAAGTAACTTAACAACATGCGACGACGGCAGGTAAGGGCCTCGGCAAATTGCTTCATGCGCTCCAGTTTTGCAATTTGCACCTCGCTATTTCCACCTGACTCTGCAAACTTGCGTAGCTGGATCATATCAGAATAGCTATGGTACAATACCGCCTGTGAATCTAGTCCATCCCTCCCAGCGCGCCCTATCTCTTGATAATAGCCCTCTATGTTCTTGGGCATGTTATAATGGATTACAAATCTTACGTTTGATTTGTCGATCCCCATCCCAAAGGCGATGGTAGCACAAACAATATCAATCTGATCATTGAGGAATTTTGTTTGTACGCTTTCGCGGAAGCGGTGTTCCATACCAGCATGGTAGGCTGCAGCATTAAATCCATAATTATTGAGCCTGGCAGCAATACTCTCGCAAGATTTCCTGCTCAAGCAATAGATAATTCCAGCCTGTCCGGGTCTTTTTTTAAGAAACCTGCGCATACGCTCCATACGCTGGATACCCGGTCTTACCTGTAGATTGATGTTAGGACGGTCAAACGATGCCACAAAATCTGTCGCGTGTCCTATGTTAAGCTGCTTTTTGATGTCTGCCCTTGTAGCGCGATCTGCAGTTGCGGTAAGTGCTATGATTCCCGTGTCCGGAAAACTTGTTTTTAAATGGGCAAGTTGTGTATAAGCAGGTCTGAAATCATGCCCCCAGGTAGATATACAATGCGCTTCATCTACCGCAATTAATGAGAGTGTGGTCGTCTTGAGGTGGTTAAGTAGTCCTGCAATACTCTCTGGTGCGGTGTATAGCAACTTAATGGATTTCTCCTCAATTGCTGCCAGTACCTGTTGTTGTTCATGTAACTCCTGTGAACTGTTGTAATAGCTGGCTGGAATACCATTTGCCCGCAACGCATCTACCTGGTCTTTCATCAATGCAATAAGTGGTGAGATGACCAGGGTCAAACCCGGCGTCATAAGGGATGGTAACTGGAAACACAAGGATTTACCGCCGCCAGTAGGCATGACCACCATGAGATCCTTACCAGTTAAAACCGCATCGATAATGGGTTCTTGCAGGGGACGCAGGCTATCATAGCCATAGTATTTCTTAAGCAGCAGTAATTTCTCGTTCATTGTGTGTATGGCGTATATCGATTTACAAAGCTACTTATTTTGCAGCTTGCGGGAGCTAGCAACTACCTTTGTAATTCACCAGTCCAGCACTTTAATATACCATAGATGTTACGTAATTTCTTTTTCACAACCTTACTTGTATCAACAGGTCTTCTACATGCGCAAAAAATATCTGATTACAAATATGTGCTGGTACCCAGCCAGTTTGAGTTTCAAAGTTCTCCAGACCAATACGATCTTAATGATCTTATGGTATTTGAATTGAAAAAAAGAGGGATCAATGCTTTTAAAAACACCGATGCGTTGCCGCTTGATATGAATAGGGGTCTTTGCAATACGCTTAATGTACGCGCCTCAAAGTCTGGAATGCTGCTGACTAAGGTTTCCATAGAACTGGTCGATTGCTCTGGATTATCAATTTTTCAAACCGAAGGAAAAAGCAAAAGTAAAAATTATCAAAAAGCTTACTTCCAGTCAGTTAGGGAAGCTCTCGAGGTGATGGGAACTAGTGATTTAAGTTATACGGGAAAAGACCAGCAGGTCAATACAGAAAATTCGCTAGCGCAAGAGCTCGATGAAAATCGCATGAATCCAGCTTTTTCTAATGAAGAAAGCACGGCACGGAAAGCTGCTGTGATTAACGAAGTTATCGTTTTGACAGATCTACCTAAAACATATACCAGTCAAGATGGAACGTGGACACTCCAGCGTACTGAGGATGGTTTTTCCATGTGGCAGGACGATAAATCCATCGGTATGGTGTTGAGAGGTCAAAACGGGTGCTATCTGGTCAACACAAATGATCTTACCGGGCTGGGCTATGAGCGTAAAGACCAGTTCATCATCGAGGTATTTGTCAAGGGTAATTCCAGACTGATTCTCTTTGATGGAAAATAGAGTGCAAATAGTAGCCCCGCCAAGAATCGAACTTGGATCTAAAGTTTAGGAAACTCTTATTCTATCCATTGAACTACGGGGCCTAGTGGGTTCAAATTTAGTACTTATCCCTCCTATATTCACAAGATTTTAGATAACCGGCTTTGATTCTATTGGAGTATTGATGCGTGAGTAATTCCGCTTTCGCGAAAGCGGAACTTTCAAACAATGTTGCTAAATATCATTAAGACTTATTGGTGCTTCCCAGCGTTGAAGCCGTGTTTGCCCAGAAATTCATTGCCACTATTGATGGCATCATCTTCTAGTGTAGTTGCCATAGTATCATTCCAGCGATTTAAATAGCCAAATAGCGATATAACACCCAAGATCTCTACGATCTCTCCATCATCCCAGTACTTGCGCAGGCGTTGCTGCAATTCTTTATCAACCTGGTTGGGTACCTGACTGGCAGCAAGGGAAAAATCCAGCGCAGCACGCTGTGCATCGTTAAATGCTGGGTGAGTGCGGTACTCCCAGATATTATCCAATTGTTCTTGATGGGCGCCATAACGCTGTGCGGCGCGTATCGCATGAGCCTGGCAGTAGCGGCAGCCTGTAGCATTGCTGGAAACCCAGGCTATCATTCTTTTAAGCGCGCTAGTTACCCGGCCTTCATTTGCCATGACTGCTTTATTCAAATTGATGAATGCTTGCGATATTGCTGGACGGCGCTGCATCGTAAGTACTGAATTAGGGCAAAAACCCAGAGTCTCATTGAAGAACTCAGCTAGTGCTCTTGTCTCAGCATCATGGGTTGGGTCAAGTGGGGTTACTAGTGGCATAGGTCAGATTTTAGTCTACGGAATGATACAAAATACATAAAATTTACCTCGTAATTTAAACCAAAATAAAACTTGGCAGTCTTAATTGGGTAACCTAAAATAAAAATCATGAAAAATTCAATTTCAAAACTAGGACTTTCAATCATGGTGCTCAGTATGGTTTGCGCCTGTTCCAGCGATGACGATGCCGCCATAGAACAAGCAGTAGCTGCCGCTCTCAATGCAGATTTGATTACTACAGACGCCATAGCCGATAGTTCTACCGGCTTTGACTTTGAAACCGCAGTTGATCTTCAGGAAAGTTTTGATCAAACCTTTGGACGCGGGGTAAATCCAGGAGTGATCTCGACAAATAGCTTTAGGGATTGTGTTTACATTACGGTAACAGGAACTAGGGGTCAATTTCCCATAACTTATGAATTGGATTTTGGAACAGGTTGCACAGGACCGCGTGGCAATACCAGAGCGGGTATTCTTACTTTTACGTTCAGTGACAGGCTTATCAATCAGGGAGCAGTACTTACCATAGAACGCAGTAATTACGTATTGAATGGTAGGGCACTAGAAGGAACTATAACTCACACTAACAACAGCAACAGTAATATTCCGGACTGGACTCGTACGGTTACTAGTGGAAGCATTACTAGGTTGAACGGTGCGGTGTTCACCTTCAATTCCACCCGTAGCATAAGAATGGACGCCGGTGGAGACACCACAAGATTGAGAGATAATATTCTTGATATCTATGATGGCAGAAGAACAGTAACTGGACCTAATGGTAACACGATGACTACCACGGTAATCACCACTCTTACAAAACCCTACCGGTGCAACTACATAGTTTCTGGAATGGTGGAAATCAATAGGCCCAATAGAAATGGTACCATCGACTATGGTGATGGAAGTTGTGATAACCAGGCAACTTATACTAACCCCAGCGGATTAAGTGTCGATTTCATGTTGCGGTAAGTGCTGTTTTACAATATCGAATAAATATCACAGTTTTATTCACGCGAGGTTTATACTAGACACCATGCTTCTATAACAGAAGCATGGTTTTTTTATATAGCTAAATGCTGACTACACTTCTAGAGGTATAGTACATTACGGCAGAAACTTTTAATCAATTATAGCGACACCAATTTTCATCTATTGGGTATCTTGCTGATTGATGAGGTGGACCTTAATTCCCAAACCAGAAGAAAAGAAGCAAGCACAGCTATCGAGCGAGCTCTCAATAGACCCTGCTCTAGCCGGTTTGCTGGTGCAACGGGGCATCGATACCTATGGTAAGGCAGAAGCTTTTTTTAATCCACGGCTGGAACAACTCCATGATCCATTTCTTATGAAGGATATGGAAAAGGCGGTAGCAAGAATCAAGACCGCTATCGCTAATAGTGAGCGCATCCTGGTATATGGTGATTATGACGTAGACGGCACCACAAGCGTTGCGCTGGTATCCAGTTTTCTAGAGTCCTACTACGATAGGGTGTCTGCGTATATTCCAGATCGATATGAGGAGGGATACGGCATCAGCTATAAGGGAATAGACTTTGCAGATGATAACGAATTCAGCCTAATTATAGCTCTTGATTGTGGCATCAAGGCCATTGATAAAATAGCTTACGCCCGTGAAAAGGGGATTGATTTTATTATCTGTGACCATCACCGACCCGGCAAGCAAATTCCAGATGCGGTAGCCGTTCTAGACCCTAAAAGAATTGATTGTATCTACCCGTATGATGAGCTATGTGGTTGCGGTGTGGGTTTTAAGCTTTGCCAGGCTATAATCCAGGAGATGGGAGGTGATTTTGAGGTATTGATCCCCTATCTTGATCTAGTAGCAACAGCTATAGGCGCAGATATAGTACCCATTACCGGTGAAAACAGAATACTAGCGTATCATGGGCTTAATGTCATCAATAAAAGTCCAAGAGCTGGATTCAAACCTATCATAGAACAGCTCAAAAAAAAGGTACTTACCATCACCGATGTCGTATTTACCATTGCACCGCGCATCAACGCCGCCGGTCGTATGAAACACGGTTTGTACGCCGTGGAATTACTTAAAGAAAACAGCATCGCTACTGCAAAAGAACTAGCGGCCGCAATCGAGAATTTTAATCAAGATAGAAAAGAGACCGATAGGGCTATTACTCTCCAAGCCAAAGAACAAATCATCGATTTGGGAGAGGAGGATCGCTACACCTCAGTTGTTTATGATAGCTCATGGCACAAGGGTGTTATAGGTATCGTAGCCTCGAGACTTATAGAGAAATACTACCGTCCTACCCTGGTCTTTACAAAAAGTGGGGATAAACTTGCCGCAAGTGCTCGTAGCGTAAGGGGTTTTGATGTTTACAACGCACTAGAACAGTGCAGCGATCTTATTGAACAATTCGGTGGGCACAAATATGCGGCTGGTCTTACCCTGCGCGAGGAAAACTATGCTAAGTTTAAAGCACGCTTTGAAGAGGTTGTTTGCGCTACCATCAAAAACGTTGATCGCATTCCAGAAATCAAAATTGACGCTGCAATCCCGTTAAGTAGCATCGATAACAAGTTTTATAGAATTATACAGCGTATGGCGCCCTTTGGACCCGGCAATATGGGACCGGTATTTATGAGCCAGCGCCTGGTTGACACGGGCTATGGAAAGTGCGTGGGACAGGATGACAAACACCTTAAACTGCAGTTGAAAGATGCTAATTCTCCCGGTCGTGGCATTGCCGCTATAGGGTTCGGGCTGGGTGAGAAATGTGACCAGGCAACTAGTGGCAAGCCTATAGACGTTGTTTATTCAATAGATCAAAATGAATGGCAGGGAGTCATAAGCCTTCAATTGCGCTTGCGAGATTTGAAAGAGAGCGACTAGACGCCGCCATCGCTTTCAAAAGTTTTAAGCAGGTATGTCTCACCATCAAACTCACCGTACGTATTATAATTGATCCAGTCACCTAAATTAAAATAGGTTGATTCACTTGAAAGTTTAACCTCCATAGGCAGGTGGCGGTGGCCAAAAATAAAGTAGTCATAATGTTCTGACTCCAACTTCTTCTTTGCATATTGCGCAAGCCACTCATTTTCTTCTCCCAGGAACCGCGCATCTTCTTCCCCACTTATCAATTTATTCTTTACTGACATATACCGCGCCAGTCTTACCCCCAGATCGGGATGAATCCATTTGAAACACCATTGAAAGAATGGGCTTGTAAAGACTTTTTTCATTCTTTTATAGCCCTTGTCCCCTGGTCCCAGACCATCACCATGCCCTATAAAAAACTTCTTGGAATTAAAATCAAATACTTGTGGGTGATGATACACCGGTATGCCCAGCTCTTCTTCAAAATAGCCAAACATCCATAGGTCGTGATTACCTACAAAATAATAAATGGGAATGCCGCTATCGGCAATTTGGGCCAGCTTGCCCAGTACTCTCACCTGGTTCTTGGGAACTACCGTCTTATACTCAAACCAGAAATCAAAGAGATCCCCCAACAGGAATATCGCAGCAGCATCTTCCTTGACCATATCCAGCCATCGTATGAACTTGCGTTCCCGGGGCTTGCTCAACTCCTGTGTGGGAGCACCTAGATGATTGTCACTAGAAAAATAGACTTTCTTACCCTGCGGTATCTGCATGGTCGCAAATATAATATGGGATCGAGCTATAGCTGTACATTTATGCCTGCGTGAACTTAGATCGTAAAGATGTAGAACGTCTATCCTTTTTAAAAGTATGGATTCCAGAGTTTATGGGGTGGTATGAATTTTACGCTTTCGCGAAAGCGTAATTAACACAATAAGATACGTTATGAGTAATATAAAGGCTGTTTCATTGCACAGCTACGTTTAAATATCCATCTTTCTCACAATATGAATACAAACAGAACTATTGTCATAGGAGATATCCACGGAGGGTTTAAAGCACTCAAGCAGTTACTGTCCCGGGTGGAATTGCGCCCAACTGACCAGCTCATATTCTTGGGCGATTACGTGGACGGCTGGTCTGAAGGTTTTGAGGTCATCCAGTTTTTAATTGAACTTAAGGCGCTGCGGGAACAGAATAAACAAGTCGTACCCGTATATCTTAAAGGGAACCACGACGATTTATTCCTTGCTTACCTCAAGACTGGCAAGGGAGAAGAAATGTGGCACAGACACGGCGGTGACAGCACGATAAGAAGCTATAGCGGTAGGAGTGCAATCAGCCTAGAATCTCACTTAAATTTCCTAGAAAATGATCTGGTCAATTACTATGAAAGCCGGGAGCGTGGTTATTTCCACGCTGGATTTCAAAATTTGAATGGTCCATCCTATGAACATTTTCCAGAGATGACTTACTGGGATCGCACGCTATGGGAAATGGCGCTTGCTACTGATTCCAATTTAACGCCAGACCACCCGTTCTATCCCTCGAGGCTTAAGATCTACCAAGAAATCTTCATAGGACACACTCCTACTACAAGACTGGATAGCACGCGACCAGTTCGTGCCATGAATGTGTGGAATGTAGATACCGGAGCAGCTTTTAAAGGGCCATTATCTGCACTATGTGTCAAAACCAAAGAGGTCTGGCAATCAGATCCTGTTTATACGTTGTACCGTGATGAACGCGGACGTAATTGAAGTTTAAGTTTTGTAAGTGCTCTATATTTTAAACCGATAACCTTTTGTTTTGAATTGGAATTCTGATATTACTATATAACAAGGAATTATAGTTTTTTATCCAGCTTTAAAATGATGAAAACCTGTTCATCAATTGCTTGATTGTTAATTATTATTGGCAATAACTCCTATTAACTTGAAGCTACGGTAGCAAGAAACCACACAATTGTATAGAATACTATTCTCCTTGGTGCATGAAATAATCAATTGTGGGATCACTTTCATTGAACATGTAAAATTTGTTCACGAACCCCTTAAATTCAAGCATTAATGCGTTTGGAGTTATATTTTTGTCAATCAACTTGTAAAATGTACGGATCTCGTGTCCTTCTGAAATTTCGTCTATAAAGTTGTAGGCTATTGTTTTAGAGTCATGCTTCTTAAATAAAGGGTGACCGTTGACGGTATATAGAACCAATTTGTTTTGATTTTCTACCGTACGATCCGATAAGTTTATAAGTTCAAACCAGGCATTATTGTATTGCATAGGATCTATCTGACTTATAAGCTGGCTTTTATAACTCAAGTCTAACAAAATTCTAGCTTTGTTTGCATTTTCTAAATAATTACCCATAAATTCAATAGGTGATAAGAGATCTTTTGTTGGTTTACTACAAAATAATCTTGTGATCCAATTCATTTTCTTTTGCTTTTTGACTATTTCTTAATCATTATAGAATAGTAATTTACGAGATCCAGCTATTAAATAAGAAAGCCCATTATTAATAATGGGCTTTTTTTAAAATGAAATTAAGTTAGCTACGTAAATTAGTCACTAGTAAGAGAAATATTGTCCAGCTCGTAGGTACCATTAAAGTCCCCGTTAGTTCCAGAACCAGGAACGGTATCATTTCCTTCATACTTAAAGGCGATGTGTCCCGTACCGTTCAAACAGTCTAGAGAGGCATTTCCAGAGAAGATCCAGTTTCTAAAGAAATCGCTGTTTTGGACAATGGCAACATCTGCAAGAGGCTCCCAGGTAGCAGCTGCGACACCGGCGTCTGTTCCATCCCAGTCGCTGCTGTATAGCACCTGCATTTCAGAACTATCTGCAAAACTGTTTGAAGTCTCAAACGACAATACCTCGCCAGTTTGCGCATCAAAGTCAATTTGCGGAGTAATCAACCAGGCAATCGAGCTGGTATCACCAGATCTGAAGCTTGAAGCTCTAACACTACGACCCAAGGAATCACCATCTGAAAAAACTTCCCAAGCCTCAGTACCTTCTTGAACATAATTTGTCCATCCAGAAGGCTCTGCAGGGTTTGAAAAGACATTTTCAAAGTCTTCATCAATTATGTTGTTAGTTCCCGCTGCTGCGGCAGGTCCACAAGAAACTACATCAAAATTGCATCGTACGGACTGGTCAAAGTCAAAATCCGTAAGAGAATTAACAGCAAGAATATAGTTGTCATCTCTAAAGTCACGTTGTAAAATTGCGGTTACTGAACCACTACCGTCAAAAAGACGATTCCCTCTAAAATCAGAAAAAGTACTGGTTTCAAGTCTTATAGGTGAGGCAAAAAAGTCATCACAAGTCTGTAGAAAACGTACCCCATCAAATTGATCTGTAGGCTCAGAAGCAAACGATCTTCCAACATCGGCAGTAGCAAATTGAGCGTTGGGAACTTGAACAAGAGTCAACAACGGTACATTTGGAAATTCAGAAGGTGTAGTAACTACGGTAGGCTCGATATCTAGAACCTCACTATCGCGGAAAACGACTAGTGACCTAAGAGGTGCTGGAATCTTTTCAATAAACTCATCACCTATCAAACCTGCAACAGGAACACCATTGCTCTCACCTACGGTAAGACCGTTAAGTTTTACAAAGACCCTTTGACCTACTCTGTAAGAGGCAAAAAGTGGATTATCATCAATAAGGATCTTAATTCCTGCCGTAGGATCTGCTATCGCATCCTGAATAATTAATTCCTCAAAATAATTTCCTGCTTGATCACTAGAGATTACATACCCTTCCATGAATAATTCAGGATCCATGGGATCATTGCTATAGGTAAAGTTATCTGGAGCGCTTTGCCCTATTTGACCTATCACAGCGGTCATGTCAATCAGATTTGCATTATCTGGCAACACAAATTCTACATCAAGTGAATCTGGAATGGCAAAATCATCATCTTCCACACAGGAAAAGGTGATTGCTGCAAGAGCCATAACAGCAAAAAGTCTAGATAAATTGTTCATCATTTTATTTTTAGCTATTCTCATTTCTTTTAAAATCTTAAATATACGTTCATGTAATAGGTCGCACCATTACCAAAGAAGAAGCGGGGTGCAAACACTTCTACGGGATTGTTTTGATCATCTCTCAATGATCTAAAATTTGAATTCCTTGACTGCTCAAATCCTCCAGACTTATATTCTATGTCAAATACATTATTGATAGTCGCAAAGAAGCCTACGTACTTATCTTTTATTCTCCAGGACTTACCACCTATAATATTAAATAATACATAGCTGTCAAATTGCTCTTGTCTTAATAGTCTGTTTGCGACGTCCTCATCATAATCATTAAAAGTTTGACCGTCGATATCTTGTGAGAAATTAGCAGATCTTCTTATGTTACTCACATCAACATAACCGTTTGCAAAGTAGTTTGCGGTAATACCCACATTCCAGTATTCAGGATCCCTATATTCAAATCCTAGTTGCAGTGCAGTTTCTGGACCACCAGCGACATGTAGGTCTTCCAGTTGAGTAGTTCCATCGCCAAATCTAAGCTCACCAGCAAAATCATCACTTGTTAAGTACAGATCAGGATTGTTTGTAAATACATTCTGACCTATGG
>JBARYP010000009.1:0-10226 GCA_049647945.1 Nonlabens sp. | reverse complement strand
AACTGAATCTTTCCCCAAATCAAACTCCTAGCCCTTATTACGGATTCTATGACTGGCCAGAGGATTTTAGGGTTGAAGATCTTGAAGTTTACATTGAATATCGAATTCCAGCAGACAATGAATTAATACTTTGTAATCACCTTGAATTTGCACCACCTCGACTCGTAGCTACTGAAATTTTATTGCCTACAGATAATTAATACAATACCGCGCCTGCCAAATTGTAATTAATCATGAAACACCTAAGCCTTTTATTTCTTGCCCTACAACTTACTGCTTGTAATACTGATAATGATAACGACGTAACGTTGCCAGAGGTGGAACCTATCATCGCAAATGCTAGGGTCTTGAATAATGGTACCTGTGGACCGGATCACTATTTTATTGAAATGTATAATGTGGATTTAGACAGTATTAGCACTAGTGTTGCACCACCGTCTTTTACATACTATAACTGGCCAGAAGAATTCAGGGTTGAATATCTCGAGGTATTTGTTGACTATCGTAATCCTACTGCAAGTGAGGCTAGAGCGTGTCCCACATTTGGACCACAACCCCATCGATTTGTTGCACGAGAAGTTTTATTGCCTACTAATAATTGAAATGCTGCTGCATTATTTAGATTGCAATAAAAATCATGAAACACCTAAGCCTCTTTTTTGTAGCCCTGCTACTTACCGCTTGCAATACTGATGATAATAATGACATAATATTGCCAGAGGTTGAACCTATCATCGCAAATGCTAGGGTTGTGAGTAACGCTTTTTGTGGTGTAGATCATTATTTTGTTGAATTATTTGATGTTCCCACAGATAGCGTTCCAAATGGAACGCTAGAGTCATTCTACTCTTTTTACAATTGGACTGATGCCTTTAGAATGGAAGATCTAAAAGTCTTTGTAGATTATCAGAACGATACAGGACCTGATCTTAGATTATGCACTCCCATGGTCGGCTCTATTCCCATCGCTTTGTAGCGCGAGAAGTTTTATTACCTACAACTAATCAATTCTCTAGCCCACTCCTAGCTCAATCACATAACCTTCATGGCTGCGCAGGTTCATCACGCTGCCATTTTCAAAAAGTAGATATTGTCCCTTTATACCTTTCAAAGTTCCCTTATGTTCGGGCGTTTTGCTCAGGTTTACGGTGCTTACCTTGTCCGGATACTGCAGTACGGGAAAATTGATGTGCCACTCGTTGTCCTCTTTAAGCACATATTCCCTGGCTTCCTCGGGGATTTTATCGAGTAAGCTTTCGCGAAAGCGTAACAGATCAACATCTTCAATATCATTAACCAGCATCTTGCGCCAGTTCGTCTTATCTGCCACAAACTCTTTAAGTGCCACCTCGGTAATTCCGGCCAGGTAGCGGTTGGGGGTTTCTAGAATAGGAAGTGCCTCGTGAGCACCCTGATCGATCCAGCGTGTGGGAATTTGCGTCTTGCGGGTTACGCCCACTTTTACATTACTGCTGTTTGCCAGGTAAACGATATGCGGTTTTAGCTGGACACGTTTTTCATAATCTAGATCGCGATCTTCTTCCCCCAGGTGGGCACGGCTCAACTCTGGCTTCATGATCCACTCGCCGGCTTGCGGTATCTGGCTGAAACAATCGTAACAATAGCCCTGACGCCAGATTCTCTTGTCCAGCGCACAATTCAGGCATTCATTTGCCACGTGCTTGATGGATAGCTTTTTATCCAGCAGTTGATTTACGTGTACGAGATCATTCTTGAATACCAGATAATATTGTACGGTTTCTTTGAGTTCAGTTTGCATTTTACGAATCGTACCTGTGATAATCATCTGCTAGATTTAATATATTTACGGCGCTGCGAGCCCAACAAAAGTAGCACTTACCCCTACGTTAAATGGCCAACGCCCTTTTAAATTCCGTTGTTTCCTGGTTTCTCAAGAAACGCATACATGATATGGAGCTTTTCATGAAGCACCCGCAGGAGCTACAGTTTAATTTACTTGATGACCTGATCGATCAGGCAAGGTCAACCCAGGTAGGAAGACAATACGGTTTTGACTCCATCCAGAATTACCGTGAATTTGCAAACCGGTTGCCACTTACGGATTATAGTGACTGGAACCAGATGATCGAACGCTCCAGGCAGGGCGAGAACAACATTATGTGGCCTACAGATATCAAGTGGTTTGCCGTGAGTAGCGGTACTACCAGCGGGCGTAGCAAGTATATCCCCGTGAGCCAGGAATCGCTGGATCATTGCCACTATGCCGCCACAAAGGATCTATTGTGCATGTATCTACACAATAATCCAGGATCTAAACTTTTTAAAGGCAAGGGGTTGCGACTGGGTGGTAGCAAGGAACTGGATCGATCATCTGGTACCGCTGCGGGAGACTTAAGCTCCATATTGATTGACAACATGCCCTTTTGGGCAGACTACAGTTCCACGCCAGACAATGAAACAGCATTACTGGCAGACTGGGAGATCAAACTACCCGCTATTATTAGGGAAACGCTGGAAGAAAACGTGACCAGTCTTGCGGGCGTGCCCTCGTGGATGATGGTGCTGCTCAACCAGGTGCTGGAAACGACTGGGCGGGATCACATTCTTGAAGTGTGGCCCACGCTGGAGGTCTTCTTCCACGGTGGCGTGAGTTTTGACCCCTACATAAAGCCGTTCCAAAAACTACTCCCCGATCCCAAAATCAAATACTACGAGACCTATAACGCAAGCGAGGGATTCTTTGCCATACAGGATTCCAATGATCACAAGGACTTGCTGCTCATGCTGGATTATGGAATCTTTTACGAGTTCATACCCATGTCGACCTATGGCACACCAGACCAGAAGATCATCCCCCTGGGCGAGGTGGAGATAGGTAAGAATTATGCCATAGTTATCACCACAAACGCAGGCTTATGGCGCTATCGCATAGGTGATACGGTGCGGTTTACCAGTAAGTCGCCCTACCGCATTAGGGTGAGTGGTCGTACTAAGCACCATATCAATGTCTTCGGCGAGGAATTGATAATTGAAAACGCAGATAAGGCGCTGGGAAAAACTATCCAGCAATTGCCCTGCGTTATCAGGGACTACACGGTTGCCCCTATTTTTATGGAAGGTAGGGAGAAGGGTGCGCACGAGTGGCTGGTTGAATTTGAGAAGATGCCGGGAGATGTTTCCGCTTTCGCGAAAGCGTTAGACCTCAATCTACAAAGTGTCAATTCAGACTATGCTGCAAAGAGAAACAACAATACTACCTTGAATCCGCTTAAATTCAACGTGGCAAGAAATGGGTTGTTCTACCGGTGGTTAAAGGAAAAAGGAAAACTGGGTGGACAGCATAAAATCCCTAGATTGAGCAATAGCCGGGAATACCTGGAAGAACTGTTACAACTGGACCGTCATACCGCGATGGCAGATTAAAAATGATTGGTTACATTGAAGCCGTTCTTAAAACTCTATAAAATTTAAACTATGTCGATTAAAGCCCCCTTTAACCTCAACAAATGGATCGATGAAAATCGTCAAAGCCTAAAGCCACCTGTTGGGAACAAGAACCTATATAAGGATGCGGGAGATTACATCGTGATGATCGTTGCAGGGCCCAACGCCCGTAAAGATTATCACTACAATGAGACCGAAGAGCTTTTTTACCAGCTAGAAGGACAGATAGAGGTTCATGTACAAGATGATGGGGAAAAACGCACCATGACTCTGGGGCCTGGAGATATGTACCTGCACCCTGGTAAGGTGCCACATTCTCCAGTACGGCACGAGAACAGTATAGGTCTTGTGATAGAACGTAAGAGATCTTCTCCAGACGCCGTTGATGGACTATTGTGGTATTGTGACAACTGCAATCATAAGCTGCATGAGACCTATTTCAAGCTGGATGATATAGAAAAGGATTTCCTACCCCGATTTAAGGAATTCTACGCTTCCCAAGAACTGCGTACGTGTGACAACTGCGGCACCATAATGGATACAGACGACCGGTTCACCCATTGAAGCACGCAATCTATGCATTACTTTTAAGTAGATGTTGAGGGATAAAACTACCCTAAGGTAATAGGCGTAAATTTGTCACGAATTTTACCTCATGGAATACCTTAAAAAAATGTGGCCCTACATCCTTCCCTACAAGAAGTATGTGTACGCCAATATTTTCTTCAATATACTCTACGCTTTATTCAGCACGCTGGCGATGGTGTCCCTTATGCCCATGATCAACATACTCTTTGCCGACAAAGAGGAGGTTGCCAAGGATATAGATAAAGCGGATGAGGTCGATAATGCAGGTAGTGCCACTAACATGGCTGATGAAATTAAAGTCTATTTTGAGGAGGGACTTTATGACCTAGTCAATAGCACTACTGAGGAAGCAGGCCCGCAAACTGCGCTACTGTATATGATTATCATGATCATCTTCTTCTTTTTATTGAAAAATCTTTTTAATTATCTGGCCATTTATTTTGTCACCTATCTACGCAATGGCGTATTGATGGACCTGCGTAACGACACCTATGACAAGATTCTTAATCTACCCATCTCGTATTATTCTGAAAAGCGCAAGGGGGACGTTATCGCACGCATTTCAAATGACGTTGCTGTAGTACAAAGCTCTTTACTAAGCGTACTGGAACTTGTGGTGCGTGAACCACTTACGATTCTGTTTGCCGTGGTAACTATGTTTATAATAAGCGTAAAACTCACTTTGTTTGTATTTCTGTTTATTCCAGTTGCTGGCTTCTTTATCTCTTTGTTAGGTAAAAAATTAAAGCGACAATCACAAAAAGTTCAAGAAGAACAGGGACTGTTTTTGTCTACACTAGAAGAGACGCTTACCGGTCTTAAAATTATCAAGAGTTACAACGCCTTGAATTTATTCAGTAATAGATTCAGGAGTTCTACCCATAGATTTAAGGATTTTTCAAATAGTCTTGCGCATCGCCAAAACCTCGCATCGCCCACTAGTGAATTCCTAGGTATCGCTACCATTGCTGCACTGTTGTGGTATGGTGGCACCATGGTACTTGTGGACGGTACACTTTCAGGCGGCGCATTCATAGGATATATGGGATTGTCCTACCAGATCCTGACGCCCGCCAAAGCCATAAGTAAAGCTAGTTATGGTGTAAAAGCCGGAAATGCTGCCGCAGACCGAGTTCTAGAAATGCTGGATGAGCAATCTGCGTTACAAGACAAACGTGATGCGATGGTCAAAGAACAGTTTGAGCGCAACGTCAAATTCAATGACATCACTTTTTCCTATGATGAGTTGCCGGTACTTCAAAACTTTAGTCTTGACATTAACAAAGGACAAAAAGTTGCGCTGGTAGGACAATCTGGAAGCGGTAAATCCACTATCGCAAACTTATTGAACCGTTTTTACGACGTGAATTCTGGTTCCATAACAATAGATGGCGTTGACATTAAGGATATGACAAAAGCCTCGCTTAGGGAGCTCATAGGATTTGTTTCCCAAGATTCCATTCTTTTCAATGAGAGTATCAAAAACAATGTAACCCTAGGAAAAGAAGGTGTAAGTGATCAAGAGGTCATTGATGCCTTGAAGGTGGCCAATGCCTGGGAATTTGTAAAGGACCTACCCAATAATATACTGGCAAATGTGGGAGATGCCGGTGGAAAGTTGTCTGGTGGACAAAAGCAACGTATCAGTATAGCACGTGCCGTGCTTAAAAATCCACCCATCATGCTGCTGGATGAAGCTACCAGCGCCCTGGATACCGAAAGTGAAAGACTGGTACAGGACGCACTAGAAAAAATGATGCTTAATAGGACCTCCATCGTGATTGCGCATAGATTGTCCACTATCCAGAATTCTGACCATATTATAGTTTTAGAACGTGGTAAAATCGTGGAGCAAGGGAATCACCAAGAGTTACTCGCAAAACAAAGGACGTATTTTAATCTAGTGAACATGCAGTCTCTAGCTTAAACTAGGTTGAAAGATTACATTGACACATGTATGCAATAGTGTTCTGCATTTATGTATTATCTTATTGAGAATAGAACAATCGAAATTCACCCGAACCACTGGGTTATGTATTGTCCACAATCAAAATAGAAAAATGCTATTGTGATTTTGGGTGCTGGTTGAGTTACTTTTTCAAATTTGATTTACCTTTAAAAACGTTACTTACTTCAAAATAATAAGTTCGTTTTTCCCCTTTACTATCAACTACCTCCATACGGTCGCAAATACCATTATTAGTATCGAGGGTTTGCTGTTCCACTTCAACCCCGATTACACTAAGGATAAAGTACTCCTCAGAAATTTGAATAACAGACCAGCCGGTTTTACAGGACTGTCCGGCACCGCTATTTACGATAGACCTGAGTAACCCGAATTGAATTGCTTTGTACTTGCTTGCATTGACGGTATCTTTAGTGATTTCATACGTTTGCCGCAGGATTTTATACCCTCGCATGCTGGTGTAGTCTATACTCAACATTCTCTTGGTGATAATAATCAAACTGTCATATTTTGATTCTGACATTTGTCGGTACATGGTGGATTGTAAATCACTGAACTCCTTTCTTTTTATAGCGGCAACTTTGAATTGCTCGCTTTCAATGAAACTTTCTCTAAATATTTTGAAGTCAACGCCCGTTTGTCCATTTTTAAAGTTCTGGACTGTATTACTGTACTCATCAGCATATTCTGGAAATTCTATTTAAAGTCCTGCCTGACTGAGTGATATTTCTATACTGCAACGTGAGTATTACAAGCGCAACCCGTAAGCAGGTATTCACGTAATGGGGTTTAAACTCATAAGCGACTTACTTTGGTCTCAAATCCCAGAGTTTTAATGACTTTTCAATTAAGGTGATTTTTGAATTTGCAAAGTACTAAGGATGGGCAGGTAAAGTTGATTATAAATCCTAATCGATTTGGGCGGCAATGGACTTATGCTTGCTGTTCCCAATTCATAGATCCTAATTAGAAATTAACCTCAATCATCAATAATAAGTCTACTCCAGAGTTTGACACCGGCCGATGGAAGTTAGTAGGATTAAGTACGTAATTCACCTAACCTACAAAATTGAAAACTAAAAAATATATTGAACTCACGGTGAAAGTTGAAAATGAATTAAAATTTAAGAGAGAAGTATGTTCTATTCTCCAATCAATTAGTAGCTAACCATTCAAAGCTCATTCTTGAAAAAGGTTAGTATTTAATAGTATACGGAGTATTTTTATAGAGTGAAGAGTTAAAATTATCAATCTAATCTAAATATACTTTGCTATATAAAGGCTGCTCAATTGTCTATTCATGACTATTCAAATGTGCTTATAATAGATACTCATCCTAATTTACGGCTCGCATCACTACTGCGTGAGGGATAGAAGTGAAAATCCCGCAGCCTAGCGAGGAATTGTAACGTATAGCCCGACCCGCTTTAAAAAGCGGGGCACGCGCTAATCACCTGTATTAACTGGGATTAAAGAAGTTGGCCTAGTTCTAGAAAGGTAAAATTAATTGAGTAACGCCTGACACCAGTTAGTCACAAGATATTGATCGACCGTAGGCTGCGCGAGCGGTGTATAGGGCTGATCAACAAATGTTTTGGGAATAATTATGTGATGTGGATCCACGACTAGAATATTGCGAGCATCGTAAAAAGGATAGTCAACAATCGTGGTATTTGTGGTTATCAACTTCTTGTTGAGAGCAATCGCCTCAAACACCCTGAAAGAAAGGCCTACCTGCCCTTTACGCTGTATGTCCAGTAAGATCCTACTTTTTGAAACGTAGCTGTTCAGTACCTTATTGAGTGGGAGCGGCTCGTCAATATATTCCAGTAATCCATCTTCTTCTTGTCGAGGTCCAAGAGCCAATATTTTATAGTCAATCTCATTTTTCTGAAAATACTGTGCAAAGTTATTAATTTGGTTTCCTCGTTGACTGATTGAGCTTATGTTGAAAATGTTATACTTGGTTTTTTTTGAACTTTTCTTACTAGGATCAAAATAGATATAATTAGTGAGCAATTCATAATCATGACCTGCAACATCTTCAGGATCAAAAGAATATACTTTATCAAACAGGGGAGCGATTTTCTTAAGGCGGGGATAACGGGTAATCGAGTCATTGAAGAATGCGATCAACCGATCAGTTTTAGTCTTTAAAAACTTTAAAGTATTGAGCGATAACTCATCCCCCTTGATCACGATGATGCGATCCTGTTGTTTTGCCTTGTCAAGTAAAGCGATAAGCGCCTTTTCAAGATGAACGCGCTTGAAATTGTAATTGAATAGGGTTTTTGTTACAAAGTTCCCTGTCTTCTGTATTACGCCAGGATATTTGTATTTAAGTTTATGATAATTGATATATCTAACCGTATGGCCATTTTCTTCCAAAGCGGTAGCTACGTACTTATTGTACCCCCATTGATCCAGCCCTAAGATTGTGATATTCATATTATTGAATATAGCCTTTAATGACGCTTATCGTATATTAAAAAACAATTGAATTGATGCAAAATATCGTTGCAAGCTGTTCTTTTTAAAAATGGCAAACAGCTGCTTATTGTTAATCAATGCATAAGTCGTACGGTAGATGCGATCCTTAAAGCTGGTCCCCAGATAGGAAGCCACAAACCTGGAAAGCGCAGTATGTGAATGTACTGCCAGCAATGGCTTACTCAACGCTGCAAATCGTTCCCGCTTTCTGGCAACTACCGTCCTGGCATCCAGTTTTGATCCTGACTTAAGTATTACGTTACTGCCGTGTTGACGGTATTTTACCAGTGCCTGATCGACATAAATCAATCCGTCTCCTATACTCGCATTCATCGCGAGCCACCAGTCATGTGGGACAGCAATAGGAAATGGCATACAGCTTTTTACAAACCCAGTTTGTGCAAGTGTCGCGTGACCCGACACACAATTATTGATTAATAACGCTCGCGCGCAATTTCCAGAAATCATGAACTTTTCATCAGACATCTTGTAAAACTGTTGGGATAGATCCTCGCTTACTATTGCAGAATCATGGTACACTAGATTTCCCGATTGCGCGTAATCCATCATTGTTTGAATCTTTGACAAATCCCACACATCATCTTGATCGCAAAAAGCTATGTACTCTCCAGAAACAAGGTTTACGCCTTTTTCAAAATTTTTGATGTAGCCTAGATTTTCAGCGTTTTGATAGAGCTTGATTCTATTGTCAATTGCCTCATAGCGTTTTACCGTGGCAACGGTACCATCGCTAGAACCATCATCACAAACGACAACCTCGATGTTCTTATAGGTCTGGTCCAGCACGCTCTCTATCTGGGGTTCCAGAAATTTTGCCCCATTAAAGGTGCAGATTACGACGCTTACCAGGGCTTGAGACCTCATTTATAGATGTTAATGACCTTAGCGTGTTTGAGCTTGTACATTTTGTATCTCAAATAGCTGTAACTGCTGGTGGTTTGATTGATGAGATACGATGATAACCCGCTGTTTTTATAAAACTGAAAGACCTGGTCAAATCCATATTTCTTGTAGGAGGCCAGCATGAAAAAGTTCTTCATGATTTCAATATGACGGGCTGGAATTTGCTGCTTGAGTGGTTGAAAAAGCGTATTGTGCTCCAGATTGTGTGCAAGCATCAATCGCTCGTAATATTGAACATAGATGAAATTATTAAACACCTTACTGTCCTGAACATCCAGCTTGTTGTTGCGCATGGATTCTGATGTATTGTGAACTCTGAACTGTACCAGTTTTTCAGGTATAAAAACAAAATCTGCCTTTAAAAGCCGCCTTAAAATGAACACGTAGTCAATCAACTGCTTGAATTCTCCAGGCATATCCTCTACGGTAAAGCTACTTTTCTTAAACAAATAGCATGGGGGCTCTCCCAGGCAGTTCTTAAAATAAAAGGTGGCAATGCGTTGAGCACTCTCTATAGGGGCATAGGAGCGTAATTCTGGAAACAGATCCTGGGTCTTGATCAGCTTTTTATCATAAAACTTCTTACGGTCTGGATCAAAATCTGCCTCGTAAAAATAGGCTCGATCACACAATACGGTCTCTACTCCATTTGCCAGACCATGTTTCATCATGGTGCTGATTGTCGTGGAGTGCATCAAATCATCTTGAAACAAAAACTTGATCCATGTGCCGGTCGATTTCTCAATACTATTTTTCCAATTTTGTACTAGACCTACATTTTGCGGGTTTTGAAAGAACTTGACTTTAGCATGATGATCTGCAAGGGATTTGC
>JBARYP010000008.1:0-10901 GCA_049647945.1 Nonlabens sp. | reverse complement strand
TAAAGGAGAATTCCGCTTTCGCGAAAGCGGAATTCTTAAAATAGAATAGGGTAATTTATTTCAATGCCGGACGGCTGTCAGCATTTGCCACTTCCCATGCCGTAGCAAATATCAATTTCACTCTTCTCGTGTATAAAGCGTACTCAATTTTGTCAGGTGTATCTGTAGGCTTGTGATAATCCTCATGGGTTCCATTGAAGTAGAAAATTACGGGAATATCATTTTTGGCAAAATTATAGTGGTCGCTACGGTAGTAGAACCTATTGGGGTCATCCTTGCCGTTGTAGGTGTAATCCAGTCGGATATTTACGTACTTTTTATTCGCCGCTTCAGACATTTCATGCAACTCATCAGACAACATATTTGTGCCGATGAGGTAGACATAATCGGGTGAATCTACCTGGTCTGGATCAATTCTACCTATCATATCCACATTTAGGTTTGCTATCGTTTTATCCAGGTCATAGATGGGATTGTTTGTATAATATTTGCTACCCTTGAGACCTATTTCTTCACCAGTAACGTGTAGGAACAAAATAGAACGTTTGGGACCGTAGCCATCGTCTTTAGCTTTTTTGAATGCTTCGGCAATTTCAAGTAAAGCTATGGTTCCACTACCATCATCATCTGCTCCATTGTAAACTTTTCCCTTATTCATACCCACGTGATCGAGGTGGGCAGAAAGTACAAGAACTTCCTCTGGAAATTCAGAACCTTCTATAAAGGCAAGAACATTTTCTGAAGTTACGTCTGGCCGACCCAGCGCGCTACCAGGTACGGCTTGAAAGTAGGTGCCATCTGGCATTCCTCCTTTTACCCCCATGGCTTGATATTGCGTCCTTAAATAGTCGACGGCCTTTTTTTGCCCCGGGCTACCGGTGTCACGTCCTTCCATTTCATCGCTGGCATAGAAGTACAATTGCTCTTCCAGTTCTGATTGTTCAATAGTATTGAGATACTCATTAACATCAACGGTAGCGGTATCCTTGGGTTTTGCGCTGGTGTTTTGCTTCTTGTCTGCACAAGAAAATAGCATTGCTACACAGGTAGTTGCTATGATTATTGAATTACATCTTTTCATGCTTGCTTTACTTCTTTTTTGATAAAACCTTATACTCTTCATAGCATTCACTTATGGCATCGAGTATCTGTAGGTCATTTGCCTCGGTTATAAATTTTCTGGAATATTGACATTTCCTAAGGATGGCATCGATGTCGACTTTCTCCAATTGCAATAAGTTCATCAGGGTTTCCCGGTCATACTTGCTTTGCAATAGATTTCTTATCTCGTCTTCTTTTTTGATAGTGCGCAACTTTTTTAGGTTCTTACCATTTTTCCCAAAGGTGTTGAACAAAAAATCTGCGGGATTAAATACGGAGCTTAACACCTTATTTACCGCATTAGGTTCATCGTCACCGCCCTCGTAGGCTGTGCTAAGTCCATTAATGCTGTAACGCCTGCTATTGTAAATGGGTGCTCGCCTTGCATCAATCTCTAAAAAACCAGTTAGAGCAAGATCTTCTACGACCACTTCTTCTAGTGCGATAGCACTTTCAGTCATGGCAATGGTGATATCGCCGTATTTCAAGAAATCCTCAGTAACGGTGGTATTAATGGTCGCATAACCCAAATTTGAGAAAAACAAGGTATCGTTGACTCGTGCAACAATCTGAAAGGTTCCATCGGGTAGGGATGAGGTACCTTTAACCATATTAAGATTTAAGATATTTACCCGGTTGAGGGGTTGGTCATCCTTTGCATTGACCACTTTACCCTTTACGATTCTTACTTCCTGTACAGTCGGGTTCTCATCTTTTTGAGCTTTTCCACTTATGGCAATACACAGAAAAAAAGTTAAACTAAGTAGATATTTCATATTACGGACTAAGGTACTTTAACGGATTTTTTTAAACTGTATTTCAGTTTTCTTTAACTTAGATAGATAGGTATTCTACCAGTTTAGAAAGCGCCTTTGCTCTATGGCTGTAGGTATTCTTCTCTACCATAGTCATTTCTCCAAAGCTTAAATTACTATCATCAGGCTTAAAGATGGAATCGTATCCGAAACCAAGCTTACCGCGTCTAGATTCAAGAATTGTTCCCTCACAGATACCCTCAAAAACATGCTGGCAGCCATCTATCGACAGGGCAAAGACCGTTGTGAATCGCGCCGATCGATCATCCAGCCCCTGAAGATTCTGTAACAACAAATCAATATTTTTTTCATTGTTACGATCTGGTCCTGCATAGCGCGCAGTATGTACCCCAGGTTCATTGTTTAATGCATGAACTAGAAGTCCTGTATCATCTGCAATTACGGGCATGTCATAGCGTGCGGTTATGTACTCCACTTTTTGGATCGCATTCCCTGCAATTGTATCGGCAGTTTCAAGAATTTCATCCTTTAAACCCAATTCATCCAGACTAGTTAAAGTAATGTGCGAGGGTAGGAGGCTATTGACTTCCTTTAATTTGTTTAAATTATGTGTGGCAAAAATGATCTTCATGCTAGTCTTTTTGCAAGTTCTTCAATTAATGGAACGTGAACAACATGCTTAATGTCTGGGCGATATCTTTCACATTTTGTACCGAATATTCTTTTGATCTTATTTTGTTCTGACAATTCTCTTTCGGGAGTGGCATATTCATCTTTTGTTCCAGAGATATGAAAAATCTGATCAGGAGTGTTTTTTAAAACAGCGGCATCCTGGTCACCGTGTTCCTCTGGGATGGAACCGCTGTGTAGGATTAGTGCCTTTATTTTTTGATTGTAATTAACTAGAAATCTGGTAGCAATACTAACGCCCTGTGAATAACCTAGAATAATTAATCGTGGGTCACCTAGAATATGTTCTTCATCTAATATTTGGGTGAGGTAGGATAGATTATTGCTCATTTCTTGTTGAGTATCAACCCTGGTCAACCAGCAAGCGCCTACGTGTTTAAACTGTTGATCTTGATAAAATTTTGAAGGTGCCTGCGGGATGATGATGTAATTTTCTTGTGATTCCAATCCATCAAAGTATTTTTTAAAATATTTTGCCAGATAGCCCAGACCGTGAAGGCACAGCCAGATATTCTTTGTCGTTGAAGTTAGTTCATTTAAAGTATGGTAGGAATTGCGGTGTTGGTAAATTACTGTTTTGACCATTTAATTGTGATGTACATTTGGTAAATATATGGACAAAGACAGCATACTGGAACGATGTAATCAGGTAAGTAAAGGTACCTTGATGGAAACCCTGGATATCAGTTATGTTGATGTGGGTAGTGATTATCTGACCGCGAGAATGCCCGTAACCAGTAAGGTGCATCAACCCGATGGTGTCCTGCACGGTGGCGCAACCGCAGCCCTTGCAGAATCAGTGGGTAGTGCCGCCACCTATATCTTCATGGATCAGGAAAAATTCATGATACGTGGGCTGGAAATAACGGCAAACCATTTAAAGTCTGTGCGAGATGGATATATCTATGCAACAGCACGATTCATTCACAAGGGTCGAACCACACAACTCTGGGAAATCAAAATTACCAATGACGCAGATCAACTTGTCTCGTTGTGTAAATTGTCTACGATTGCGCTGCCCAAAAAGATGAATTAGTCAAGAATGCTATTTAAACACATTATCGACGCTTTAGAAAACAACTTGCCTTGTTTTTCATTTAAAAAGTCAAACACTTCAAGGCTTCAAGTACTGGTGCAGAATAACAAAACCCTGTATAATACACCGCCTATAGATCTTGATTACGCTGTGATGGTAAGTTTTGACTCCAGTAGTAAGATCTACATTGTTGGAGATCAGTTTTATAATGAAATGATTGATGTTGAGAATATAGCTAGTTCCAGTGCAGATTTTGTAGAGGAGTCGCTTGAGACTGGCGAGTACCTATCCCTAGTTGAAAACGCAATTAATGCAATTGAAAGAAAAGAGATGGTAAAAGTTGTGCTTTCGCGAAAGCGTAATTTTAAAACGACTCTATCAAAACTACAGATTTTCAAAAACCTTTTAAAACGCTGTCCAGAAGCCAATTGTTATTTTTTCTACCATCCAGATGTGGGCTGCTGGATGGGTGCCAGTCCTGAAATACTTCTAGAATATGACAAGGGCACCGCCCTTACCGTATCGCTCGCAGGAACCGCACAATCTGGAGTCAAGCAACCCATATGGAGCGACAAAGAATACGAGGAGCAACAAATCGTCACAGATTATATTGCAAACCAGCTATCTAAGTTTTCTAGTGACGAAATTAAAATAACGAGCCCTACAACTATTAAGGCTGGATCACTATTACATTTAAAAAGTACGCTGACCGGCGAGGTTTCTAAAGGTCTTATAGCAGATTTATTAAGTCACTTGCATCCCACTCCCGCGGTATGTGGTATTCCAGTACCGAGCGCAAAAAAATTCATTAAAGATAAAGAGGGTTATAATCGTGAGTTTTACACCGGCTACTTTGGTATTGTGAATCAGGAAGCGGGAACCCAAGACTATTACGTGAACCTGCGATGTTTACAATCAATCGAAAACGCAGTAGAGGTCTATGTGGGTGGTGGCATTGTTGCTGCCAGTAATCCTGAAAAAGAACTACTTGAAACCATAGCAAAAGAAAACACTATGCGAGCTATTTTATAACCTATGCCGTGTTTTTAAGAAACTTTGATTGCTGTTTTGAGTTTATGTTTTTCAAAACT
This sequence comes from Nonlabens sp., assembly GCA_049647945.1. Classification (GTDB taxonomy): domain Bacteria; phylum Bacteroidota; class Bacteroidia; order Flavobacteriales; family Flavobacteriaceae; genus Nonlabens. The sequence continues at coordinate 6,207 of JBARYP010000008.1, read as the reverse complement.
CCTCTAGCAGGTTGATCAACGGTACGTGTTAATTTAGGTTTTCCTAGACCTTTTATGGCTAGGACAGATTGATATATACCTATAAAGACGTAAAAGACAAGGAGTTTTACTAATCTCATAAAAGCGTTATGTTGTTTCTTGCTTAAAGATGCACCTTTTTATCATACTAAGCAATTTAATTTGCCCAATAGCACCTATAAATTTTTAAAAAAGTAAAGAATCTACCCTGAAATGGGTATTAAAGCCTTTAATTAATTACTAACTGCGGTACTGCAAGTTTACTGCTGGCATAAATTTGCGATCATGCTGCCAGAGATTATTCATGCTCAACAAATCGTACTTCTACTAAAAGCGAGGGGTATAGACACCATAGTCATTTCACCCGGTTCAAGAAATGCACCACTAACCATAGGTTTTACAAATGATCCCTTTTTCAAGTGCTATAGTATTGTGGATGAACGTTGCGCTAGTCATGTAGCACTGGGCATGGCGCAGCAAGAAAGGAGAGCCGTTGTACTATTATGCACTAGCGGTAGTGCCGTCCTTAATTACTATCCTGCAGTTGCCGAAGCTTTTTATAGCGAGATCCCATTAATCATATTGAGTGCAGATCGGCCACCGCACAAAATCGATATAGGTGATGGGCAAACCATTAATCAACATGAGGTGTATCACAACCACATTATAATGGATGCCACCTTAAAAATGATTGCTACCGCAAGTGATAGAGAAAGACTGGCTACAAATGAGCGTATAATGAATAAGGCGCTCAACCTAATCCAGTCACATCCTGGACCTGTCCATCTCAACGTACCTTTTGAAGAGCCTTTATACGGTCAGGTAAATGAGCAGGATATCACGGTCAAAGTGGTAACATCAAACAAAATAGAAAAAAGCACCATCCCCGCAGATTTTTATGAGACCTGGGAGTCCTCCAGTCGCAAAATGGTTATTTTGTCTACCTTATCACCTGCCATAATCAGTAATGAAGAAATAGGTTTCTTACTGGATGATCCCTCTGTACTGGTATTGAGCGAGGTAAGCTCAAACATCACCACTCCCAGACTGGTATGGAGTATAGATACTCTCATCGCTCCCATAGAAGCACAACCAGAAGTCATAAAAGACCTAAGACCCACCATCGTACTTACCATAGGAGGTATGATCGTTTCAAAAAAAATTAAGCAGTATTTAAGGGACTTTGAGACCACCTTTCATTACCACATAGGCAATAGGAGAGCTTATGATACTTTTTTTAAGTTAAGTGGCCACTATAAGATGACTCCATCTGGGTTTTTACAACAACTGGGTAAAAGGTCCACCATAAGTACTTACCAAAAATTCTGGACCTCCATATTTGAAAGCCGTCTTAAGAAAAGGACCTATTACCTTAATCAAATACCCTGGTGTGACCTTAAGGTATTTCAACTCATTTTTGATTCCCTTCCAGACAACATTGTTTTACAATTGGGCAATAGCAGTACGGTACGATATGCCCAGTTGTTTAAAATGAATAAGTCCCATAAAATCTTTTCTAACCGTGGAACAAGTGGAATAGAAGGATGCAGCAGTACCGCCATAGGTGCTGCTATGGCAAGCACGTTGCAAACTATCCTTATTACTGGCGACATCAGTTTTTTCTATGATTCAAATGCGTTGTGGAACTATTATATACCCAGTAATTTCAAGATTTTACTAATTAATAATTCTGGAGGTGGGATCTTTAGAATTTTACCCAGTAATAAAGAGGAAGAGAATTTTCACACCTTTTTTGAAACCAGGCATGAACTAGACGCCAGCCATTTATGCGCCATGCATGGATTTGGATACCATAGGGTTGGGGATGAGTCCGCTTTCGCGAAAGCGTATTCCTCATTCATCCATAATGATTCAAAACCACAATTGTTGGAAATATTTACACCGACTGAGGTCAATGACAAGGTATTACTCAATTACTTTGAGTTTATCAGGTAGTACTACAATGCTAGGTTGAAAGTTCAAGTTTTAAAAGTCCTTTCTATTATTGTAAACACTTTAGTATCTTTAGGACTTAACTAAAATCAAAATTTATGGCTTCTAAACTTGACGAGAAAGTAGGAAAGTACATCGATGACTACAAAAAGAAAATTGATGAAAATGATTTAGATGTAGATCTAATGAGAAAAGTTACCAAAAGTCTAGTTCCTGCCATCTACAATCGAGATGCAGAGACGGTAAGTGCACAAAAGGACGAAATGGATCGTATCCAGAAAAATTATCTTCAAAAGAAGTTAGGTCTGGAAGGTGATGACCTAATGTCTAGCGTAGAAACTGTAATGGAGCGCTATGGCAAGAGTAATCGCAACAAATATCGCGCTGTGGTCTATTACCTATTGTGTAAGCACCATGGTAAAGAGAGTGTTTACGATAGCTAGCCAAACCCCATACAAATAATCAAAGCTCGATACCCCCAGCGTATTGGGCTTTATTGTATTACGGTAGCAGCTGCCACTTCCTCTACGGTGACCATTTCACCCTTGTTCCAGGTTTGGATGGTATAATTCATAACGTCTGCTACTTCTTCATTATCGAGTCCCAAAGGCAACATTATGTTGTTATATGTGGCTCCGTTTACTTGAATCTCGCCACGCAATCCATTTTTGACCGCATGAATACTTTCGGAACGGCGCTGTGTCAACCAGTCAGATGGATTGAGCGGTGGGAAAGAACCGGGAACACCCTTGCCATTTCCCATGTGGCAGGTAATGCATAACTCTTTGTAAATTTCCCTACCGCGGTCAACGGACTTTTCTAGTGGAGTAGTGGCGATCCTGGTTTTTGCCTCTATCTTTTGCGTGGTATCTGCTTTTTCATTACAACTTAATAGTAGTATCGCGATAATGGACATCAATAATTTTTGCATGGATCAAGTTTTTGGTAAAATCTTGTAAATTCCTGAACCTTCCACACCTAGGTAGATGAGTCCGTCAGGACCCATTTTCACATTGCGCAACCTACCGATACCGTCAGCGAGCTTTTGTCGTTTCAAAACTTTATAATTCTTATCGACGGTAAGCATTTCTAGATATTGAAACTTAAGTGAACCCACTAGAAAATTATTTTCCCAGTCAGGATATTGATCACCATAAACTACCGCAAAGCCACTAGGGGCGATACTGGGATCCCAGTAGGCTAGGGGCTGTTCCATACCTTCCTGTGCAGTTTTGTCTGTAAATTCTGTTCCATTATAGTTAATACCATAACTAATCACAGGCCAGCCATAATTAATACCTGCTTTTATTAAATTGATTTCATCCCCACCCTTGGGTCCGTGCTCATGACTAATGATAGCTCCCGTAACTGGGTGTTTTAATAATCCTTGAGGGTTGCGATTACCATAAGTATAGATTGCTTTTACAGCACCAGTATTGTTGTAAAATGGATTGTCTTCAGGAATGCTCCCGTCATCATTAATACGATAAATTTTACCGCCATCCCTAGTAATATCTTGTGGATTGACCTCTCGGTTTCCTCGTTCACCTATAGAAAAGTAGAGCTTACCATCATTTCCCCAGGCAAACCTAGAACCGAAGTGCTGTCCCTTCCTGGTATTAGGACTCGCCTTGTATAATACCTGTAGTTCCTCCAGGGCATCGTTTACTAATTTTGCTCTCGCAATAGCAGTATGTCCTCCCTTACCCTCTCCAGATTGACTAGCATAGGATAAGTAGAGCCAACCGTTTTTTGAATAATCAGGATGCAGGATTACGTCCAGCAATCCACCTTGACCTCTTACATATACCTCTGGTACATTGCTTATATCGTATTTCTTATTTCCATCAAAACGGATGAGCTTACCATCTTTTTCTGTCACTAGTAGGTTACCATTAGGCAACCAGGTCATACCCCAGGGATTATCCAAGTCCGGAATTACTGATTCTACCGTATAATCTTTTACATCATCCTCTAGCTCTAGCTTTGTTAAATCCTGGGCAATATCCTGGGACGAGGTAGCGGTATTAATAGTTGCTACCTCTTTAATAGCCAGCCGTTCAGCACCTTTTTTACAAGAAAACAATATGAACAATAATCCATATAGAGGAATGTACCTATTCATAAACTAATTTTCAATAAAGGTACAAACCATATCATAGAAAAACCCTTTCTACAGGATTGTAAAAAGGGTCAAGCAATTGGCGGGTTGGAATAAATTCTTATAGAAAAAGGAATACTAGTATATCTAGATTTTCCAGAAATCGGTAAGTACCTCACTATCTTCATTAAACGGATTGTTTTGATCAGTTGATCGATTACGGGATAGAATAGGAAACGAATTTGTTCTTAAAGTGGTAGAGAGCATGTTCATGGCTATGAGTTTGAGAGTTTAATTAATTAATTAACGATAACGTCTTCTAGAGTTCCAGCTATCAGAAAAAGTTACCTTGTTGCTGGTTCTGTTATTGGTTTCTTGTCCTGCGTTTAAAAATCCTGCTTGCGTTTTCATAACATTGTTTGTTTTTGGGTTATATCTAATAGACGAGCCACTTTTAAGTTTGTTACAGTAGTTTGCAATACAAGGTAGTGTAAATTATGTAACTAATTGGTTTGTAGTGTTATATAAGTATTGTTAAAATGAAAAGCCCACGAATTCGTGGGCTTTAGACAAATTTCAAATCTTAAATCACCTATTTACTTCAAAGATTACAGGCAAAGAATAGATGACATCAATTGGTTTTCCCCGTTGTAAACCTGGTGAGAAATTTGGGAGTTGACTAACTACTCTTGCTGCCTCTTGCTGTAGCTTCAGGTTATTTGATACCGCTTTTATATCAGTCACCTGGCCTATTTTATTTATCTTAAATCTAACATTTATTTTAACTTGTCCAGTAGCAGCCGGTGCGACGTCGATATTAAAATTTTCATTTATAAATTTTGTAATACCCTCTTGCGTGCATTTTTTTATTTCCTGATTTGATCCAGAACACCCTTCATAGGAAGGTGTTTTTTCCACTATAACAAAAGGGACTGCGTACTGCTCTTCAATTGTGCTGTCATAAAGGTCAGTTTGTGTGGATCCTTCATTTGCTGGAATTTCTTCAATCTCTATCTCTTCAACTATCTTTTCAATTGAATATGGATTTTTGTTAATTGAATTGATTACGGAATCTACGTATTCATTATACTCCCCTGTGGTCATTTCTTTTTGCTTGAATAGGGGTATACCGCTATAGGTGGGATCAGTAAAAGGGGATTCTTTTATGAGTACAAGACTATTGTCGTTATCAGTATCTACGGCTAGGGTACTACCATTGTTGCTTAACTGTCTGAATATTCTTAGGTATTCCAGCATTGCATTATTCATATTAGCAGTCACCTGATCATTATTGTCACCGTCAGAACTACTTCTTATAGACTCAAATCCATCGGCAAAGCCTTGTATAAATTTATTATCCTGTTTTTTTAATAGAAAAATCTCTTCATCAGTCATTCCCTTGAAAAAATCTTTTTTCCCATAGGTAAAACTGCGTAATGTAGGCAGGTCATGACCATTTATATTGACCGTTTCACCGGCATATGGTTGCTCTAAGCCAGCATCATTTATTTCTGGCTCTTCTGTACAGGCGGTATAGAATAGAGATAAGGTCACGATGGGTATAAGTAGGAGCAACTTACGGTAACTGGTTCTGGTACTTTTCGTTTTTGAAATCATGATTATTCTTTGTTTAAGTTGAGAGGGATTATAATAAGTATTGACGATGGTGGAGAGATCGCATTGAAAGGCATTGTTTAATAAACCTTTTAGATAGGTTGACTTATGAGATGCTAGCTTCTCATCCACAATAAATTCGTGTATAATTTGCGCTTGCTTTTGTGCCAGATAAGCTACTGGATGGAACCAGAATAGCACCCGCATTAATTCAAACCAGTTCAAGTCCCAACCGTGGTGCTGCCTGCAATGAATGGTTTCATGTTCAATTATTTTGTCATAATCCCTTTCAGGAATTTGAGAAGAGATTACGATTTTACCTAGAAATGAAAATGCGAGCTGCGGTCGATCAGAAATATAAATATGACGTTTATCAATAAGTTTTATCCTAGCTTCTTTCAAAATGATAAGTATAGCAGTCGCCTTTCTTACATAGATAAGTAAAGATGCTAGTACACCGATAATATATAGGCAGCCTAGAATTGAATTCCAATCGTAGGTGACATCCACTGGAGGGTTGA
>JBARYP010000007.1:0-21438 GCA_049647945.1 Nonlabens sp. | reverse complement strand
CTTTCATAGTTATGTTAGTTTTATCGTAGTTCTAGCGGTTTTCTTGATAGCACCGTAGCCACCTTGAACGTTAGTCATTTTGTTAAGGCCCTTGCTCATGGCTATACTGGCAAAAATTACAGATCGGTAGCCTCCTGCACAATGGATGTGATACACTTTGTCCTTATTCAACTCGGTAAGTCGAGAGTGGAAGTGGTCTAGAGGGATCAGAGTAGCTCCCTCTATATGGCTGGCGGCGTATTCTCCTGGTTTGCGCACATCCAGTAAATTTTCTATCGTGCCTGCTTCTAGTTGATCAATGAGCTCTTGTGCAGAAATATTCTCGATAGTCTGTACCTCAAACCCTGCCTTTACCCAAGTTTCAAAACCGCCGTCCAGATATCCATGACAGTTATCATAGCCTACCCTGGCAAGTCTTGTTACCGCTTCTTCTTCCCTGCCTAATGGTGCTACCAGAATGATCTTCTGGTCTATATCTTCAATGAGAGAGCCTACCCACGGGGCAAATTGACCATCAAGACCTATAAACCAGGAACTTGGCACGCTACCAGCAGTATATTCTTGAGGAGTCCTGACATCTAGGACCAGAAATTCATCATCACTAGCAAGCGCCTGAAATGAATCTACATTCAAGGGACTATTCCCGCGACCCAATACTTCATCAATACTTGAATTGACGCCCTTATTCATCCAGACATTTTTTGGAAAATATGAGGGGGGTGGTGCAATTCCTGTAGTAACTTCCTTTATAAAATCAGCGCGTGACAAATCAGTCTGTAAAGCGTAATTTGTTTTCTTCTGGTTGCCTAGTGTATCACTAGTTTCTGAGCTCATGTTCTTACCGCACGCACTACCGGCTCCATGTGCAGGATAAACGGTAATATCATCTGGTAATGGCATGATTACCTGGTGCAGACTGTCATATAGATGGCCGGCTAGATCATCAACGGTTAGATCACTTTTAACGGCAAGATCTGGTCTACCCACATCTCCTATAAACAAGGTATCGCCTGTAAAAATGGCTTCTGCTTTACCGCTACCATCTCTCAACAAATAGCAGGAACTCTCCATGGTATGTCCAGGGGTATGCAACAACTGTAGGGTTATCTCGCCTATGAAAAAGGTTTGTAGGTGTTCCGCTTTCGCGAAAGCGTAACTCGTAACCGCATTAGGCCCAATAACAATAGTCGCTCCAGTTTTGTGGGCAAGATCTACGTGACCAGACACATAATCTGCATGAAAATGTGTAAGAAAAACATACTTAATCACATCGCCAGATTCCTTTGCGCGGTCTACGTACTGCTGTACCTCTCGTAGGGGGTCGATAACTGCCGCCTCGCCGTTTGAGGATATGTAGTAAGTCCCCTGGGCAAGACATTTTGTATAATACTGTTCTACAACCATGTTTTTCATACGGCAAAATTAAGCAATAGATAGTACTGTGGAAGATGTAGGAAGAGTTCTATTTTTTGATACTGCAACCTATGGCTCTGGTGTAGGCAGGATCAATATTCTCACCAGCAATTAATGCGTCAATGGCATTTTCCAGAAAATGATTTTTAACCTTATCAACATTCTGGTGGTTATCATCAATTGCACCTATATATCGCACGGTAAATTGATCGTTCTCTCTATTAAGTAGATATGCATGGGGTGTTTTTGTTGCACCGTATAATGGATAGATACTTTGACGGGAATCGACTAGGTAAGGAAAGGTAAAGCCTTTATCCTGTGCTCGCTTGATCATGTTTTCAAAACTATCTTCCGGATAATCTTTGGGATTATTAGGATTTATAGCAATTATAGGATATCCCTTTACCTTATATTTCTTATCAATTGCTATGATGCGATCCTCATAAGCCTTGCTGTAAGGACAATGATTGCACGTAAATATAACGATTACGCCGGCCTGGTCTTCATAATCAGATAGCGCAACCATAGAGTTGTCTATATTTTGTAATTTAAACCCTGGAGCCCTATCACCTATTTGTACTCCTGCTATCTTAAAGTTCTCTGGGCTGTAGCTCATGGCAAGAGTATTACCATTCTGCAGTTCTCTAGGATCGTTCTCATAGAGATTTTGACTGTCAGAAAAATTCATCATGTTAAAGCCCAGTACTGCTGCCAGCACCACAACAACCAGTACCGTCAGTATTTTCAAAGTCTTCATAAATATTCGTTTATAGCTTTCTCTAGTTCCTCGTAAGTAAAAGTCTGATTATAAAACCTACGGCTATTATTTGTTTTAACGAGAGTAACCGGAATCGCTCCATCCCAGTGCGAGTCCACTAGGGGTATCCACTCGGCCGCGTAAGGATCATCAAGAAGTTTTACTTGTGATTTGATATTGAGCTTTGATAAGAATGGATTTACCAGTTTATCAATATTTTCAATATCATCCAAAGAAACAAGTATCACTTCCACCTGATCTTGATAATTCTTACCCAATTCTTCAAAGGCGGGTAATTCCTCAACACAAGGCGCACACCAGGTTGCCCAGAAGTTGATAACTTGTACCTTATCTGCCTGAGAGTTCAATACAGCCTTGAACTCTGTCCTATCAATCACTTGGGCTACTGCGGTAGGTCGGTGGTCAGTACAGGATATGCAGCAACCTATAAAGAAGATGATCAAAAACACTCTACTCATGTGATCAAAAATATCCACTTGCATGGTTTATTCAAAAATCTTTAACCACCATTAGCGTTTTACTGTGCGAAACTGGGAAAAGTTTTGTAGGACAGTAAAAGAAAAAAGCCACAAAGACTTTGATTTGTAGGAACTTAGAACTTATGGAATAAAAATAATATACCCGATTACACCTGAATTGAGGCTTTCATTTTTTCAACCATCTTGAAGGCTGCTGGACACATAAAGGTGTTCTTTACCGTTAAATTTCCTATCTGGTAAATCTTTTTACGGTCCGTATGGGGATATTCTCGGCAGGCTTTGGGTCTAACGTCATAGATAGAACAATAATTGTCATTTCCTAAGAAATGGCAGGGCGTGGTCTGTAGTACGTAATCATTATCCTCATCCAGTCGCAAGAAGTCTTCTACAAACTGCGCAGACTTCATCTTAAAATGTTTGGAAATACGGGTAATGTCTTGCTGGGTGAATAGTGGTCCGGTAGTTTTGCAGCAGTTTGCACAGGTAAGACAATCTACTTCTTCAAATACCTCATCATGAAGTTTATTAACGAGAGCATCTAGCTGTTTAGGCTTTTTCTTTCTTAGCTTTTTAAAGAATTCCTTGTTCTCTTTTTGCTTCGATTGAGCTAGGCTGGGCAATTTTGTTAAAAGATCTTTCAAAATCAATCCTTGCGATGACCTTCTCTAGCCAGTAATGTGTTCTTAAGGAGCATAGCTATAGTCATAGGTCCTACCCCGCCTGGAACGGGAGTGATGAAGCTTGCCTTTTTTGAAACCGCATCGTAATCAACGTCGCCAGTTATATAATACCCTCGCTCCTTTGTATCATCTGGAACCCGGGTGATGCCTACATCAATAATTACAGCATCATCCTTAACCATTTCTGCCTTTAAAAAACCAGGAACACCTAGCGCGGTAATGATGATGTCTGCATTTGAAGTAATTTGCGTAATGTTCTTTGTATGACTATGGGTAAGCGTGACCGTAGAATTTCCTGGAAACCCCTTTCTTCCCATTAAAATGCTCATGGGGCGTCCCACAATATGGGACCTACCGATAACGACGGTATGTTTTCCTTTTGTATCCACACCATATCGTTCCATAAGCTCCAGTATTCCAAAAGGCGTTGCTGGAATAAACGTACTCATATCCAGCGCCATACGTCCAAAGTTTGTAGGATGAAAACCATCAACATCTTTTTCTGGATCAATTTGCATGAGTACCTTCTGGGTATCAATTTGTTTGGGAAGGGGTAATTGTACAATGAAACCATCGATGTCGTTATTGTTATTCAACTTTTTGATTTCTCGTAGCAATTCAGTCTCGCTAGTGGAGTTGGGCAGGCGCACCATCGTACTCTCAAAACCTACCCGCTTACAGGCTTTTACCTTTGAATTAACGTAAGTGAGACTGGCACCGTCATTACCCACGATAACTGCCGCTAGATGAGGAACCTTCTCTCCATTGTCTTTCATTTCTTGAACGGCAGCGGCAATTTCATTTTTAATATCATTACTTGTTTTCCTACCGTCTAGAATAGTCATGGCTTAATTTATTTAATTTTGTGATACTATCGTGCTCCTAGCATGTTCATCATGGCTTTACCCTTACCACCCTGCATCATTTTCATCATTTTACTCATCTGGTCAAATTGTTTGAGTAACTGATTCACCTCGGTTACCGTGGTACCGCTTCCTTTTGCTATGCGTTTCTTGCGGGAACCGTTCATCAACTGTGGTTTCTGGCGTTCTTCAAGAGTCATGGACTGGATGATAGCCTCGATCCCCTTGAAGGCATCATCGTCTATATCTACATCCTTGAGCATCTTACCAGCACCTGGAATCATACCCATCAAATCTTTCATGTTACCCATCTTTTTAATTTGCTGGATCTGGGATAGAAAGTCATCAAAGCCAAATTGGTTCTTTGCAATTTTTTTAGAAAGTTTACGGGCTTCCTCTTCATCAAACTGTTCCTGTGCTCTTTCAACCAGCGACACTACATCCCCCATACCCAGGATACGGTCTGCCATACGTTCTGGATAGAACACATCGATGGCCTCCATTTTCTCGCCGGTTCCTATAAACTTGATAGGTTTATCAACCACAGATTTAATGGAAAGGGCTGCCCCACCTCGCGTATCACCGTCTAATTTTGTGAGTACCACGCCGTCAAAGTTCAATTTATCATTAAAGGCCTTGGCGGTATTTACCGCGTCCTGACCCGTCATGGAATCTACTACAAATAGAGTTTCTTGAGGCTTGATGGCCGCGTGCACATCGGCAATCTCGTTCATCATTTGCTCATCTACCGCAAGTCGTCCCGCTGTATCAACTATGACCGCATTGAAACCATTTTGTTTTGCATAAGCAATAGCTGCCTGGCTAATTTTGACCGGATCCTTTTCATCCCTATTTGAGAAAACGTCTACCCCTATGCTTTCCCCCACCACATGAAGCTGATCAATAGCTGCCGGGCGATAAATGTCACAGGCAACCAGTAAAGGGCGCTTACTTTTTTTGTTTTTTAAAAAGTTTGCAAGCTTACCAGAAAAAGTGGTCTTACCGCTACCCTGTAGTCCAGACATCAAGATAACGGTGGGACTACCGGTAAGGTTGAGACCTATAGCGTCGCCACCCATAAGGTCCGTCAGCTCATCCTTGACAATTTTAGTAAGAAGCTGTCCTGGTTTTAATGTGGTAAGTACACCCTGACCCAGCGCCTTTTCCTTGGCGCGAGCGGTAAAATCCTTGGCAATCTTATAATTGACATCTGCATCGACGAGTGCTCGTCTTATTTCTTTTAGAGTTTCTGCAACGTTGACCTCGGTAATACTGCCGTGACCTTTAAGTACGTGCATTGCCTTATCAAGCTTATCGGTAAGATTATCAAACATAATATTGGGATTCAGGTAGCGCAAAGATAAATTTCCTTCTAGCTCGTTTCAAATAATCTACCTCCTTTATTAGAGTTGTGGTGGGTTGACTGTTACGCTTTCGCGAAAGCGGAAATATGCCTCACAATATCGTGACTAATAGGATTATCAGTATTGCCGTGCTGCAAGTGTAAGATGTAATCAATATCCTGTCCAGTCACAAATTGACGAATAATAAGAAACAGTCTATTTTATTGAAATTTAAATTGCTGTATATCAATAATTTAGGATTCGTTTTTAGATGCCGTGATAGTTTGGTCTAGTTTTTGGCAAGTGGGTAATAAGTTTAACCGCGCAGGTCTGATCTAACTTTATTATCTTGCGCCCCATTAAAAAATAACAATGAAAAAATTATTGCTCCTTTTACTTCTTGTAGTTGCTACTGGTGGTGCATTTGCCCAGACTGGTTATGTACGTTCACAAGCGCTATTGATGGCAATGCCAGAAAGTGCCGCTGCAAACAAGAAACTATCAGAAATGAAGTCCAGCCTGGAACGTAAAATCCAGAAAGCTGACCAGAATGCGCAGGAAAAATTAAAATCCATGCAGTACAAAGCTCAAGATCCATCCATGGATGATGCTATGAAAATGGCTCTTGAAAATGAATTCAAAACTCTTACAAATGAACTTCAATCACTTAAAATGGATAGTGAGCGCAAGTTTGCTGAAGAAGAAGCAAAACTTATGGAACCCATAAGTAAAAGATTGAGCGATGCGATTCAGAAGATCGCCAAGCAAAGAGGACTTAAGATCGTCGTTGATGCTAATTCTGTGGTATTTGCAGAAGATGGTCTGGACATTTCCCTAGACGTGAGCAAGGAATTAGGAATTGCCCCAAAAGAGTAATTCACATAAAGTTTTTGAAAAATCCCCCCTGCATCCTGCAGGGGGGATTTTTTTGTTCGTAATTTTCCTTACTATAAACTTTTTAAATTAGGTCTATGCCATCCTCGACTAAAACCAAAGCCAAACAAGATGCGATAACCCCGAGCGAGGCTCTTGAATTACTTAAAGCAGGAAACCAGCGGTTTGTTGCTGGCAACATGGTAGAAAGAGACCTTATGGAACAGGTAGCACAAACAGGGACTGGCCAGTATCCTTTTGCTACCATCCTACATTGTGTGGATTCCAGAGTCTCTGCAGAGTTGATTTTTGACCAGGGTGTAGGAGATATCTTTAGTGTACGTATTGCCGGTAATTTTGTAAATCAGGATATTCTAGGAAGTATGGAATTTGCCAGCAGACTGGCAGGTTCAAAATGCATCGTAGTGTTGGGTCATACCAGTTGCGGGGCCATAAAGGGCGCTTGTGACGGTGCCGTTCTAGGCAATCTTACCAGCCTACTAGAAAAACTGGAGCCTGCGGTAGATGCGGTTGAACATCCTGATGATGAAGCACAGCGTACTTCAAAAAATAGCGAATTTGTAAATCAAGTCGCGCGGAAAAACGTAGAATTGACCATGCGCAGGATTACTCGCAAGAGTAAAGTATTGAGAGCAATGGTAGAAATGGACGAAGTTTTAATAGTGGGCGGGATGTACGACGTACAGACTGGAACTATCGACTGGCTTGCGTAGGAAGTCTCATAATTCTTGCATAATAATTTGCGTGATTTAATTACCGCTTTAATCTGATAAAGATCAAGCCGTTTTCTTGATGAGGAGGTAATATGCATTGACCAGCAAGATTCCCACGTTGGTTATAATTACCGGCCAGCTGTCCAGAAGGATCCCATAGGCGACAAAAAATGAACAACCTATTGAATTTACAATACGCAATGTGCGTATTGACTTAAAGAAGAATGATAGCAATACAAATGCGCTTGCTATATATCCTATTATTGAGGTCAGGTCGGTTTGCATAGTTCAAATTTGGGGAACGCAAAACTAGGCTAAATTAACTCGGTAGATCACGTGCTGTATTACTTTTGCGGTTATGCTAGACTTCATAAGTTACGACGTAGTAAAGTCACTTCATCTCATCTTTGTGATTACCTGGTTTGCGGGTTTGTTCTACATTCCCAGATTGTTCGTCTATCAAATAGAAGCACATCAAAAATCAGAACCAGAAAAATCTATTTTGTTGAAGCAACTCAAAATCATGAGTTCGCGGCTTTGGAATATTATATCATGGCCTAGTGCCGTACTCGCAATATTATTTGCCATCTGGCTGCTTATCATTAACCCGGGTTGGTTAGCAACATCATGGATGCAGGTGAAGCTGGGCTTTGTAGCAGCTCTAGTGATTTACCATATAAAAACTCAATTCATCTTGAAGGAACTAGAAAAAGATGTGGTCAAGTGGAGTTCAAATGGCATGCGATTGTATAATGAGGGAGCTACTCTTATTTTGTTTTCAGTAGTATTTCTAGTTATATTAAAAAGCGCTGTCAACTGGATTTACGGCGTGATAGGGTTAATGGTCTTTGCAGTAATTCTTATGTTGTTGTTCAAAATCTACAAGCGGTACCGTACCGCAAGGAACGTTTGATTTTTTAAAAAGAGATCTGAACACTAGTCGCATTACGATCTAAATTATTTAGCTTTACCTATAATAAACAAATTATAATAAGATGGCAGGAGACAGCAACCACAACATTGAACTTATTGAAGGCGTATTCACACCGTCAGAAGCACTGCAACTGCTTGAGAATTTGATTGATGTAAAAATCAATTTTCACACGTTACATAGACTAGCCGTCGCAGAGCGTGATGAACAAGAAGAATGTACAGAGGATAATTCTCGAATTGAGATGCTTAACAGCTTTCAAAGAAAAAACAAATCCTTCCTCAAAGAAGTGAAGATGGCAGGAAAGAAAGTGCGTATTGAGGCTACCGTACATATTACGGAAGTTGAGTAGGTCGCCCTCAAACCTGTTATATGGATCTACACTATCTAGCTGATAACCTTTCTAACCTAGCCCTGCTCTTTTTTTTCCTGGGACTGTTTGCCGTGCAGCTTAAAAGTGATCTAAGGATACCAGAAAATTCTTCAAAATTTATCTCCCTTTACTTACTCCTATCAATAGGTTTCAAAGGAGGACAGGAACTATCGCATAGCGAGATAGATCAAGAAATCATAGGTTCTCTGATATTTGGAGTATTACTAGCGCTCCTGGTTCCGGTATATTGCTACTATATTTTAAGAATCAAATTCAGCGTGGACAACGCTGGGGCGATTGCCAGCGCCTACGGCTCAGTAAGTGCGGTGACCTTTGTAACAACGATTTCATTTCTTGAGCTGGAAGGTATTCCCTTTGGCGGCCATATGGTTGCGGTAATGGCTCTTATGGAAGCACCGTCAATTATCATAGGAGTCGTTCTCATGTCGATATATAGAAAGGGAAGTTCAGATAAAACATCGCTAGCACATATTGTCAAGCATTCAATTACTAACGGTAGCGTTTTATTGATTATGGGAAGTCTAGTCATAGGTTATATTGCTAGTGACGCACAAGCTGAAGGCATTAAACCCTTTACTACTGATATTTTTAAAGGATTTCTTGCGGTATTTCTACTTGATATGGGAATAACAAGTGGACAGCACCTCAACACCTTTATTAAAAAAGGCTGGTTTGCCCTGATTTTTGCTATCGTAATACCTATAATCAACGGTATCATGGTCGCGGTAATAACCAGCTATTTCATTGGGGATATAGGTAACCGATTATTATTTTCCATACTGGGAGCGAGTGCATCATACATAGCCGTACCAGCGGCAATGAAGATGGCTGCACCTAGGGCAAGTCCCAGTCTCTATATTCCCATGGCGCTTGCCATTACATTTCCCTTCAATATCACTTTTGGAATGCCGCTGTATTTATATATCATTAATATGACTACACCTTAGCAATTAACGTAGTTCCTTTATATATCCCAGCCGGATTTAATTTAATAAACGAATAGCAATATCCATTGCTTATGCAGACTGCTGTTGTTGTTGTCTAGTAACTTAAGCAGTAATTACTAGTCAACTTTTAGCCTGGGGACCCGCATCAACAATATCGCACCTATTACAAAGAAGAGAAGCAAAAACAGGATGGAATAGCGCATGCTATCAAACTGCTCCCTTACCGCGATAAATATGGCTAACCCAAGCACGATCCCTACTTTTTCTGCAACATCGTAGAAACTAAAGTAGGAGGCAGTATCTGTAGCACCCTCGGGAATCATCTTTGAGTAGGTACTGCGTGAGAGCGATTGTATGGAACCCATTACAAAACCCACGGCAGCTGCAGTTATATAAAACTGCATGGGGGTAACCACAAAATAACCATAGACACAAATTGATGCCCAGATGATATTGATTATTATTAAAGTATTGATGTTTCCCAGCTTTCGCGAAAGCTTACTAGCAATCCAGGCACCCAGAACCGCGACTAGCTGAATAAGGAGTATGCTGACTATCAAACCCTGCGTGGACTCACCTTCAGGCCACTCAACCTCTGTCGTACCAAAATAGGTCGCTACGATCATTACGGTTTGCACCGCCATACTGTAGATGAAAAAAGCTCCCAGATACCGCTTCATCTGTAGGTTCTCATTAAGCTTGAACCAGATCTTCTTCAATTCTAGAAATCCGCTATTCCATATCGAGATTCCTTCTTGCGCCTCCTTTACATTTCCCGCGGGTAAATAGCAATACGTATATTGAGCAAATCCCCACCACCATAGTCCTACAAGGATAAAGGATAGTTGTACAGCGTCGAGTCTCAAGACATCAGAATCTGAAAACAGCCCCTCCTCTGGGTAAAAACCACCTTGCACCAGGCCTAAACATAGCACTAGTAGCAGTACGCTGCCTATATAGCCTAACGAGAAACCCTTTGCACTTACTGCGTCTTGTTGCTCAGGAAAGGCAACATCTGGCAAAAAGGAATTGTAGAATACTAGACTACCCCAGAAACCAATAAGCGCCAGCATATAAATGGACAAACTCACATATAAATAGTCAAAACTGAAGAACGCCAGCAGTACACAACTGATGGATCCCAGGTAGCAAAATACTTTTAGGAAAGCTCGCTTGCGACCAGAATAATCTGCTACTCCAGATAGTAGAGGTGATAAGACACTTACTATTAGAAAGCCCAGCGCCGTTACTATATTGATGATTGACTCACTACTCAAACCTGCCAGTAGGTCTGGCACGTTACCTTCTTTAAATGCCGCGGCGCTTACGGCAGTATAGTAGATGGGGAAGATGGCACTACTGATCACAAGGGAGTAAACTGAATTTGCCCAATCATAAAATGCCCATGCATTGATTAACTTTTTATTACCACGCTTTAATATTTTGCTCATAAAAAAAGGGCTCTTGAAAGAACCCTTTAAAAGTAAACCTTAAAGTTGAACTACTTAAAGGTCGTGACTCCATACTTGGCTGCCTCGGCTTTTGCCTTAGGCGCAAGATTCTGCAAATTTGCAATTCTACTGTCGTTAGATGGGTGAGTGCTCATAAATTCTGGCGGTGATTGTCCCCCACTTTTTGCTTTCATGCGCTTCCATAATTCTGCACCCTCATCTGGATTATATCCAGCTATGGCTGCGAGATAAAGTCCTATTTTGTCTGCCTCTCGTTCATGAGCCCTTGAAAAAGGTAACATACCCCCTACCTGGGAACCCAATCCGTAGGCCTGATTTAAAATACCCATGGTTTCATTACTAGCACCGCTCGCGGCGCCGCCCACCATCAATCCTACTTGACCAAGTTGTTGCCATTGAGAGGCTCTCATGCGCTGACCACCATGGTTTGCGAGTGCGTGCGCAACCTCATGACCCATGACAATTGCTACACCAGTTTCACCATCACAGATAGGTAAAATTCCAGTATAGAATACGATCTTACCTCCCGGCATGCACCATGCGTTTATATTGTCATCTTGAACTAGGTTGTATTCCCATTGATAATCTTTTAGATATTCTGGATGGCCTATGGCGTTAAGCCATCTTTGAGAAGCTGTCTTGATCTTGCCGCCTACGGTCTTGATCATCTGGGATTCTGCAGTGCCGGTCACCACATTATTTTCATTAAGAAACTGGTCGTACTGGTTATAGGCTATCGGGAAGATCTGCTCATTTGCTACAGGCTTAATTGTTTTCTCGCCGGTAAAGACGTTTGTAGCCGTACAGGCGACCATTAAAACTGATAGTAATAAGAGGGAATATCTATATTTCATTTTAGTTCTTTTTAATAAGTTCTTGAATCTTCTTGATATCTATACCGTGATGTGAATCCGTGTGTATGACCTCGCCGTTACTTATCACGATAACTTGCGGTGATTGATGTTGAACCGCTAGTTTACTGGCAACTGCATCGCTTACGTCCCTATTGCGCAGTAAGTCTAGCAAGTAGTATCCCGCATCAACTCCATCACTCTCATAGTTCTTTTCAAACTGGCCTAGCGCCATACGGGAAATGCCACAACGGGTGCTGTGCTTGAAAATAACTTTTGGCCGCTTGGAACTATTGGCGATCAAGTTGTCTAGTTGATCGATTGAGTCTAGTTGATCCCAGTCCAGGCCTTTGATTTCTTCTTTTGCGATATCGCGTTGAGACTTAAAAAACTTATCTATAATTCCCATAGTTGTTGTTGTTACGCTTTCGCGAAAGCGGAATATTACACAATACTGTAATCCCACTACCCGACAAAGGTAATTTTATGCTTACTCACCCAATCATAAGGCAAACATAAACAGACATAATGTCTGTTAAAAAATTGAATTTTAAGACTTCTTGTCAAGACTTTTATAAGGTATACGTATTGCTATGGATGGTTAAAAGAAGAACAATGAACCCAAATAAACTAACTATAAAATCTCAGGAATCCTTGCAGCTAGCCCAGCAGCTAGCTCAAGAAAATGAGAATCAGCAGATTGAGAACGCGCATTTATTCAAAGCCATCAGCCAGGTTGATGAGAACGTTCTCCCTTTCATATTCAAGAAATTAAATGTTAACCTTAATCTGGTCAACCAGATGGTAGAAGGTCAAATTGCATCGTTACCCAAAGTAAAGGGCGGCGAGCTTCGGTTCTCAAGAGAGAGTACGCGTACCCTGAATAGCGCGGCCAGTCTGGCCAGTAAAATGAAGGATGAATACGTGAGCATAGAGCATATACTTATTGCATTATTTGACGGTAAGTCGAGAACAGCCCAGATCCTCAAGGATCAGGGGATTTCTAAAAAGAATCTAGAACTGGCTATCGAGGAATTGCGACAGGGCAATAATGTAACCTCCCAAAGTGCAGAGGAAACATACAATAGCCTTGCGAAGTATGCAAAGAACCTCAATCAACTGGCAGATCAGGGTAAGCTAGATCCGGTCATAGGACGAGATGAAGAAATACGTCGCATTTTACAGATACTTTCTCGTAGGACAAAGAACAATCCCATGCTGGTAGGTGAACCAGGAGTAGGTAAAACTGCCATCGCCGAAGGGCTAGCTCATAGGATCGTAGCTGGTGACGTACCGGACAATCTACAAGACAAGCAAATTTTCTCACTCGATATGGGTGCCTTGATTGCAGGGGCAAAGTATAAAGGAGAATTTGAAGAACGGCTCAAAGCGGTTGTAAAAGAAGTCACCAGTGGCGCAGGCGATATTGTATTATTCATTGATGAGATCCATACTCTTGTGGGTGCTGGTAAAGGAGAAGGCGCAATGGATGCAGCAAATATTTTGAAGCCTGCACTAGCGCGTGGAGAGTTGAGAGCTATAGGGGCAACCACACTTGATGAATATCAAAAGTATTTTGAAAAAGACAAAGCACTCGAGCGACGCTTCCAGAAAGTAATGGTGGACGAACCAGATACTGAAAGCGCGATTTCCATCTTACGCGGGATCAAGGATAAATATGAAACTCACCACAAAGTACAGATAAAAGACGACGCTATCATAGGTGCGGTAGAACTATCACAACGCTACATTACCAGCAGATTCCTACCCGATAAGGCAATTGATTTGATGGATGAGGCTGCTGCAAAACTGCGCATGGAAATCAATTCCAAACCAGAAGAACTAGACGTACTAGACAGGCGTATCATGCAACTAGAAATAGAGATAGAAGCGATCAAAAGAGAAAATGATGAGGTAAAAATCAAGAATTTGAGAGCCGAACTGGCGAACCTTAAAGAAGAACGCAATGAGCTCAATGCACAATGGGAAAATGAAAAAAGCGTAGTAGATGGAATCCAAAGTTTAAAATCAGAGATAGAAGACTATAAACTTGAGGCAGAACGGGCAGAACGTGATGGCGATTACGGTCGTGTAGCAGAACTACGTTATGGTAAAATTAAAGAGGCACAATCGCAACTGGATGCAATGCAATCAGAAATGGATCGCAATATAGACGGTGGTAGCCTTATCCAAGAAGAGGTTACCTATGATGACATCGCCGAGGTAGTTGCAAAATGGACCGGAATTCCCGTGACTAGAATGCTACAAAGTGAACGTGAAAAGCTATTGAGGCTAGAAGAAGTGCTACATGAAAGAGTGGTGGGGCAAAAAGAAGCCATACAAGCAGTAAGCGATGCAGTACGTCGTAGTAGAGCTGGACTACAGGATCAGAAGAAGCCCGTAGGTTCATTTCTATTTCTAGGAACTACCGGAGTAGGTAAAACCGAGCTGGCAAAAACGCTTGCAGATTTTCTATTTAATGACGAGAATGCAATCACACGTATCGACATGAGTGAATATCAAGAACGGCATAGTGTGAGCCGCCTTGTAGGTGCGCCACCAGGATATGTGGGATATGACGAGGGAGGACAACTAACCGAGGCGGTAAGACGCAAACCATATTCGGTCATTTTACTTGATGAGATAGAAAAAGCGCATCCAGATACATTTAATATTCTACTTCAAGTACTTGACGAAGGCAGACTTACGGACAACAAAGGTCGCATCGCTGATTTTAAGAATTCGATTGTGATAATGACCTCAAATATGGGCGCTGAAATTATTCAGGATAGGTTTGAGAGCATGCAGGGTAATACTCAGGATATAATTGAAAGTACCAAACTTGAAGTACTAGGTGCTTTAAAACAAAGAGTACGACCTGAGTTCATCAATAGAATTGACGACATAGTAATGTTTACGCCACTCTCAAGTGATGAGATAAAGGAAATAGTTAATATCCAACTTAAAAAAGTGGCACATTTACTAAATAAACAAGGTATTGCAATTGATGCGACACCGCAAGCTATAGAGGTCCTGTCAAATTTGGGTTACGAACCCCAATACGGTGCTAGACCAGTTAAGAGAGTGATACAAAAGGAAATCATGAACGAACTCTCTAAGCAAATTCTCTCCGGTAAAATAACTACGGATAGTGTTGTTCTAGTTGACGCATTTGAAGGTAATTTGGTATTTAGGAATGAAGAAGTTGATGTCCAGTTAGAAGAGTTCTAGGCTCGTGACAATTTTACTTAAGAAGTCCACAATTGATGTGGGCTTTTTTTATTCACAGAAACTCATTGTAGAAGATTTGAAGAAACTTCGCATTAAATTTTCTAAATGTTTTGTTTAAA
This sequence comes from Nonlabens sp., assembly GCA_049647945.1. Classification (GTDB taxonomy): domain Bacteria; phylum Bacteroidota; class Bacteroidia; order Flavobacteriales; family Flavobacteriaceae; genus Nonlabens. Next base: position 6,330 of record JBARYP010000007.1, on the reverse strand, counting down.
GCAATGCTCAATTAGTTAAACAAAATTAGATTTGAATTGATTTTTCCCTTGTAGAGAATTAAGCTTTATTGTAAGCGACGCAACCACCTTTATTATGATTCAAAATAACTTTAGCATAAAAGATCTAGAGAATCTGAGTGGTATCAAATCCCATACGATTAGAATATGGGAAAAGAGATATGATCTTTTGGAACCAGAACGTAGTAACACAAACATTAGGTTCTATAGTAACGACTCGCTACGTAAATTACTAAACATTTGTTACTTAAAGGATCAAGGGAATAAAATCTCTAAGATCGCCCAACTTTCTGAAGAAGAGTTAGAAGAGCAGGTAAGAAGTCATGCTTTTAAGATCAATGACTCACAGCAGGAAATTCAATCTTTAAAAATGTCTATGCTGCAATTCAATAGGTTGGGATTTGATCAAGTATATAAGAAAAGCCTAGAGAGTCGAGGATTTGAGGCTACATTCAAACAATTGATTCTTCCTTTTCTAGAAGAATTGGGGTTACTATGGCACAGCAATACGATAGATATCGCCCATGAGCATTTTGTATCGCATTTAATAAAACAAAAATTGCTCACCCATACAGAACTTTTAGATTCAGAACGTTGTCATTCTAGCAACACTACATTTATACTCTATTTGCCACAAAATGAAATTCACGATTTAGGATTACTTTACACAAACTACAAGCTTATACATGAGGGTTATAAAACAGTCTATCTTGGAGCCAGCATTCCAGATGAAGAACTGCATAGATTAAAGGAATCTAATACGCATACTGTCTTCGTGACTTACTTAACCGTTGAACCTAAGAAAGAAAAACTTAAACAATTCCTACAAGGTTTTAACAATAATATATCAGAAGCCAGGCGGTCTCAACTATATATACTTGGTAAACTTGCAAGTGAGATTGACCCAGATTTCCTACAACCAAATTTTAAAGTATTCTCGACCATTGCAGACTTTACAGACTCTATTCAAACTTCCTAATCGATGAACAAAAAGATTGCTGTCATAGGCTCAGGATTTTCATCGCTTTCGGCAGCTTGTTATCTAGCTAAGGCAGGTAATGAAGTAACAATTTATGAGAAGAATGACACCGTGGGCGGTAGGGCACGCAGGTTGATAAAGGACGGATTCACCTTTGATATAGGACCCTCCTGGTACTGGATGCCAGATATCTTTGAGCGATTCTTTGCAGACTTTGGTAAGAAACCATCTGATTACTACAAGCTAGACAAACTCGACCCTGCTTATACCGTTGTGTTTGAGGACGGGAAAATTGATATAGGCAGTAGCCTAGAGCAAATTAAAAAAACCTTTGAGAGTATTGAACTAGGTAGTTCTGCAGCACTTCAGGACTTTATGGACAAAGCAAGTGAGAACTACGATATTGCAATAAAAAATCTGGTCTATCGTCCAGGAGAAAGCTTACTGGAACTGGTGACTCCACAAACCGCCGTGAAGGTCGGTGCATTTCTAAGTAATGTTTCAAGGGACGTTCGTAAAAAGTTCAAGAACCCAAAACTGGTTTCAATTCTAGAATTTCCAGTTCTTTTTCTAGGGGCAACACCTGCTAACACGCCCAGCTTTTACAATTTCATGAACCACGCAGATTTTGGTCTAGGCACCTGGCATCCCAAAGGTGGAATGTATGAAGTAATACTGGCCATGAAAACCCTAGCGGAAGAATTAGGTGTTGTTATAAATACCAATGCTACGGTTCATCAAATATTAGTTCGTGAAAATGGTAGTGTTGACGGAATCATCCTTGACGATGAAAAACAACTTCATGAAGTAGTCGTAGCTGGATCAGACTATCACCACTCTGAACAATTGCTTCCTAAAAAATTTAGACAGTACACAGAAAGTTATTGGGAAAAGAAAACCTTTGCTCCCAGTTCATTGATATTTTATGTAGGCTTTGATAAGAAGTTGAAGAACATTGAACATCACAATCTATTTTTTGATACTGATTTTGAAAGACATGCTCAAGAAATCTATGAAGATCCTAAATGGCCTCAAGATCCATTGTTCTATGCAAATTTCACAAGTGTAACTGACTCGTCTACTGCCCCAGAAGGATGCGAGAACGGTTTCTTTTTGATACCTCTGGCTCCTGGACTTGAAGATACTCCAGGATTAAGGGAAGAGTACTTTGAGATAATTATGGACCGCTTTGAAAAAAGAACGGAACAAAATGTTCGTGATTATGTCATTTTTAAAGAATCTTTTTGTGTTAACGACTTTAAGGAAGCATATAACAGTTATAAAGGTAATGCCTATGGAATGGCAAATACACTCATGCAGACAGCATATCTTAGACCTAATTTAAGAAGTCGCAAGGTAAAAAATCTTTACTTTACTGGACAGCTTACCGTACCAGGTCCTGGCGTACCACCGTCATTGATAAGTGGAAAACTAACCGCAGAATTAGTTCATAAATATTCATAGTGCCATGAAAAGTATATTTGATCAAGTGTCAAGAGAGTGCAGCCGCACGGTTACCAATAACTATAGTACTTCATTCTCTATGGCAAGTAAGATGCTAGGTCCTACCATCAGGCAGGATATTCATAACATTTATGGTTTTGTGCGATTTGCAGATGAAATCGTTGACACCTTTCATGACTATGACAAAAGAGATCTTTTAGATCGTTTTGAAAAAGATCTAGCACGAGCTATTGAAGATAGAATAAGTCTAAATCCTATTCTTAATAGCTTTCAGCATACCGTTCATAAGTACGATATTACTCCAGATATGTATGGTGCTTTTATTCATAGCATGCGCTTAGATCTAGATAAGAGCATCTATCTTACTGATGATGAATATCGCAACTACATCTATGGAAGCGCAGATGTTGTGGGTCTGATGTCTTTAAAAGTTTTTGTGAAAGGCGATCAGGAACAATATGAATCGCTTAAAGATGATGCGATGAGATTAGGCAGCGCATTTCAGAAAGTCAACTTTTTAAGAGATCTCAAGGCTGATCTAGAAACATTGGAACGCAGTTATTTTCCAAATACAGACTTACACGACCTAAGTGAAGAGGACAAAGCAAGACTGATAGAAGAAATAAAAGATGATTTTGATGCAGGTTATAGAGGTATTCAACGACTACCCCTGGAAGCTAAGCTGGGGGTATACACTGCCTACAAATATTATCGCAGACTGTTGACTAGGCTGGAACGCACCCCCAGTTCACAAATACGGAACACTAGAATTAGGGTTCCCAATTACGAGAAAATTGGACTTTTGGCTCAGGGTTACGTATCCTATCGCCTCAATTTAATTTAGTATGCAAGTGACCCTTTGGTTAGGAATTTTTCTGTTGACTTTTACGGTAATGGAATTTAATGCCTGGTTCATTCATAAGTATGTCATGCACGGGTTTTTATGGAATCTTCATGAGGACCACCACTTTAAAAAACACGATAGCTGGTTTGAGAAAAATGATTTGTTTTTTGTTTTTTTTGCCACTATCAGTATTACTGCCAAAGTATTACACAGCCATTTAGATCTATGGTGGCTACTACCCATAAGTGCGGGAATTCTGGCTTATGGAATCGCCTATTTCATCGTACATGATATTTTTATACATCAACGTTTTAAATGGTTGCGTAAGGCAAATAATCGTTATGCACGTGGCGTAAGAAGAGCACACAAAATGCATCATAAGCATTTGGGCAAAGAACACGGTGAGAACTTTGGTATGCTTGTCGTACCATTCAAATATTTTAAATAAACTTTGAAAAAAGCTATAGTAATCGGCGCTGGTATCGGTGGACTCGCAGCCGCTTTACGATTGCGACATAAAGGGTTTGCGGTTACCGTTTTTGAGAAGAATGAATATGCTGGCGGTAAAATTCACGCCATTGAGCAACAGGGCTACCAGTTTGATTTAGGTCCCTCTCTTTTCACTCTGCCATACCTAGTTGATGAGTTATTTTCACTTTTTCCAGAGGTGAATTCGTCATTTGAATACCAAAGCTTGTCAACTTCCTGTCATTACTTTTGGGAAGATGGGACAAGGTTTCAAGCCCCTACAGATCTAGATAAATTTGCTCTTGAAGCTGCAAGAGTCTTTGATGAAAATCCAGAAACCATCAATCGTTATTTGTCGCAGGCTAGGAAAAAATTTGATAGTACCAAGACGTTGTTCCTTGAGAAATCACTGCATAAAATAGCTACCTATTTAAAATTTGACACCTTAAAAGCTATAGCTAGCATCCCCATGCTGGGTCTGAATAGAAGTTTGCACCAGGTCAACAGTATTTTTGAAAACCCTAAACTAACTCAGCTTTTTGACCGCTATGCCACCTATAATGGCAGCTCGCCTTATCAAACTCCAGGTATCATGAGTATGATAGGTTATCTTGAATTGGGACTGGGTACCTACTATCCTCAAGGCGGGATGCACAGTATATCGCAATCACTTTTTGAGCTTGCAGTAGAAGTTGGAGTGGAGTTCCGCTTTCGCGAAAGCGTAAAGACAATAAATCACCGTAACAATCAAGTGACCGGCGTAACTACGATACGTAAGCAATATAACGCTGATGTGGTGGTATCCAATATGGATATTTACCCTACCTATAAAAGATTATTAAGTAATCTACCTGCTCCCGAAAAGATTCTTAAGCAAGAACGCAGCAGCAGCGCATTAATTTTTTATTGGGGAATCAATACTACCTTTCCTGATTTAGATCTACACAATATTCTATTCTCAGAGGATTATAAATCCGAGTTTGAATTTATTTTTCAGAAAAAAAGGATTTCAAATGACCCTACGGTATACATAAATATTACCAGTAAATACTCAGCAGACCACTCACCACATAATGCTGAAAATTGGTTTGTAATGGTAAATGCACCAGGCAACTATGGACAGAACTGGGAACATATGGTAAACGAGACCCGTGAAAACATTATAACAAAAATAAGCAAGACACTTAAAGTCAATATACCGTCCCATATTGAAACAGAATACGTTCTAACCCCGGTTGAAATTGAAAAAAACACCAGCTCTTACCGCGGGGCATTGTATGGAGCGGCAAGTAACGATATGTTTGCGGCATTCTTGAGACATCCTAATTTTAACAGTAAACTACAGGGTCTATATCATGTAGGGGGATCAGTACACCCGGGAGGTGGTATACCTCTATGTCTGCTTAGTGCAAGAATTACCGCCGATCTCCTGAATTGACATGAAAAATTTAAGTATCATCTTTTTGTGGATTATTCACTTAAGTGCCTTAATAGGCATTGGAATGGGGTATGATGATTTTTTCTTGTCTAAATCTCCATTCACGGTACTATATATTGCTGGTATTATGCTAGCCTTCTACAATCTACTGAATTCTCAAAATCTTATATTTTTTGCCACTTGTTTCACCACTGGTATGATTGTAGAATGGATAGGTGTTCATACGGGTCAGCTATTTGGGTCCTATTATTATGGGGACAATTTGGGTATTAAAGTTGATGGAGTCCCTATATTGATTGGTATTAATTGGGGAGTTCTAAGCCTAGTAACTTTTACCATCTCTCAACAGCTTACTGGTTTGAACTATTTAAAACCATTGATAGCTGCTGCATTAATGGTGGGCCTTGACTTTCTACTTGAACAGGTCTGCTCGTATGCTGGATTTTGGTATTTTGAAAATGGTGCTGGATGGTATAATTACTGTTGCTGGTTTGTAATAGCTCTTGGGCTACAACTTCTAGCACCTATATTTAAAGTATTAGGCGATTTAAAAACGGCCACTCACGTGTATATAGTACAACTTATCTTTTCCTTCGGATTATGGATGATCATTTTGACATAGCCATAATAGGCATGGGATGCGCTGGCTGTCATGTCGTTCTTGAATTATTAAATCAAAATTATGCGGGGCGCGTAGTTATCGTCGATGATTATAAAGCAGAGAGTCTAGATAAAACGTGGAGCTTTTGGGAAAAAGGTTCGGGACCCTGGGATCATTTAGTAAACGCCGCATGGCAAAATGGTGTCTTTAAATCAAAAAAGAATTATTTGAAATTAAATCTGGGTGACTATAGCTATAAAAGCATTCCTAGTAAAGATTTTATAAACTACACGATTTCCCAAATTAGTAAAAGCAAAAGTTTCACATATCTCAATAGTCATGTAGTAGATCTTAAATCAAAAGACAAGCTCTATACTTTACTTACTAAAAATGAAAACATAACAAGCACAATAGTACTTGACAGTAGAGTATCTCCCCAATTTCAGAACGACACATCATCTACTACCCTTTTACAACATTTTAAAGGATGGGTGATTGAAACAGATTATGATACGTTT
>JBARYP010000006.1:0-21899 GCA_049647945.1 Nonlabens sp. | reverse complement strand
GGAATGCTGGACGACAGGTTCCTGAGCGAGTCGGACTACTGGTACACCATGACCTACCTGGACCGGGACGAGGACGGAAAAACGCTGGGGCCACGAGAGATCAAGGGACACTTCTCCCTGAAGAGGTAAACAGACAGCCATAGAAGCCGTCCCATTTTACCGGGGCGGCTTTTTTATGGTGTAGTTAATGGTAAAGTAGATCTATTTAATCAATGGAGATAGGTAAATGTTGATCTGATTAGTCTATGGTTGATTTCCAATAATAGCGCTTGTTTCTATAAATAAAATCAAAGTTGGCAAACTAGCCCAGCTCTTATAAAATCGCAGATTCTAGTTATAATGATGCCACGTCTAGACAACGCATGAATTGGCAAACAATACTTATCTAAATGGAAACGGTGAATTCTAGAAAATGATCAAGTTGGGATACTGATTATAACAGTTTGATCAACTTTTAAATAAGTAACGTGTAAGACGATTTCCTTTTTGTTGAACCCATAATTTAAAGAATGAAACCCCTAGAACAAGCGATTGCCATTTTCTAACATATAAAATCCAGTATGCTTTTTCATGGCCAATCATCCAGTTAAAATGAATCATCATCGGTTTGATATGAAGTCTGTTTTCTCTATAGAACCTGCCGTTGGGGAATAGCTCTAGCGGAAGAAAACCGTAATTGAGCTCACTTTTGTATTCGTTAAGATAATCTTGATCATCCATATTTCTTAGAATCAGGCTCTTTCTAAGAGAAATTGTTTGCTGAAAAAAATTCAGCGTAGTTGAGTTGGATTTAATAAACATAAATCCAGCACACAATCCATCGTGACAATCATTTTGCATTGTATCATTCTGAACGAGTAGGTCTTTGTCGGTTATGAGTTCAAAACAATAACTTATAAAATCTTTATTTTCAAAAACGACATCGCCATCTGTGTAGCATACATAATCATTGGTTTTCAAATTCTCCAAAATGACATTGAATTTGATGAACATCAGATCATGCCATTTTCCATTCTTGTAGGATTCGAAATCAGCAAAACTATCCTGATTGTGATAAAAGGCTTCATAGCCTTTATCTTTAAGTCTGATATATGCGGTTTTGTCTAATGCATAGCATTTCAAAATTCCTGTAAAGCCAATATTATCAAGTGATTTCAGACAATTTAAAGTATAGGGTAGGTACCCTTTATTTGTAAAAGTTATAAAAGCTATACTAGGTGTCTCCACGATTTCAGGATTACGGTTAGATGGTAACGGACTCAATTTTCTAGATTAAGCTAAAAATAAAATTATTGTCTATTGTTTTCCAATTTTTGTGTTCTTGTAATTGTTACGCTTTCGCGAAAGCGAAATATAAATCCATTTATAAGTTAATCCCTATCTGGTTTATTGTTTCCCATTTATTCTAATAGAGAATTGATTGAAGAGAAAGGTTTACCATTATAATTATGTAAAAAGCAGGTTTGCATTATTAAATCCTTGTATAACTAAATGGTTAGGCACACACCAAAACCTACAAAATCTGAGTCCATAATATTTTAAATATAGTTGCCGGATCCAATTTGATATTTACAGCTTCTTGGCCCTAGGTCTCAAGTGCAAATGCTTTATTTTTAGTTTTTGCTAAACTACCCGCATTTGCAACAAAATCATTTAACTCCAGAATATTTTGAGTTGGCTAAAGAAAAACGACTCAGTATAAAAAAGCACACACCCATAGTTGTGTTGTTTACGGGTTTATCAGGATCAGGCAAATCTACAATTGCCAGGGCTCTTGAATTATATCTACTTGAAAAACAAATTCACACCATGTGTCTGGACGGTGATAATTTAAGGTCGGGGTTGAATTCTGATCTGGATTTTACCATCCTGCATCGCAATGAAAATTTGAGGCGAGTAGGTGAGGTATGTAAACTTATGCTGGATGCTGGAATCGTGGTAATTGTATCATTTATTGCCCCTTTAAAGGCAAATAGGGATTTAATAAGGGATACTGTAGGATCAGACTGTTTCATCGAGGTGTTCATTGACACCCCTCTCTTAACATGTGAAGAAAGGGACGTAAAGGGATTGTACGCACTAGCAAGGGCTGGAAAGCTTAAAAATTTTACCGGAATAGGTTCACCTTACGAGGTGCCAAAAAATCCCGACCTTCACATCAGGACAAAAGAAATAAAGGCAGAATCTGCTGCCGTCAAAATTGCAGATTACATCATGCCAATGATTCAACCATAACTTAAATGGATATGAATTACTTGAAAGAACTAGAGTCTGAAGCTATTTATATATTGAGGGAGGTATGGGAGAATTTTGAAAACCCATGTATCCTGTATAGTGGGGGGAAAGATAGTACCGTCGTTGCCCATATAGCAAAAAAAGCATTCCACCCGGCAAAAATGCCATTCAAGCTTCTTCATATAGATACGGGACATAACTTCCCGGAGACATTAGATTTCATCAATGATTTTGTTCAAGAAAACGAGTATGAACTATTGACAGGATCAGTCCAAGAATTGATTGACAATGGTACCGTCGTTGAGGAAAAAGATCGTTATGCGAGCAGGAACAGTCTACAAAGTAAAACCCTGATTGAAACTATACACCGTCTGAAAATCGATTGCGCAATAGGAGGAGGGAGAAGAGATGAGGAAAAATCTAGAGCCAAAGAACGAATCTTTTCCTTAAGAGATCAATCAGGCGTGTGGCGTCCCTACGATCAGCGACCTGAATTATGGGATATATTCAATTCTTATCACCGGCAAAAGGAGCATTTTAGGGTATTTCCCATTAGCAACTGGACTGAACTGGATGTCTGGAACTACATACGTGAAGAAAAAATTGAGTTGCCCAGTCTCTATTTTGCACACCAGAGAGAAATGGTATGGCGTGACGGGACCTGGGTGTCACAATCAGATTTTTTAATCCCCAATGAGAATGAAAAAGTAATTTTAAAGAATATCAGATTTAGAACCTTAGGCGATATTACCATTACTGGTGGCATGGAAAGCGAGGCGATTACGGTTGATGAAATAATCCTTGAGGTCGCCGCTACAAAAATATCTGAGAGAGGTAGCAGGTTTGATGACAAACGGTCTGCAACGGCGATGGAGGATAGAAAAAAGGAAGGATATTTTTAATCATAGCCCTGTGTCAAATCAATACAAAAAACTCCTACGCTTTGCAACCGCAGGGAGCGTTGACGATGGTAAGAGCACTTTTATAGGAAGATTGCTTTATGATACAAAGTCCATCTATAAGGATCAACTTGAGGCGGTAGCTCACCGTACTGATGGTGATACGGGAAAAAAAATAGATCTTTCCTATTTGACTGATGGTTTAAAGGAAGAACGAGAGTTAGGTATCACTAAGGATGTCGCATATAGGTATTTCAGTACATCAAAACGTAAGTTCATCATAGCCGATTCTCCTGGTCATGCCCAGTACACTAAATATATGTTTACAGCTGTAAGTACAGTAAACGTAGTGGTTATTATTGTAGATGTAACACAGGGAATAACTGAGCAAACTAAAAGGCATACATTGATAAGCAGTATGCTAGAAATCGAGCACCTTATCGTTTGTTTCAATAAAATGGATCTTGTAAACTATAGTGAGGTCCATTATAATCAACGGGTGTCTGAACACAAAGATTTTGTAAGTAGTCTAAATTTCAAAAACATCAATTACTTACCAATAAGTGCTCTTTTAGGTGATAACATGGTTGCTAAGTCCAAAAAAATGGAATGGTATAGTGGATCAACATTTCTTGATTGTATAGAATCGCTTGAGTTTAATACTAAAACTGAGAATAGCGGGTTTACACTACCAATACAGTCCGTAATTAATCACGTAACGGCAAATGGCGATGCAGTCAATTTAATAGCCGGAAAATTAGCTACCGGGATGATAGCAAAAGGAGATTCATTCACAATCTTACCCTCAAAAAAAACATCATCAATAAGTTCAATATTCTCTGGTTTTGAAAAACTGGCAAATGCAGCTGCAGGGCGTTCCATAACCGTTTCTCTTTCTAGCGATATCATTGTAAAGCGTGGGGATATAATTGTAAGCAACCAACTTAAACCCATCAAATCAAAAAGTTTAGAGGTAATCTTATGCTGGCTGGATGATAAAGATTTGAAAATCAATACCAATTACCGAATTATTCATTGTCACTCTCACAACATAGGAAAAATTGAAAAAATCAATCATAAAATTGACATACGGAACAACGAAAAATTGACCCTTGTGGATAAAATTTCAAAGAATGACATCGCCGAAGTTAAATTATCATTGCAAAGCTCGATGTTTTATGAACCCTATAAAACAAACAAGTCCTTGGGGCGCATGATTCTCGTAGATATTCAAAACAATGATACGGTTGCTGCGGGTATTGTTATTTGAATTGTCTTACCGGAAATATGAAACCGTTTTACTATGATGTTGATTCCTGTCACTACAACCTGATTTAGTAATTATTGTAAAAAGTAGGCTGGAATTCGTAAACTAATTTAAATTTCCTAATACTCAAGAGTAGGATCACAACATAGTTTGAGGAAATATCTATTTGTCAAAATGAATTACAGTTTATGATGAGTTGATCTATTTACAGACTAGCGGCGATATTCTTGATGGGATATATAGTAAGAATCGCATATACTGGTAGTCATGTGAAATTTGGAGTTATGCTCGATTATGGCAATCAAAAGCTGGAAAAACTATTCCGAAAATTATTTTAAGACCTGCATTGATCCAAATTATTATGGGGACTACTTTTATTCTTGTTGTACAGATAATTGATTGATTACCTAGAGAATAAAGGTTTATTAGTCTTTATAAGCGGTTGATTTTATCATGAGGTGTGTGTATTGTAAACGTTACGCTTTCGCGAAAGCGTAATGCTCGTAAGTCAATTTAAAAATCTACTACATGGATATCGTCAACTTTATAGCAAACAAATTAGCGTAGCCAAAGTGGGCAGGAAAATGACCGACATTCATTTCTCAATAGGCAAAACGAAAACTAATCATTACACAATTGTGTCTGTTTTGTTGTAGACGATCCCAGAAATACAACATCTCTGATACAAAAGCTATATTTAATCGTTTGTATAGAACAGACCATGAAAATTCTACTGACATCCCTGGGAACTCGCGGCGACATGGATCCATTTATTGCCGTGGGGGAACTGAACAGGAAAGTCGTGGTCATGTAGTGCATTATGTCTTTCCTGTTCAGTTTCGACATTTAGTTTCAGATAATAGTAGATTTGATAGTCTCTCCGAGGAATTTCTGGAACTTATTGATAGCGCCGAGGCTAAGAATATTATGGGTAAAGCCTCGGGTCTCAAAAACTTGCAATCACTCTGGACGCTTTATAAAAAAGGCAGGGAAGTCACTAAGACAGTAGTCGTAGAACAGGAAAAGAGCATCAGGAAATTCCACCCGATGTTATCATCCATCATCCCAAATGCAATTATCCTACACTATGGGATTTATCAGGTGCTGGTCGTGCGATTCTTTTAAGCCCTGTACCTAACTTTCTTCATTATGTACCCGGTCATTCACATGTGGGCTTTAAAAAAGATTGGGGCACCTGGATCAATAAACTCACCTACCAATTATCACAAATAGGACTAGTCAAATCCACCCGTGATGCCCAGAAATCTTTGAATGTTGATTGGAATTTCTCCAAAGCAGCGATCCGTGACCAGTTGACCACCGCACCTGTAATTTATGCGGTGTCCCAAACCCTTTTTCGCAGAGCAGACCATTGGCCAGAACACCTACAAGTGCTGGGACAGCGGGCCAGAAAGATTGAGGGTCTCACTCCTTTGCCAGAAGATCTTATAACCTTTCTGGACGGAGTTGAAAAGCCACTATTCATCAGTTTTGGCAGCATGAAAAGCAATACCATTGAGGCTACCTCGCGATTGATTCTACAAACCTTGACTGCATTAGAAATTCCAGCGGTGATCAATACCAGTTCTGGCGGCATCGTTGCCGTAGATGACTATGCAAGTTCACCGCAATTTTATTTTACAAACGAGGTCGCATACGAACTCATTTTTCCAAAGGTCTATGCCGTAATACACCACGGTGGCGCTGGCACTACCCATCAAGGTTTACGCCATGGCAAGCCCACGCTGATTATCCCGCATGCGATGGATCAATATAGCTGGAACCAACTGGTTTACGATCGTAAGGCAAGACCTTTGGGACCTTCAATCAAGGACATTGATCAGGAGAACTTTCGCAGGGCGCTTAAAGATCTGTATAACAATCCCATTTACAAGCAAAATGCTGAGAAACTTGGTTCCCAGATGCAAGCCGGAAATCTGGACGATAAGCTTTATGCCTTTATGATGCGGTATGGTGGTAGTGGTGCTTAGATTACGAGGTGTTTTTGTTCTTTAGGTTTTGGTTGTTTTGCTTATGTGGGGAGAAGTTTTACAAGTTGGCTTTAGAACTACCGTGATGACGTCGCCGACTTTATGATCAAAGAACTAGAGCAGAGCAAGTGGGTGGGGAGGTATCCCATGTTGGGGGTATAGGTAGGATATTTATTCAATACTGTACGTTAACAATTACTATTCTGGTTAAATAGCAATGTTATCGGTATGATATCGAATGAATTAATGTGATAGAAATAGTCGTTCTACTATTTTTTATTCTGCACGCAAGTAGTTATTTTAAACATTTTTACAAGCAAAGTATTGATTCACCAAAATTAAATTATATGAAACCATATGAGGGCACCTATTAATGTTGGAATTACATACTTGCTAGGACTGATTACTGTAATTTTTTCAATTGTAGTAGGATTACTGCTTTAACGGACTCCCATAAATGAGACCGTAGCAACTATTCTTACAGTTCCATCTCATTTAGTTACTACAATACCAATATTTATGTTCGTAGTATTAATCCTAATAACTTCCACATATATTTTTTACAAAATTTGTATCTTAAACTACAGACCCTCAAAACAGACATTTTGGACGGTGATTTTTGCCTTTGGTTTATTTATAGTTTTCCGTTTTACTAATTACTCAGTTGGTTGGTCGTTTATCATGATCCAAAGTACCCAACTGGCATATATAGACTTTATAGGTTTAATATTATTAGTTTTTATTGCTTGTTATGCTTATTCATATGCTAGAAAAGTCTTTCTCAAGCCTATAAATTATAATACCTCAACTTATATAGGTGATGACCCAATATTTTGTGAAAATGCAGACCGATTGGGTTATAAACTTAGAGCCGAACAGGTTTATGACGTCCTAAAGAGCTCGAACTTCAAAAATTCATTTACTATTGGATTCGTTGGACCTTGGGGTAATGGTAAATCAAGTCTAATAAGTTTATTAGAGCAAAAACTACAAATGGAACCGATTGCAAAATCTATTAATCTAAAGTTCCTTCCATATCTCAATCATGATGAAAACGATATCATTTCTGATTTTTTTCATCAATTAAGTTCTGAAATTTCAAAACACAGCGGAGAGCTCTCAAACCGCCTACTTGAATATTTAGATAAGCTTATGAACTTTTATAATGATAGGGGATTGAAAAAATTATTTACCCCTGGATCGCTATATAATAAAAGTTCTACTACACTTGAAAGCTATCAACAAATATATCGGGCTTTGAAGAAGCTCAATTTTAAATTTGTGGTATTCATTGATGATTTGGATAGACTAAATAGTATTGAAGTCTTACAGATCTTAAAATTAGTGAGAAATACCGCGAATTTTCATAATTTTATTTTTGTTGTTGCCTTGAATAAAGATTATGTATTAGACATACTAACTCAAAGTGGGGATGTAGCCGACCACGCATTTATTGATAAATTTTTCCAACTCGAGGTCTATTTACCTGAAATTAACAAACAAGATCTTAAAATTGCTTTCAACGGATATATCTCTGATTCTGTAATCGGAACCGATCCTCTAAAAGTAAAAGGTTTCCAAGAAGCGGTTTATTCACGTAGAAATTTATTTGATGATTATATTACAACTATAGGGATGTCAAACGATTAGTCAATAAGGTAATTTTTGATCAAAATGTTCTTACGCACGAACTGGATGCTAATGACTTTTTGAATTTTACTTACCTAAAGATGTCTTTTCCATCGTGCCTTAAATTTTTGCAGAAAAATTGGAGAGAATTACTGCCTTTAGATACCGATACTCGACTAAGGACTTTATCCGAGTTTGAAGGGGATAGTTCCTCAAACTTAGATTTCTCGTCCATGAGGCTAGAAATCGCCAACAGAAATTTTAAACCTGATTACGGTAACTATTCTTTCAGTAAACATCTTGATTCAGAAAGTTGGACGCCCAAAGAAAATAGCTATTTGAGTCAGAGACAAGAAAAACTTATTGCCAAAACACTAATTGCTCTCTTCGGTAGCGAGATAAAAAATCCACTAGACACCTCAATTCGTTATAGTAACAATTTACAAAAACTTCTTCAACAGAAACCATTGAGATATGATATCATTAAAGCCCAGTTCAATAGACTAATAAATTTTGAGGGAGATTTTAAATTTTTAGAGAAAGAATTAAATGCTAATAATATACAACCATTTTTAGACCGGATGATATTCTTTTCGGCAGGTGCCTTGGAAGAATTGACTAGGGCAACAATGATATTAATTTATATATATAATCACGCTGAGAAGTTTGGAGTGTACGACGTACAATTATTACAAATACTGAATGACGTTATATCTAATAGATTTGCAAATCGTTCTGATGAAGAATTGTTAGAAGAAGAAAAAATGCAACTATGGCAAAGGATAGACGAGATATACCTTCAAAACCCAAAATACGATACATACAAAAGGCTACGATTACTTGGTTTTATTAGTACAAATAGATATGTAACTGGTTTAATGACAAAAAACAATAGTCAAGAGATTTTAGAAGAAAAGGTACTGTCAATTTTCAAACAATTTTTAGAGAAGAAAAATAAACAATTATGGCAACCTCTGGACTTTACATTTTATCACGCTTATCACGCGGCAAACAAATTTTTTACCAGTGAGATTCTTGCACCTTTAGTCAGTAAATTCTGGAATAATAATGATGTTACTTTACTGTGTTCTAAAATGCTGGAGAACGATTCTTTCACCATAAAAATGTTTAAGTTAGCCGAACATGCTAAAACAATTTTTGGTAGTTTTCAGGACTTTCATGATTTTGTTGCCAAACGATTAAAAGTTTCATCACATTTAAAAGATCAGGAATATTTGAAATATCTGGAGTTACAACGATACGTGAAATACGAAAGGTTTATAAGATTTGAGTTTACTGCTTTTGATGAAATTCAAGTTAGAATGGATAGAATTAAAGAATTAAATCGCTAGAAAGGTGATGAATTTTCAAACATTGTGCAAGCTTACATTAAAACAAATGATGATTTACTTTTTGAAAATGCTAAATTTAATTTAAATAATATAACTATACCTGGATATATGCACATAAATGTGAATCAGTATATTGATCCTAAAGTAATTCAATATCGCATAAAAAGTGATGAATTCTCGATTTTCAAGGATTCTCTGTTTCAGCATATTGTTAACATGTTAAACGCAGATGATCGAAAATTATACAAAAAAAAGAATTCTGGCATATGGCGTGGCGAGGTAAAAGCTTTATGGATTGAAGAAATACAGCCAAGAAGTTTTAAAAGGGAGGTTGCTACTGACAAAATTGAGGAATAGAGCCATGGTTCGTATTTATCTCGATAAACAAATTTTCAGTCATCTTTTCCATCGACGTGAAAAAAAGTATTTAGATTTTTATAATTATATAATAGAAAAAGGCTCATCGCTTTTTGTCTATTCTCACGCTCATTTACTCGATTTATTATCAGATAAAAGCCCAATCAAGTATGACGAGCTAGATTTTATGCATACGATTGTAGGTGACAATTACTTGCAATATAATTCTATAGATAAGGAAACAATACCATTACTCGCAAAGCCAAGAGAGGCCTTCAAGACAACAGAAGAGAATAAATTTGATAGCAACTGGTTTCAAGAATTCGAAGAAGACCTTAACGATACTAATCTTTCTGCAGAAGAAAGAAGACTTAATAAGTTGATGAGACAAATGCTTAATTTGAAGCATATAGAACCAGGTATTGACTACTCACAAATTACAGATGAAAAGACTTTAAAATCAGTTAATGCTGTTTTTCCCGAGTCTAACGGTCCCATGAGCATCATGGATATGGCTAAACAAGGGTTGGATTTAGTAGATATACTAAAAAAAGATCAGTCAGTTTATAAAGACTTGCGTCACTTAACGGATAGCTATTTTAATCAAGGTAAGTTCAAAATACAATATGATGAAATCAATTTCAATAAGGACTTCTTAAACTCACCGCTCAAGAAAAGTTTTTTGGATTACGTAGAAGACGCTCTTAACCCTGATGGTAATAAACAGATTTCAAGATATAAATTTCTAACTTTTGCCTACATGAATTTAGATATGTTGGGTGTTACTATGGAACCAGCTAAGAAAGTAAAATTCAATAATCTTCTCAATGATAGTATGCACGCTTATTATGGTGCATATACCGAAAGTGTAGTTTCTGATGACCAATATTTTTTGAAGAAAACTAGAGTGATGTACAAATTATGTGGGATAGATACCAAAGTATTTTCAATGAATGAGTTTTTGAAAACGTATCGCTTTAGTTTAAATAAACTGGAAGAGACGTTATTTGATTTCATTAAGCTTTTGTTGAACGATTTAAAAAATGGTTTGGTAATCAACGACTTTGAGTCTCTGCGATTTAATCGTCATACCACTTCGATCAAACCTGTTCATGAGTATCTAGGTTTTTTTAATCGACTTGATATTTGTTATCAGGAAGGCGAAACATTTTTTACATTTTTTCGTGTTCAAAATAATTACTCAAACTTTAGAATGCTTAGAGAGTTCGAGCTTGTTATTAATCAAGCATTCAAGATCTTTGGATATGATGAAAGTTTAAGAGGTTCTATGGACTGGAAAAAAGAAAAGGACGAAATGAAAAAAAGCAAATGGCCAGGTCGGTTATGGCATCTTGATATAGGAAGTATAGTTATTGAATACAATTTAGGAATACATGATATTGGAATGATATTTAGACCAAACAAATGGTGTTTCCCCATAAACAAACTTATCACAAAACCCTCATGCTTCAACTTCTACTATCCACGCAACAGGTTTGATTGTGGAATTATTCAAACCCTCCAAAATTTCAAATCAACTTTCCCCAATCCAAAAAAACAACCAAAAAACCCACCAAACACCACACACCCTAATTTACCTACATCACTACCTTTATATCAATAAGCAAGAGGAACATCAGGCAATTTGAATACAAAACGCTCGCGCACAGCAGTTATGCCGTAAAAAATGAGCTAGAGGTGGCAGTAATCGATTCTACATACCATCCCGCATGATATTTAACTCTTCCAAATAAGCACGACGCAGAAATCGTTGCGAACATAGAAACCCACCCCCATACCAATTCTTTGAGTTCGCACCTCAAGTTCCCTAAGACTAGCATCGCAATTGTCCATAATTTTTGAAAGTTGACCTATCAAGCTATCAATAGAGTAAGTATGATTTAGGTGAGAATCAGAGTACTGAGGAGGTGTTTTGAAAAACTCTGACAAGTAAATACATTAGCTACTCAAACATTTTTTGTCTATGCTTTACCTTGATCCGGGTATTACTCACGCCAAAGTTGCCACAAACCCAAAACCCTCAACTCTACGTTTCTTTAGCTCACCCGGTATCTCTTACCATCTCCAGAAATCCCATAACCAATTCAAAGACTACCTACCATATCATAAAAGATAACAGCATTTCTGAAAACGAGTAAGAAGATTTTACCTGAGTTTATCACAACCACAGAACCTACCCAAAGCTCCCCACCCTAAACTACCTACCCATAACAAGCCTTAATTCAGAAAGATGCCAAGGAAGCTTTATATTATTATGTCGGCGTTTAAAAATAAATATCAGGGGGTAGGGTTCGTTTTAAACTCGTTTTATTGAAGTTATACCCTATGATAAATAGGGTAATTTTCTTATGAACTGTCGTTATTTGTTTTAGACCCCTAGTTTTTTATGAATCTGTTCATATGTTTGTTCAAAACAATCATCATGGGGAAACGAGCCAACTTTATCGTCCTATTTGTCATCATCCTGGTATTATTGCTATTCAATCAGCCTTATGATTTGAGTGGTGACCTTTCTGCCATCGATTCTGGTGATACCGCATGGATGCTGGTAGCAAGTGCTTTTGTATTGTTGATGACTCCGGGTCTCGCTTTCTTCTACGGTGGGATGGTAAATCACAAGAACGTGATCTCGACCATGATGCAAAGTTTTATTGCGCTGGGTGTGGTAAGCGTTATTTGGGTACTGGTGGGGTTTAGTCTTGCCTTTGGTGAGAGTTGGTATGGTATTATCGGGAATCCGTTGACCTATTTTGCCTTTAACAACGTAGGACTCGCGCCTAACGGTGATTATTGCGCTACGGTTCCGTTCTTACTCTTTGCTTTGTTCCAGCTCAAGTTTGCCATAATCACACCCGCTTTGATCACGGGTAGCTTTGCAGAGCGCATCCGCTTCCGTAGTTACATCCTATTTATGGTGCTGTTTGTATTGCTTATTTACACGCCGCTTGCCCATATGACCTGGCATGTAGATGGGTTGTTACGCAATTGGGGCGTATTAGACTTTGCTGGCGGTACGGTCGTGCATATGAGTGCTGGTTTTGCTGCACTTGCCGGTGCGGTTTACCTAGGTAAGCGGGATAGGGTAAGCCATGAACCTGCTAATACGCCTTACATCATTTTAGGAACCGCTCTTTTATGGTTTGGTTGGTTTGGCTTCAACTCTGGTAGTGCGCTGGGTGCAAATACAGATGCGGTCATTGCGTTTGCCAATACTAATCTAGCCTCTGCCACGGCGATGATTACCTGGTTGTTTTATGAGCGTTTCATGGGTCGTAAAATGAGCGCATTGGGCGGGTGCATCGGTGCGATCGTGGGTCTGGTTGCGATTACACCGGCCGCTGGTTTTGTGACATTATCGCAAAGTATATTCATAGGCTTCATCACCGCGTTGATCAGCAATTGGGCGATTACCCTGAAAAATCGCACCTCGCTCGACGATACGCTGGACGTTTTTCCCAGTCACGGCATAGGTGGGGTAGTGGGCATGATTCTAACCGCCGTATTTGCGGCAGAGGTAGGTCTGGTTTATGGTGAAACCGAGACCTTTCTGTTTCATCTCTTGGCGCTGGTTCTGGTGGCTGCCTTTGTCTTTGGCGGGAGCCTGTTGCTCTACAAACTGGTAGATTTGATCATCCCCTTGCGGGTACGTACCGATCAGGAATCACGTGGTCTGGACATCTCGCAACATGGTGAGAGTTTCTAGTTGGGTACTATTCCCGCTTTCGCGAAAGCGGAACAACCACAACTCACCAGCACCGTATGATCAAGGTTGATTTTTGAGGATCTAGAAATTATTCACTAGTTTGATCTGATTGTGTGAGGTGCGAGCTGATAAGTGTGATTACGTTCACTTGCCACATTCAGAAGTATAGGCATCATTTCAACTTCTTAAAAGCCTGTAAAAGATGAGTGAGTTGAATGGCTATAATGAATATGGTTATTTTCTTGCTTTATGATGAACTTATAAACTTCTTATAAACCCTACTTCAAATCGCACCAAGAGACCTGCGCTTATTATTTTTAAACAAAAAATGAAGGTCAAACAATTTGAATACAAGCCACTAGCGCATTACAGCTATGCCCTTGAGAGTGAGGGAAAGGTGGCGATAATCGATCCAGAACGCGACCCTGCACAATATTTGGCATTTGCAGAAGAACACGACGCAGCAATAGTTGCGATCATAGAAACCCATCCCCATGCCGACTTTGTGAGTGGGCACCTAGAGCTACACAAGGCTACCGGTGCCACCATTTATAATAGTAGGGAACTGGGCGCAAGCTACCCGCATAAAGCATTTGATCAAGGAGACAAGATCAGCCTAGGTTCCATAGAACTAGAGGCAATGAACACGCCAGGTCACTCACCAGACAGCATTACCGTAATTGCCAGAGATGGAAATGATACCGTGCTATTTACGGGAGATACCGTATTTATAGGGGACGTGGGAAGACCGGACCTGCGAGAGAATGCTGGAAATACCACTTCAAAAAGACGGGAGCTGGCAGCAATGATGTACGATACCATCACGACCCAATTCACTCATTTACCGGATGACGCCGTGGTTTATCCGGCTCATGGTGCGGGCTCGCTATGCGGTAAAAATATGAGTGATGCGGCAAGCAGTACCCTAGGCGACGAGCGCCGTAATAACTGGGCTTTTCAACAGCAGAGTAAGGAGGAATTTATGGCAACCATTCTTGAGGGTCAGCCTTTTATTCCCTCATACTTTGGCTACAATGTGGACTTGAACAAATCAGGTACCGGTGACGTGAATCCCGCTATTGATAAAATCCCGTTTGTGATGAATACAATGGCGACTGGTGTGATAGTAGATATGCGGGATGAATCTCATTTTAAGAAAGGGCATCTGAAAGGAAGCTTCAACATCCAGGCAGTATCGCAAAATGCCAAGTTTGAAACCTGGCTAGGTTCAATAGTAGAACCTACAGAGTCGTTTACTCTGGTCATAGACCGCAAAGAAAACAATAAAGCCCTCCTGCACCGAGTGGCAAAAATTGGTTATGAAAAACTACTCAATCAAGTAATTACCTTACCTGATGAAAAACTACCATCATCTGAGGTATTAGATCTGGAACATTTTAAAAACCATCCTGAATCATATACGATTGTTGATATACGCAATGCCAGCGAGGTAGAGGAAGGTAAGTTTTTTGATCACGCCATCTCGCTACCTTTAAATGATTTAAGAAATACGGCTGGTGATCTATCTATAAACCGACCCATCGTAGCACATTGTGCAGGTGGCTATCGTAGTGCGGCAGGTGCCAGTATCATCAAAGCGGTGTTGCCAGAGGCTACTGTTTATGACTTAAGTGACCACGTCAAACAATTTCAATAAATAGCAATGATAGAATTCATTTCAAGACCCTGGCCCTGGTATGTTGCTGGGCCATTAATTGCGCTTACCATGTTTGTCCTGCTGTTTCTGGGTAAACAATTCGGCATGTCGTCAAATTTGAGAACGGCCTGCAGTATAATGGGCGCAGGTAAAGCCGCCGACTTTTTTAAGTTTGACTGGAAAGCTCAGCGCTGGAACCTGACCGTAGTGCTGGGCGCGATAATCGGTGGTTTTATCGCCAGTACCTATATGAATAATGATGGAGTCCAGATTAATCCAGATACTGCCCAGCATTTGTCACAGGATTATAATATAAAAAGTGCGGGTGAATCATATCTACCCCCAGAATTATTTTCTACAGACAACCTAACCGACCCATTTGTAATGGGTTTGCTCCTTGCAGGGGGATTTCTAGTCGGTTTTGGGGCTCGCTATGCAGGGGGTTGCACTTCTGGTCACGCTATATCGGGGCTCAGTAATTTACAGCTACCGTCGCTTATTGCCGTCATCGGATTTTTTATAGGAGGTCTGGTAATGGTGCACTTTATTTACCCTTTACTATTTGGATCATGAGATATTTAGCTTATTTAGTAACCGGTATATTCTTTGGTATCGTAATGTTTAAGTCTGAGGCTGCCTCGTGGTTCAGGATTTACGAAATGTTCAGGTTTGAGAGTTTCCACATGTACGGTATCATAGGATCTGCGCTAGTTTGTGGGGTAGTGGGAGTCCTTATCATCAAGAGATTCAGGTTGCAACCCTTTGATGGTTCACAAATGCGATTGAAGCCCAAGGACAGGGGGATCGTGCGCTACCTCGTGGGTGGAATCATATTCGGTCTGGGGTGGGCATTGTCTGGGGCATGCCCTGGACCCATGTATGTGCTACTGGGCGCGGGCTATCTTATGATTTTGGTCGTGATTGCGGGCGCTTTATTGGGGACCTTTTGTTACGGTTTGCTCAGGGGTAAATTACCACATTAGTGGGGAGTTGTTCCGCTTTCGCGAAAGCGGAAAAGTTTAAAGCATCCCACATAAAACTTTTGTCTCATTCAAAACTTGTATCCCCTATTAACACATCAGTAAGACCCAATTCATGAACTGCAACTAATTTAGTCACAACATAAATCACTACACATGCCTGAATTACCAGAAGTTTATGGATACCAGCAGTACATCAATGCGACCTCGCTTAACCAAAAGATCGTGGGCATGGATTGTCGCGACAAGCGGTTGTTACGGGGTTCTCTTGCAGTTTTCAAGAAGGAAATCATCGACCAGAGCTGGATTAAAACTGAGCGTATAGGTAAGTACCTGTTTGTTCACCTTTCTAGTGGCAAGGTTCTAGTCATGCATTTTGGGATGACCGGCAGGCCCACTTATTTTTCAAACATAGAGGACCGTCCCAGATTTGGTCACATCGTGGTTGCCTTTGAGAACGGATTCCATTTTGCTTTTGAGAACAAAAGAAAATTTGGCTGGTGGGAACTCACGGATTCTGTAGAGAAGTATCGTAAGGCAAACAAATTAAGTATTGACGCTCGCGACTTGACTTTTGATGAATTCTACAAGGGGGTGAAACACCGCAAGACGGCTATTAAGAATGTACTGATGAATCAGAGTGTGTGCGCTGGTGTGGGTAATTGGATAGCAGACGATGTGCTGTATCAAGCAAAAGTGCATCCCCTAGAAAAGGCTTTTGAATTAAGTGAGAGTGAGATAAAACTACTGTACGATAAATTGCAACACGTTCTAGACATTGCCATACGGCTAGAAGCGCATTATGTTGATTTTCCGGATTATTTTTTGATTCATAACCGTAAAGGGAGAGAGCATTGTTACCACACGGGTGATGAGCTGGAAAAGATCAAAATAGGGGGGCGCACCACCTATTATAGTCCTGGCTGGCAGGTAAGAAAGTGACGATACTGCGCAGGCATAGTTTTAAGAAGCCTTCTTTAAGTTGACGCAATAGATCTCGACCACATTGCGTTTACCCCTCAAACTTACCTCGCCTAGGTAGTCACAGTCATAATTAGAACTGGAATCCAGTTGATCCACCACATCTTTTGAGACAATGAGTGATTGTTTTTGCTTGTTGCACTCCTCTTCAAGTCTAGCGGTGATATTGATGGTATCACCATGGTAGGCCAGTTCTTTTTTAATGAGTCCCACCTCAGTCGCTACTACCACACCAGAATGAATTCCTGCTTTAAATTCTGGTTGGATCTTGTATTTTTTCTGGTAATACCTTTTTCTTCGTTTCATCAAGTTGTTGAACTCAAAGAAAGCCTGAATACAGTTGGCACCCTTTACACCATTTTGCAGGTCCCAGACTAGTACGGCCTCATCCCCAACATACTGGTAGATTTGCGCATCGTAATCCTCTACGATGGCTAGATCGTGGAAACAATCCTGTATGAAGCTGCTGTATTTAATATGTCCCAGTTTTTCGGCAATGGTGGTGGAACCCTTTAAATCCAGAAACATAAATATTTTATGTTGCTCTTTAGGGATGTAAAAAACTCCTTTCATCATCTTCAATAGGTTTCCCCTGCCCACCACAAGATCCAAATATCTAATAAAGTTGATGGCAAAATTGACTAGAAGTGCATAGACGATAATAACCCAGAATCCCTGAATTCCATTAATAAACTCCTCAAGAGTTAAACTACGTTCAATGTAGCCTGTCTGTGTCGCAAATAGGTAAACACATATAA
This sequence comes from Nonlabens sp., assembly GCA_049647945.1. Taxonomy (GTDB): domain Bacteria; phylum Bacteroidota; class Bacteroidia; order Flavobacteriales; family Flavobacteriaceae; genus Nonlabens. The sequence continues at coordinate 4,069 of JBARYP010000006.1, read as the reverse complement.
TAACAAAGAAGCTCATTAGAATTTGAAGAGCAATAGAAATGACCTGTGAAACTAAAAAAGATTTGCGCTTTTTTAATTTAAACTCAATGATCCATTGCAGCAAACCAAATAAAGTGCCTTGGAATAACCACGCAACCACGCCTATACTAGTCCTGGAAACGAGGCTTATATCCACAAAACTCATTTTTATGCCGCCCATAAACGATAGCATATTCCAAAGAAGAACCGCTAGCAACCAGCCAATCAAGTAGGACCGTAGGATGCGATAAAATTGCTTAACAGAGTGTTTCAATTAAAAATAACTTTTAATGGCATATATGAGATTCCTACCGCACATAACGAAAGTATGGACTAAAACCTTAAAAAGGATTTAAAATGGATGCTACCAATGGTAGGGTAGCAGTATACCGATTAATTATCAAGTCAATTATATAACTCTTTTTTACGTTAATAGCAACATCGTTTAATTGCTGCTATAAATACGGTCCCTATAATTGAGTCAGTAAATAGTGAAGCTATTGAATGAGTAAAATTAGGGTGCTAATAATGTAACCAATTAAGAAATTGAAGTAATTAAAATCTAGTTGAGCGTCTGTATTGTATCGAACTTATTACTTCTTGTTCAGATCGCCCCTAAAGTTTCTTTGCTTGCGATCGCGCAGTTTGCGATTGCGGTATTTGTTCCAGATGAAGAAACCTACCAAGGCTCCCATCACAGCAATAATATAAAGCCAGTCACCGTATTTAGCCATTGTGTTCATTTCTTGTGTCGCTCTCCACGATTCCATCCCTGAGCCTAATGACTCTATGAGCATGAGCGGCTATGTCCTCTTCATGTGTGACGAGGATTACCGTGTTGCCATCTGCGTGGATTTGGTCAAAAAGACCCATTATTTCCACACCAGTTTTGGAATCTAGATTACCCGTTGGTTCGTCGGCTAAGATAATACTAGGATTGTTAACTAGCGCCCTTGCAACGGCAACTCTTTGTCTTTGTCCTCCAGAAAGCTGGTTGGGCTGGTGATCCATACGATCATCCAGGCCCACGCTGGTAAGCACCTCGCTAGCTCTTTTATTACGTTCAGATTTTGATTTCCCTGCGTAGATCATGGGTAGCGCTACATTATCTAGTGCCGTAGTGCGTGGCAATAGGTTGAATGTCTGGAATACAAAGCCTATTTCTTTATTTCTAATTTCTGCCAGATTATCGTCGCTTAGGCTGGAAACATCAATTCCATTGAGTTTATAGGATCCAGCCGTGGGGGTGTCCAGGCAACCCAAAAGATTCATGAATGTAGATTTTCCAGAACCAGAAGGTCCCATAAACGCCACGTAATCACCTTGCGCTATATCTAGATCGATTCCTTTGAGGACGTGAACGGTTTCCTGCCCCAGTTTGAAGTCCCGTATGATATTGCGCACCTCGATAACATTATTCTTCATCAATCAGTAATTAATTTACCTTATTAAGACGCAAGCTTCAATTTAAAGTTACAAATGCACATAAAAACGTTCCTGCCGTTGTTCCTTTCTCAAAAATAGGATTCCCCAGTCAAATGTATTAATTGATGCCGTGACCATGGGATGATCCTGAATCTTGTTCCACGCGCCTTGCATAGAGCTAGACCAGTTGATATCATCTGCGATAATTATGGTCTCATTGTGACAAAGTTCAAGTAGATCTTCAAAGTAGTTTACGAGGGCATTCCCGTCGTGGTGACCATCAATATAGATTAAGTCAAATTGACGGCCAGTAAGGGTGGGCATGTAATCCTTAAACGTAGCGTGTACTACCGATACGTTTGTGATTTGGTTTTTCTCAAGGTGGTTTGCCGTAAAAGCGGCAACCATGGCAGCACCTTCTACTGTGATGATACGGGTTGAACTTGATGCCATAGCCATTGCGTGACTACCTATGCCTAGCGAGGTTCCCAGTTCCAGTATATTTCTTGGTTGATAGTGTTGCACGATCCTGTATAAAAGCTTCGTCCTTTCTAGCGAGGTCGAATTGTATCGCAGTAATTCTGAAACCTTCCGGGTATTGGTTTTAAATACCCTACTGCCAGCGCCGTGATCTTCTATGGTAAGCAGGGTGTTGTTGTTTTTTACGCTTTCGCGAAAGCGTAATAATTCCAAATACCCATTTTTGTTAGTATTGTCTTTTATTACTCTAGCAAATTCAAAGATGAACGGTGAGTGAATGCCATGTAGGTAGAAACAGCGGTATCTAAATCTTGCGTATGCGATGACCTGTTTAATGAAGAACATATTAAAGCCCAAGTGTCTCGTTGAGTTCGAGCCACTCCAGCTCTGCAGTAGAAAGTGCATCCTTTACGGCATCTAACTTGATGCTGTTTTCTGTCAACACATCGGGACTTAACCCAGAATCTAAAAAGGACTGTTCCAGCTTCTTTTTTTCTATTTCCATACTGTCGATTTTCTTTTCAAGTCTAGAGAGTTGCTTCATCTGCTCACGGGTAAGCCCGGTAGGCCCATCGTCAACTGGCGAGGTTGCGGTTTGAATGGTTTGCTTTTCCACCACGGGTTCCAGGGCTAGATCAGTACTACCCACATAGGACCTGAAATCGCTGTAGTTTCCAGGAAAATCAGTAATATTTCCCGACTGGTCAAATACAAAAAGGTGATCCACGATCTTGTCCATAAAATACCTGTCGTGACTTACCACTACCACGCAACCCGGGAAATCCATAAGAAAATTTTCCAGTACGTTGAGCGTGGGAATATCCAGGTCATTTGTAGGTTCATCCAGAATCAGGAAGTTGGGATTCTGTATAAGAATGGTGCACAGGTACAGCCGCTTACGCTCACCACCGCTAAGCTTCTCAACAAAGTCGTGTTTTTTCTTATTGTCAAAAAGGAACCGTTCCAGTAGTTGACTGGCACTTATAATTTTTCCTTTGTTAAGGGGGATATACTCACCATATTCCTTGATAACATCGATCACCTTTTGACCGGGATTAATGGTAATGCCGCCCTGGGTATAATATCCCAGCTTTACGGTCTCACCCCGCACCACCTTTCCAGAGTCTGGTATCAAACGACCCGATATGATATTAAGAAAGGTGGATTTACCCGTTCCATTTTTACCGACAACACCTAGTCGTTCCCCTTTTAAAAAATTATAGGAAAAACTATCGATAAGGGTGTTGTTCCCGTATGATTTTGACACTTTATGTAGTTCCACGATTTTAGTCCCCAGTCGTTCCATGTTGATTTCCAACTCGACTTTGTGATCTTGACGCCGCTTACCCGCAGCTTCCTTAATGGTATAAAAATCATCAATGCGAGATTTGCTTTTGGTGGTTCTCGCTTTGGGCTGCCTGCGCATCCAGTTTAGCTCTTTTTTAAATAATTGTTTAGCTTTTTGCTGTACGGTTTGCTCCTCTACAAGACGATCTTGTTTTTTTTCTACATAATACGAGTAGTTTCCCTTATAGGTATATAGTTTCCCCTGGTCCAGTTCAATTATCTCGTTACAAACGCGATCTAGAAAATAGCGGTCATGGGTTACCATAAGAATCGTAAACCCCTGTTCCATAAAATAATTCTCCAACCATTCAATCATTTCTAGGTCCAAGTGGTTAGTAGGTTCATCCATAATTAGTACCTCCGGCTCAGAAAGAAGCGCTATGGCCAGGGCTATCCTTTTCTTTTGTCCACCGCTGAGGGTAGATATTTTAAGGGATAGATCGTTGAGTTTAAGTTTTGATAGAACCTGTTGATAGATGGATTCAAAATTCCAGGCATTTGAAGCATCCATGGCATCTAGTGCTAGTTGCAACGCATCACCATCCTCTGGGTTCTCCAGAGCAGCGGTGTAGTTTGCTATTACCTTTATAGTGGGAATGTCACTAGAGTTGATGACCTGATCGATGGTATTGTTAGAATTTAAATCGGGCTCTTGTTCAAGGTACGCCATTTTTAAATCCTTGCGAGATGATACTGAGCCACTATCGGGTTGCTCCCTGCCCACGATTATCTTGAGTAAGGTAGACTTACCGAACCCATTTTGGGCGACAAATCCTATCTTTTGACCCTTGTTGATTCC
>JBARYP010000005.1:0-17332 GCA_049647945.1 Nonlabens sp. | reverse complement strand
TCACTAATCCATGTATGGGTAACATCTGCAGTAATTTCTACCGTATCATATGTCATCATATCGTTAACAACAATATTGTTCCTTATTAGGTTTGCACCGCCACCGTTATCTGGAATTGCAGCATTTACCGGTCCAGATGAGTAGGTATTACACACCGTGGTCAATACAGCATTAACGCTGAAAGGTGTAGAGTTCACATTAAAGAAAATATTATCGGCGCTTTCTACCATCAATCTTGAAAACGGTGCGACTATACCCGAGGGAACGGTAATCATTTCACTTCCATCATTAGGTACGTTTGATGCTAGAACCGTATCAAACGTTTCACCGGCGTCGGTTGACAAAAGAATATTTACGAAACTGGAATTAATCCCATTTCCATCGGTTCCAGCTACATTCCAGGTTACCAATTCTTGCGTTCCAGGTGCCCATACAATGTTAGGTACATCTTGCGAGGTTACCACAAATGGTCCTGCTGCTCCCTGTACAAAAATTCTTTTTTCGGCAGATTCTGTTTGACCGCCTCTTGCATCGTTATCTCGTACCGTTAATCGGTAGTTCATTACTCTACTTACTGAAGCGAGAACCTCCCATTCTGTAGAAGTCCCACCGTTCACGATCACATCAGAAAGTTGTGGTACATATCGTACCGGTGAAAGCGTACCCTCCCTTGAGCGCACTAAAGGACCAGTCGTATTAGTGGGTGCGGGAAGTCCCGCTACTGTACCTAGATCGTATTGCTCCCAGGTGTACGTATGGAGTGCGGTACCTTGAGGATCTGTTGATGATCCAGTAAGCTTGTAAGGTGTACTTGCCGGTATGCCTAAAATTGGAGTACCTACACCTACTGTGGGAGCGTCGTTAGCTATAGGTAGATTGGTAGAACAAAACCCCCCACTTCTAACATAGTTTATAATCTCATTGATACTAGCCTGGTGAAAATAAGCGTCGCTATTAGGTTGAACGTTTTGAGGTGGACAGATACCAGCATAAGCCATAATGGTGGTACCACTGCCCACCTCATAAGAATTACTTGCGCTGCGATTACCACCTTGACAATTACCCGCACTACCATTAAAAGTATGACGAGCACCAAACTGGTGACCCAGCTCGTGCGCTACAAAATCGATATCGTAAGGGTCACCTACTGGTGCAGGACTTCCCGTTACACCTTGAGCTTTGCGATTAGAATTACAAACACTTCCCAAAGATGCCAGACCACCACCACCGGTAGTAAAAACGTGACCTATATCGTAGTTGGCACTTCCTATAACGTTATCGATCAACGCTTGGTTTTGTCCTAGAATTACATTTGGACTAGAATTGGCAAGATTATCTGACGTTATAAATACCAGTTGATCATTATTGGCAACTAGGTCCATCTCAATTGCGAGATCTCTCTCATAAATTGAATTTACTCTTGCCAGGGTTACCGCCATAGCTGCTAGTACTGCGCTACGACGTTGATCTACAGGAGATGCTGCGGTAAATCCAGCTTGTTGCCATTGGAAACTACTATACTCAACAGTTGCGCTTATGGCGATCCTGTAAGTTCTTAATATTTCATCGTTTGCATCATCTACCCCCATCACTACCGCTCTATTGCCAGCTGTTGATTCTTCTATGGTACAAATACTACGACCTTCTATAGCAGGCAATTCTTTTGAGCTATAGACCATGTAGGTAGAGCCAGCCTTGTCTAGTGGGTCAATGTATTGTAATCCATTGCCTGGTGTATGAACAAGACCATGAAATGAATAGGGAGAAACTGTTATTTGAATACTTCGTCCACTATCATCTACAGCAACCCCATTATAGGTGCGTATATTCTGGTAACGATCTTGTAACGGTCCTTCCATAACGCTATTCTCAAATACTGAAAAGCGTAGCATCCCATCAAGCGTGGGAACCTCAACTACTGCGGGTATAGAGCCTTGAATGTGGCGTTCACCAGCGCTGGCGAGAATTGAACGCATGCCGCTAAGGTCTAGATCAAATACACCATAATTAGTAGGCGTAGCCTTCATGATCCGGGCATTCTGGTCATTAATTTTATCCATACTGGATTTTGACCATGGTGTCTGCGCAGATGCACCCAATGACAGCACAATGGCAAAACAGAAAATTGTAAATTTGTTCATCAAATAAAGTTTGCAGTAAATATAACAACCTCATAATAAATAAGCTGTAATACTTATACGCTTTCGCGAAAGCGTAAACAATCCTATCTCCTGTTAAATGAAATCGACTATACTTCTAAGTAAAACTAAAATCTGCATCTTTCTTATCCTAGCAGTAGTGAGTTGCGCAAGCAACGATTCAATGAAAGCAAAACTGATGAACTCTATTGACAACGGTTCCCAAGAAATCAGCACCCTTGAAAATACGGGAATTAAGTTATCAGTAGATTCCTACGGGAAAAACTTCATTACTCCATATGAGAAGGACAACATTCACACAGTCAAGGTAAAATTTATTAAACTAGCGGACTCCACCATTGCAGATTCTCAATATATTGAGGAGCTATATGTTTCCTTCAAAAAAGACGATTCTCTAGAAATAACCACTATAATAGGTGGCAAGATCTCTAACAATAGGTCTGGCAACTTTTATAGAGAGCTGGATAAAAGTAGCATTGATATAACAAATCGAGGTGAAACCAGAATATTAAAAATCAATAGTGGCAATTACTTTGAATTCTTGGACGATTTGACGCTGGAACTGGATCTATAGATCTGCGGTCATGAATAATTCCTGAGCGATGCGTTCTTCCCACTTAAGTTGTGGACCTGTCAACAATCCATGCCTAGTTTCCATATCGTACTGTCGCTGTAGCGCAGCTCTCTTTTTTTCGGCTAGAGCATAGATATTCTTCAAGTCTTTTTTGTACTGCTTTCTAGTTTGATAGTTTTTGAGCGCTCTAATCAATATACGGCGGTATAATTCGGTGATATCCCAGTGTAATTGTTCATGTTTAAGTAACGCTGTACTGCGTTCATCTAGATATTTGCGCCAGCTTAACCCAGGGTAGAAGTAACTCTCTACCTCATAGGTAATCAATAGTTGATCACCGTCGCTCTTCACCTTATAGCTATAGCTAAGACCGGTGTTTGTACTTGCAGAATAGTTTGAGTTAAGTAGCGGCATTCCCTTGAAATCCTTCCACTCAAGAACGGGATGCTCCCCGTAGGTCCATCTTTCTTCAGGTTGTTGTCCGTAACTACACCCTGCCGAATAACATACTAATAGAAATATGTATATTTTTAACTGAGCCAATTAAATTTAATTATCAATTCAAGGTCTGGATGTAAACTATGTGCTACCGGACATGAGCGCGCTGCTTTCTCAAGTAATCCTATTGTTTTGACGTCGGTTGAATTTGACTTCATGTCAAATTGCACATCTAATCTTGATATCCTACGTGGGCTGCTATCCATAATTTTTAACACTTGCGCCCTACTTCCCTCTAGATCAATATCTAGTGACGCTGCTTTTATCCCCATTATAGTAAGCATGCAACTTGCTAAAGCGACGGCTACGGTATCGGTAGGAGAAAACGACTGACCCTTGCCATGATTGTCAATAGGAGCATCTGTCACCAGTTGCGTGTTGCTTTTAAGGTGGACGCTGGTGCATCTTAAATTACCGTTGTATTCTACGCTAGCGGTCATGAAATCATTTTTGAACAAAAATTTCCTTAATAGTAAGGTCCTCCTGATATTGTAGTAGATAGATGGCGTTGTTATAATAGCCACCCATGGGTTGCTTGTTGTAATCAAACTTATTCTCAACCATAATCGTGCGCCCGTCCTTAATTACACTCTCGTAGAGGGATGAAGCACTAGCCTTTCTAAGTATGATATCCATACCTACATCAAAACCACGTGTCGCAAATTTATTGGGTGTTATACCATATCGGTTTTCATAAAGAGTGTTGAAACTACTGTCATCCTCTTGATCCATATACATTTGGGGAAAAATATAATTCAACTTGGCAAATGTTTGACTGGATATGTCCATGTCTTCGTACCCTTGCATACCTACCATGGTAATCTTAAAAGTATCTGCTTTTGAACTATAATGGTTTGTTGCGTCAGTTATGAATCCTAAATTATCAACCGCTAGAATCACTAAGTTCTCTTGTTCTTCATCTAGCATTTTCAGGTAGTCCTGCATGAAGATGTAATTGTTTTTCTCTCTGGGCACTATAATTTTTGAGGCAGGCAACAGTCGCTTGAACTCTTCTTTAAGCTTAGGTTCCTTGTTATCAGTTACCAAGATGACATTTTTACCCACAGCATAAGTAACGAGAAAATTTTTGAGTCCCTGCTTGAGGAGTTCATCAGTAGGTCTCGCTTGTATCAAATTACTATAGAGTTTTACATCTGTATTAGTTAGTGGGGATATGACCGGAATATTTTTGTTAAGCAATCGCTTAGACACTTCTACGACATTATTTGAAAGCAAAGGACCTACTACCGCATCGTATTGTTCTAAATCATTACTCGCAAGAATAGTACGGGTTGATTGAAGATTCTTTTTTGTATCAAATATGTCATAGGAAACGTTGATGCCTAGTGATGCCGCACTATCCCTAGCTATTGCCAGCCCGCTATAAAAATCCAGCGCGATACGCAATGTTTTATCTTGGCTCAATAAGTTCTTTGTCGTGGTGCTGCTATCTCTTTTTTGAAGCGAGAATGGCAACATAACCGCATATTTTTGTGGAGCAAAGTTTTGCAAGCTGTCCAGCAGATTTGCAAAGTTGCTATCTCTAGATAACAAGGCTAACCGATCAGTTAGGTTTGAATTGGGTATCAAAATGGTCATTCCAGCCTTGAAACCATCTTTTAGTTCTGGATTGATCGCTAGTATGGAATCTTCACTTATACCTGTCAATCTTTTAAGCGCGTACATACCAGATCTTGCTGGCACCTTATATTCCATAAATTTATCGCTGAAAACCTCTTTTTCAGGAACCTTGAGGATCATATCAGGTTTGAGTTCAGTTACGCCTGGATTGAGTTCTTTAATTTCTTCTATAGAGGTATTGTTATTTTGGGCTACTCTGAAAAAGCCCTCACTAGGCTGTACGATATAGGTTCTATACCCATCGTCAGGATCACTTACTATACTTAAATCCTTAGTCTCCCTAACTTTAGTGAAAACGGGAACTTTAATAACATCACCGCGTTGCAAGGGTTCTGCATAAAGCCGTTTATTTGCCTCTTTCAAATCCAGCACAGTAACGCCATATTGCTTTGACAACGCATAAAGGGTTTGCTTGCTGCGCACTTTATGCGTTTTGTATTTTTTAAGTTTACGCTGGGTGAGCCCTAGAGAATTTGCCGGGATCAACAAGGTTAAGCCTTTTCTGAACTTGCGCTGTACATCAGGATTTAATGCTATTAAATCCTTTACCTGGACTTCATACCGGTTTGCTATAAACTTAAGCGATTCCCCGGCCTGTACCTCGTGAACCTGATAGTTCTGCAATGCGTGGGCTTGTTCCGCTTTCGCGAAAGCGAGAACCATTAAAATCACTATTATTAACTTCTTCATATTATTCCCATTCAATAGTCGCGGGTGGCTTTGAACTAATATCATATACTACACGATTAACGCCCTTTACATTATTGATAATCTCATTACTGGTTTCCTGTAGGAACTCATAGGGTAAATTTACCCAGTCTGCAGTCATGCCATCCGTACTTTCTACCGCCCTCAATGCGACGCACTTCTCGTATGTGCGCTCATCTCCCATTACTCCTACAGAATTTACCGGAAGTAAAATGGCGCCAGCCTGCCATACCTTATCGTAAAGTTCCCATTTTTTCAAATTATTGATAAAAATCGCATCGACCTCTTGTAGCATGGCAACTTTGTCCTGAGTGATATCTCCCAGTATTCTGATAGCTAATCCTGGACCGGGGAAGGGATGCCTACCCAATAAACTGGATTTCATTCCCATGGACTTCCCTACTCGCCTTACCTCATCCTTAAAAAGTGATCGCAGGGGTTCCACTACTTTCAGCTTCATATAATCTGGCAAACCGCCTACGTTGTGATGTGATTTGATCGTTGCACTAGGACCACCGGTGGCAGATACACTTTCTATCACGTCTGGATATATGGTACCCTGCGCCAGCCATTTTGCATTTTCCACCAGCGCAGATTCCTGGTCAAAAACATCAATAAACACCTTTCCTATAGCCTTTCTCTTACGTTCTGGATCACTTTCACCACGCAGGGCATCCATAAATTGTGCCGTGGCATCCACCCCTTTTACATTAAGGCCCATGTGCTGGTATTGATCCAGAACCTCATCAAACTCATTCTTGCGCAGCAATCCGTTGTTTACAAATATGCAATGCAGGTTCTCCCCTATCGCCTTATGTAATAATATCGCCGCTACAGATGAGTCCACGCCACCGCTCAATCCTAGGATGACCCGGTCGTTCCTCAATTTAGATTTTAGGTCATCTACCGTTTCCTGTACAAAGCTTTGAGGTGTCCAGTCTGCCTTGATGCCCGCAATATGTATTAAAAAATTTTCCAGCAATTGTTTACCGTCTGTAGAATGATATACCTCTGGGTGGAATTGAATGGCATAGGTATGCTCACCATCAATCCTGTAGGCAGCGTTGAGAACATTATGCGTGCTGGCAAGTCTTATTCCTTTTTCTGGTAAATCCTTGATGGTATCACTATGTGACATCCAGACTTGTGAGTTCTCAGTAATGTTTTGGAACAAGGGTTCTTGATCCTTAATTACGGTCAGGTGTGCCCTGCCATATTCCCTGGTACTGGATGGAGCTACTAGACCTCCATTAAAATGTGCCAGATATTGCGCCCCATAACAAACCCCCAGTAAGGGCAACCTGCCTCTTACATCGTCTAGATCTACCTGAAATGCATCCTGAGCTCTTACAGATTTAGGACTACCGGAAAGAATTACCGCCTTATAACTACTTAGATCATTTGGCTTTTTTGAAAAGGGAATTATTTCTGAGTAGATGTTGAGTTCCCTAATCCTGCGAGCAATCAACTGCGTATATTGAGATCCAAAATCCAGTATAAGTACCTTATCGTGTTCCATATCCAAATTTACTGGTTTAGCAAATGGTAGCAGATGGTAATCTTCTTAATAATTTGACATCTTATAAACGAACTCTCTACATTTCTATTACGGTAAACCTAGAATCAAGAGGGTCCAAAGATTGTTTGATGGCCTCAATGAGATCATTCCCGTAAACTTCATACAGGAACGAGAAATTCACTTGTCGTTCTTGTAAACTGCCCCCGGGAAATAAAGTGTCTTGAAGACGTAAACCACGATCGACATAGTCTGTAAGCTTTCTTTTCTGAGCTTTTAATAATCGCTTCTCTAGATATTCAAGACCATTAACCTGCTTTTGTTCCTGCGCGGCTACCGCGGTTTCAAATGACTTTTCAGTTTTATGAGCAAGCTGATACAAGTCAGAGAATTGAGCTTTTAAAAAAGTTATTTGCTGACTAAAATCAATATCTATTTTACTCACGTCTCTAGTAATTTGGTTGGCAAGTAGGTGCGGTTCTTTAAATAAATCGGTCATTTCCAGATCAAGCCGCTCAAGCTTACCTGCTTGCTTGCTTGATACAATCAATGCCGAGTTGCGCAACAAAAGCATGGGAAAAACGACCTTGACCCGCATAAAATACTCTTTAAGCTGCAACCAGTACGCAAGTTCCCCACCACCGCCTATGTAGCACAAATTAGGCAGGATGGTTTCCTGGTATAACGGTCGCATTATTACATTGGGAGAAAACCGCTCTGGATGGTTGTGTAATTCTTCTAAAATCTGCTGTTGGGTAAAACTCTTACTCTGCCCGTCGATGGTATAGTTTTCTCCCACTTTGATAATTCTAGACCGGTAGTCATCTGTCAAATAGAAGAGATTTATTTCACGGGGATTTACCTGTATATTATAGGTATCTGGCCAGTTGTCGATGGTATCACTTACTGCGTTATAACTTACCTCGTGAAGCAGTTCATCCTCGCAGGTGGGCACAAATAAACCTTTGAGCGAGGGCGCATCGGCATCAATAATAACCAGGCCGTCGTCCTTAAATAGTTCGTGGGCAAGCGCCCTGGTGGCATCGGCCAGGTTGTGGTGCGTTAAATAGGATTTTTTAAAAAGCTCTATTATTTGTAGCGCATGGTCGCTATTACCCAGTAGCTCTTTAAATTCCCGATAAATCTCATCCAGACCACCGGTGTCCATCCTGCCTACCGCACCAGCGCCATCTTTATCCAGGACAACTTTATCCCTACCGTAATTAAAGAACTGTATTTCCTCAAAATCATGATCCTCTGTAGCCATCCAGTAAACAGGTACAAAACTATTCTGTGGGTGGGCAGCTCTAAGATCTTTACACAAATTTATCGTGGAAACGATTTTATATAGAAAATATAATGGTCCAGTAAACAGATTGAGCTGGTGGCCCGTAGTGATCGTAAAACAATGTTCAGATCGTAATAACTCAATATGGCGCCTAGTGGTTGCCCAGTCTTCCATATTCTGGTATTGCTCCAGTAAGGTATCTACAAGGATGGAACGTTTTAATTGGGCGTTCTTCCAGCCCTGCTTCTTCTCATCGATCTGTGCTTGAAAGTTCTCAAGAGACGGGTATCTATGGTATAGGTCCTTTAATCCGGGATCTTGATTAAGGTAATCCTTTATCAATTTTGAAAAGAAACGAATGTCCTGAACGTCTACTTTAGAAACCTTCATAAGCGGTCCGTTCTACCATTTAATATGCGGCATCTGGATTTGGGATAATTACGCTTTCGCGAAAGCGGCATACCACCCATCATCACTTCTTTTTTGATTGATAAATGGGAAGTATTATGTTACTTACCTCGCCAAAGCCTATGCGCACGCCATCGCTCCCACAAAACCCTCTTAGGGTCACCGTATCGTAGTCCTGAATGAACTTGCGATCAGTACCATCATTCAACTTTACAGGTTTTTCCCCTTTCCAACTCAATTCCAGCATACTGCCGTAGGAATCTGGTGTAGGACCAGATATGGTACCACTACCCATCAAGTCACCGCTGTTCACGGGACAGCCGGTAATTGTATGGTGCGCCAGTTGTTGCGAGATGTTCCAGTACATGTGCTTAAAATTGCTAGCACAAACCGTTGTGGGTTTACCGTCCTTTGGCGTGATGTCTACTTCCAGATGGATGTCAAAACTTTTCTCTCCCGTTGAATCAAGATAATCCAGTACGGGTTTTTCTCGTTCTGGAGATGCCGTCCTGAAAGGTTCCAAAGCATCAAGGGTTACTATCCACGGTGAGATGGAGCTTGCAAAGTTCTTTGCGAGAAACGGGCCCAGGGGTACGTACTCCCATTTTTGTATATCCCGTGCACTCCAATCGTTGAACAACACCATACCGAATATGTATTTTTCTGCCTCATCAACAGGTATGGGTTGACCTAGATTATTGGCATCAGTTGTAATGAAAGCCATTTCCAATTCAAAGTCCACAAGTTTACTGGGACCGAAAACGGGTTGATCGCTTCCAGCGGGAATGGTCTGTCCCTGTGGCCTATGAATGGGAATACCGCTGGGTACGATACTGCTGGATCTACCGTGATAGGCGACCGGCATGTGCAACCAGTTGGGAAGTAAAGCATTTTCTGGATCGCGGAACATGGTTCCCACATTTGTAGCGTGTTCCTTACTGCTATAAAAGTCAGTATAATCACCAATTAATACCGGCAGTTGCATCTCTACCTCATCCATGGCAAAAATGATGCGATCCCTATGCTTCTTATGATCCCGCAACTCTGCATTGCCCTTGTCAAAAATATCGCCTATCCTGTTACGAACTAGTCTCCAGGTTTTCTGACCATCACTTATAAAATCATTGAGGGTGTCCTGCATAAACATATCATCAGTTAGTGGAATCATGTCAAAATATCCCAACTCCTGTAGTGCACCTAAATCAATTGCATAATCACCGATTCTTGTGCCTATCGTAATGACGTTGTCCCTGGTAAGAAATACGCCAAAGGGAATGTTCTGTATGGGAAAATGAGAATCGCGATTGTATCCTATCCATGATTTACGGGATGGATCGTTTGTTGAATTAGGCATAGTGATCGTTTAGTGTCGGTTCATAAGTTCACTCAAATATATCATAACACGTGATACACATGCTTGCGAGCATGTATTTTTGTGTACTAAATATTTCCCAATGTCAGTAAAGGATCAGGAACTGCTAGAACTCGTACAAAAAGAACACGACCGTCAACGTATGGGACTAGAACTCATCGCGAGCGAGAACTATGTAAGTGATGCCGTCATGGAGGCAACCGGCTCTATTTTAACTAACAAGTATGCAGAGGGTTATCCCGGTAAACGCTATTACGGTGGCTGTGAGATCGTGGACGACATCGAGAATCTTGCCATCGATCGCGCCAAAGAATTGTTCAATGCAGACTATGTGAATGTGCAACCGCATTCTGGCAGCCAGGCAAACACCGCGGTCTTTCACGCCTGTTTGAACCCAGGCGATAAAATACTGGGCTTTGACCTATCGCATGGAGGCCACCTTACCCACGGCTCGCCAGTAAACTTTTCTGGTAAACTATATACGCCTTCCTTTTACGGTGTAGAAAAGGAGACTGGTATGCTGAATTATGACCACATAGAAAAAATAGCGATAGAACATCAACCCAAGATGATTATTGCGGGTGCTTCATCCTATAGTAGAGAAATTGATTATAAGCGATTCCGCGAGATTGCAGATAAGGTGGACGCTATCCTTTTATCTGACATTGCCCACCCCGCAGGGCTTATAGCCAAAGGAATTTTGCAGGACGCAGTCGGGCATTCTCACATTTGTACCAGCACCACCCACAAGACCCTGCGTGGACCACGAGGTGGGATCATTCTCATGGGAACCGATTTTGACAATCCATTTGGTCAAAAGTTAAAAAGCGGCAAGCTCAAAAAAATGTCTACCTTACTTAATAGCGCCGTATTCCCGGGGAATCAAGGCGGGCCGTTGATGCACTCTATTGCCGGTAAGGCAGTAGCATTCAAGGATGCGTTATCAGATGAATTCCTACACTATACGGTACAGGTAAAGAAAAACGCTGCGGTCATGGCCCAGGGGTTTATGGAAAAGGGATATGACGTCGTATCCGGCGGGACAGATAACCACATGTTGTTGCTCGATTTGAGAAATAAAGGCATTACCGGTAAACAGGCTGAAGAAGCCCTGGACAAAATTCACGTGACAGTCAACAAAAACATGGTACCCTTTGATACAGAATCTCCCTTTGTAACCAGCGGTATAAGAATAGGTACACCAGCTGTTACCACTCGCGGTATGAAAGAGGAGGATATGGATTTTATCGTAGATGTCATCGATCGATGCCTAATGGATCTTAACAATGAGCAAAACCTACAGGATCTAGGAAAAGAAGTAAATAATAAGGTAGCCGGATTACCGATTTACGCAGGCTAGCTGCAGGTTTAATAAATGAAGAATCCCCTATGAGCTGTCATAGGGGATTCTTCGTTTATAGGTTATCAGTCCGGGTCAGATGGTGTAGGATTAGTGTCATAACCCTCGTCATCACTACTGTCGTTTGCATCTGGGGCCAGTTCTTCAACCTCTACTTCACGGTCCTCGCGACAACTTGTAAACGCTGGAGCAGCCACAAATAGACCCACTACTAGATAGATTATCTTCTTCATAATATCTTTTGTTTGGTTCAAAACTATAACAGTACTATCAGGTATCTTCCTACAGGTTTCTTAATTTAACCATTAGCGTTCATTAGGTGGCTTGTGATGGTGATGGTGATGGTTACGCTTTCGCGAAAGCGTAATACCTATAGCCTACAAACACTAATTACACATTCATCACGTGATTTTTACGGGAATGTTACAATTAAGTTGCAGTTATGCAGTAAGTTTAAGGCTAACTCAATCTTATGAAAGTACTGTTCTACACCAAGGAGTTCCCACCAGAAGTTTACGGTGGTGCTGGAGTCCACGCTGAGTATCTAGCCGCAAATCTCAAGAAATATGTGGAAGTAGAGGTGCGTAGCTTTGGAAAGCAAGAAACGCGGGAAGAGCAACTCAACGTACAAGGTTATCGCAGCAATCAAGAAATTGTCGATGGTGCACCAGACCAATTAAAAGGACTGCTTCAAACCCTACTGACTAATGTAAGGATGAATATCGCACCCGTTGATGCCTCTATTGTGCATTGCCATACCTGGTATTCCAATTTTGCAGGAATCCTCGCAAAATTGTGTTACGGCACCCCCCTGATCGTCACCACTCATTCCCTGGAACCCTTAAGACCATGGAAGAGGGAGCAGCTGGGACGTGGGTACGATGCGAGTTCCTGGATCGAGAAAACCGCGATTGAAATGGCCGATGGAATTATCGCCGTGAGTGAAGAAACCAGAGAAGATGTATTGAACAACTTTGACGTGGACAGCAGTAAGGTCAACGTAATCTACAACGGGATTGATTTAAAGCACTATGTCAAAAAAAAGAGAACGGCCACCCTCGAGGAATATGGCATTGAGCCCGATAAACCATTTGTACTCTTTGTGGGTCGCATTACTAGACAAAAAGGGATTATACATCTGGTCAATGCCATCAAACATATAGATGCCGGTACGCAGGTAGTTCTATGCGCTGGTGCACCAGATACGGCTGCCATAGGAAAAGAGATGGAGACCGCGGTAAATGAGATCAAAAAAGATCGCGACAACGTGATCTGGATTGCAGAAATGCTGGAAAAAGAACAAGTCATAGAGTTATACTCTCACGCCACGGTTTTTTGCTGTCCATCGATCTATGAGCCTTTTGGTATCATCAATATAGAGGCCATGGCCTGTGAATGTCCGGTAGTTGCGAGCGCGGTAGGTGGTATCAAGGAGGTTGTCATTCCAGGAGAAACGGGAATTTTGATACCGCTGGAACAGCAGAATGAGGCGCCGTTTGAACCCGTGGATCCTGAGCAATTTGCCCGCGATCTTGCCAGCGGTATCAATCAGATTACGGCAAACCCAGCACAGGCAGATAAAATGGGTGCCGCGGGACGCAAGAGAGTTGAGGATCACTTTGACTGGGATGCGATTGCCCTTCAAACCAAAGAACTATATAACACAGTAATAGAAAAATACCATGGTTAAAAGCGATGTACTATCAATTATACTGGGAGGCGGTCAGGGATCGCGTCTTTATCCCCTTACTCAAAGCAGGTCCAAACCCGCTGTGCCTATTGCGGGTAAATACAGACTGGTTGACATACCTATATCAAACTGCCTGAATGCAGATATCAAGCGCATGTTTGTGTTGACCCAGTTCAATAGTGCCTCCCTGAACCGGCATATTAAAAACACTTACCAATTTAGTTTGTTCAGCAAGGCATTTGTAGATGTTCTTGCAGCAGAGCAAACCCCGGAAAACGCAAATTGGTTTCAAGGAACTGCCGATGCCGTCCGTCAAAGTATGCACCATTTCAGCCGGCATGATTTTGAATATGCGTTGATCCTTTCTGGTGACCAATTGTATCAAATGGATTTTAATCTTATGATACAGGCGCATAAAGAGAGTAACGCTGCTATCTCGATTGCTACCATTCCCGTGAATGCTGAAGATGCTACATCGTTTGGGATCCTTAAAAGTGATGAAAGCCATACAATTACCTCATTTATAGAGAAACCCGGAACCGATGAATTAGCTGACTGGAAGAGCGATGTGAGTCCACAAATGAAAAGTGAGGGTCGGGAATATCTGGCATCCATGGGTATCTACATCTTCAATCGGGAACTTTTATTTGAATTGATGGAAGATTCCAGCACTGTAGATTTTGGTAAAGAGATTATTCCTCAAAATATTGACAAACACAAAGTATTAAGCTATCAATATGAGGGCTACTGGACTGATATAGGTAATATAGATTCCTTCTATGAGGCAAATCTATCTCTCACTCAAGAATTTCCAGCATTCAATTTATATGATAACAAAAAACAAATCTATACGCGTCCCAGATTCTTGCCCACTTCAAAAATCCTAGGAACTACGATCAATAAATCTACCATTGCAGACGGTTGCATACTACAAGCAGCGCGTATCGAGAATTGTGTCATAGGTATACGATCCTATATCGATCAAGAAAGTACCATCATCAATACCTATATGATGGGGTGTGATTTTTACGAGACACTAGAAGAAATCGAGAGTAATAGAACTAAAATCAGAATGGGGATAGGTAAGCGCAGTTTTATCAAGAATACCATAATAGATAAGAACGGTCGCATAGGCGACGATGTACGAATCAATGGTGGACCGCATCTTGAGGATTGCGATACAGAAAACTATGCTGTCAAATCAGGAATCGTGATCATCAAGAAGAATGCAACTATTCCCAACGGTTTCACACTCAATTAGTGATTTAGGTCTATTAGGTTTATGAATTTCTTGATACCACAATTATTTGCGGTAACATTCTAGTTTATACCATAAGAGTAATAGTCCAGATTTATTGTTGTGTGAAGATCATATGTATATCTTAATTTGATTGTTGAAGACTAACGTGTTTGGCTCAAAAAGTTTATAAAATTATTATGACAATTAAAGAATCGATTTTGAAAAGTCTGTCAGATTTAAAAGGGCTTAGTACGTATATGGATGTATACAATAACATTTGTTCGAAAGGATATTATGAATTCAAAATTGGAAAAACACCTGAACGAACTATTTCGGCTCAACTTGGCGAATTTATTAGGAACGGGGATGCGAGGGTTAAGCGTATTAAACACGAGAATGGAAATTACTCCTACTATCTGACTCGAAATGAAGAAAGTATTGATATAAACATACAATCCGGAGAGCTAAATACAGAAGTTGTTCAGAAAAAGGATACAAAAGGTTATGCAGAACGCGATTTACATATAATCTTGAGTAGCTACCTGAAAACTACGCAGATATTTTCTAAAACTATTTTTCATGAACAATCAAAGAATGGAAAGGACAACAATCAAATTTGGACACATCCTGATATGGTTGGAATTAAATTCACTAAACTTAAAACAAAAGCTAGTCAAAATTTTTTGAAATCAATAAATCGTCTTGATACTTTCAAGATGAGTTCTTTTGAAATTAAAAAAGAAATTAATAGTGATGCTGATTTAAAAAAAGCATTTTTTCAAGCGGTTTCGAATTCAAGTTGGGCCAACTACGGTTATTTAGTTGCGTTTGAATTTAGTAATAGTCTATCTGAAGAAATGGAACGTTTAAATCAGTCATTTGGAATCGGAATTATTGAACTTAACTCAAACCCCTTTAAGAGTAAAACTCTTTTTCCTGCTAATTATAGCGATTTAGATTTTAAAACTATCGATAAACTTTGTAGAATGAATCCAGAATTTGAAATGTTCATCGAGCAAGTAGAAAAGCTCATGACTGCTCAGGAAAGATATTTTAAATCCACAGAAAAAGAACTTGACGAATTTTGTGATAATTATTTTGACAATGATTCTGAGGTTGCAAAGTATTGCAAGACAAAGCAGATACCAACAAAGGAATAACTAGCCACGCAAAATTATTCCCGCTCAAAAACTCGTAACCTGGCACCCATGCCGTAGTTTTTATGCCCAGTCGTTATAAGTTTACTGCGTTTATTGTAGCTGCTATCAAAAACCTGCCACGCTTGATCGTTAAGGAAAATTCGCCGTACATAGGTCTGGACGGCTGGTAACTCGTCGGTGAAAGGAAGAAGAGGTCGATAGGTATTGGAAATTTTGGTGTAGCCTGTTCTGGTTTTAATTTCCCTGTATTTTTTGGCGTTGATTAGTTTTCCTTCTGGTGTAGTATATCCTAGCACCTGGATAGCCGCAAACAAACCAGATTTAGGAATTGCGATATTGAGTTCCTCGATGTCTAATTCAAAAATCTCTTTTGAATTTTGATTGATTATAAACGTTTTCGCCGGATAGCTGGAAGTCTTTTCAGGCAAATCGGCTGCTGTGACTGCATAGAATTGTAAACGGAACATGGTAGAGAATTTCCTAATACTTCCCTTTTTTCTACCTGCGTTATTTTCTAGTAATATAGGTAACTGCAACCCAGTCACTTGAGTAGGCTTACCCTCTACCCTATTTAATTTAACAGCTATTTCACTCTGTACGGTGGGCAACCAGCAATTTTCGTAATCATTGTGGGTTCTAGGCTTAAGTTCTTTAATCTTAAAATCACCTCTTAAAGGTGCACTTACGACTATCGTTTCTAATAGGTTTTCTGCCTGGATCAATAGTACAGAGTCCTTTAGATTACTAACCGCTACAATCTTATCGTTGTAACCCAAAGAGCTAAAGGTGAGTGTATCAACATCGCGATAAAGTTTCCTGCTAAATCTGAAAACACCTTCCTCATTTGCAAAAGTTCCCAGACCATTTCCAAAAGCAACAGTAGCAAAAGGTACCGGAGCTCTAGTAGCACTATTGAGTATGCTGATGTCTTGAGACACTCCAGATGTGAAACCCAGTAGGCTTAAGCTAATCCAAAATAAAATTTTCATCGATTGCATTTAAGTAATTTATGATACTTTGGGTTGCTCCCGTATTGCTATTGATCCAATGACCAGAAATCATTCCAGTCTGGTTTCTAAATGTATCGTCCTGCAACGTTTTTTCAATAATTTCCTCAAATTCTTTGGAACTAGATATGCTATAAAGGCCACCGAGATCTTCCAACTTCCCCGCTTCTGGAAATTTCTCGTATTTCTTTCCAATGATGATAGGTATACCAAAGGTGGCCGCTTCTAAAATATTGTGAAGCCCCTTTTCACCCATACCTCCACCCACGTAAGCCACGCTCGCGTAGCTATAGGCCTTAGTCAATTGACCTATTACGTCTATAATTAAGGTGGAGCAGTTAATATCACCCTTGCCGTTTATTTCGCTCCACTTACAGGTCGGGTAATCTAATTGCAGCTGCAAATCTTTTATAGATTGCTCTCCTACTTCATGCGGCGCGATCATAACCTTGCACTTGCCAGAAATATCGTTTTTATAGAGCCACTTTTTCAAAACTTCAATATCCTCTGGCCAGGAACTTCCTATGACCAGGCATAAGTCCTGAGCGACAAATCGTTCAAAGAGCGTGGTAGTGTTATCACGTTCAATTAATTGACTGGCGCGATCAAATCTAGTGTCGCCATTCACTGTACAATTATTCAATCCTAGTTCTTGCGCAACCATCAAATAATTCTGGTCCTGTAGAAATACATGATTGAATGCATCTAGAC
>JBARYP010000004.1:0-253584 GCA_049647945.1 Nonlabens sp. | reverse complement strand
GCTGTATGCCGTTTATGATTCTAATTTTTTGAGAAAGCATCTTGTTCTTAAGAATGTGGATTCTTCTGATTTAATTTTATTTAAAAAAGTTGCAGACAGAGCAAAAGAATATTTTTCACAGAAAGATAGTTTTGAAGCTCGTACTGGTGAAGCATTTTATGGCGAAGACTAAGATAGACGATTTTATTGTAAGGCAGCAAAATCGATTGATTTTTGATACAAACGTATGGTTATTACTTTTCAATCCAATAGGCAACTTCGAAAGAAAACACCAAGATAAATATTCCAAACTTCTTAGTAGCGTATTATCTCGAAATGCTTCAATATACATTCCCGCAGTAATACTTTCTGAGTTTGCTAATGTAGTATTGAGGCACGAGTTTAGTCTATGGAAAGATAGAAATCAAAATCAGAGATTGTCATACAAAAGAGACTTCATGCCTACACAAGATTATAGGAATCAACATAATCTAGTAATAAACCTGTTAGACAGGATAATGAAGCTTGACGTAGTAGAAAAAATTTCTGATGGGTTTAATACTGTTTCTCTTGATGATATAAACTCATACTTCGATTCTGTTGATTACAATGATGCAATTATAGCAGACATTGCCGAGAGAAATTCCTTAAAAGTCGTTACAAACGATAGTGATTTTTTCAAATTATCGCATAGACTAGATGTGATATCTGCTTTGAACTAAGCTAATTACTACATAACACTATTCAGTAATCTACAAAGTACTTCAAATCTATATTTCAATAAAATTATTAGATTATGTGGGAGTTAACTGGATTATTTTCAGCGGGGAAAGTAGATCTCACAAAAAGCTGCTGAACTCTAAAGAATTATTTAGACTTGCACACTTTGATGAATGGATACATAATGATGATCGTAAACCTTCTAATTACAATTTAATACTGGAACCTGTAGATAAAATGTACAAAGTGGTAGCAATAGATCATGCATTTATATTTGACACCTTGGATCATGAATCACTAGATCCATCGTTATACTTACCTAGATTTAACGATCATCTATTGCAATCTCAATTGTCCAGGTCTTTAAAACCTACAGCGTTAACCCTGTTACAAAACATGCCGATAGAAGAAGAGTATTTCTATATTTGCGTAACTAAATGCAAGGATCACTTTGATGAAATCATAAGTCAGGTACAGCGGTTTTACCAAATAGACGAGGCTCAGAAAGCTTCAATACGGCGTTTTCTTTTTAATATAGAGAGAAATAAGCAAGTCTTTAACGAGCACCACCATAGATTAAACCATGTATAGTTTCTATTCCATTATTCAGTTGTGCCCTAATCCTGTATTAGAGGATAAAATCTCTATAGGAATAGTTTACTTTAATGGCGAGATTTTCCAAGTGTACTGTTCTTTAGAAAAGGTACGGCTGGGTAAAAAGTTGCTATCAGACAACAGTATAGATATAAAGTTCTTCATAAAGCAGTTAGAGCAAAAAATAGAATCCCTTAACAAAGAGCTTAATAGCGTAGAATTATTTGACAAACTCACTAACTGGACTGATAGTAGTTATTTTTCCTATCTTAACACATACTCACATGGTTTAATCCAGTTCTCTGCACCAGTACAATATAAATTAACTGGGATTGAACATGAGTTTGAGAAATTGGTACAACAGCTACTTAAAGAGCCTTTTACAGGTTACGTGGAAAAATCGTTCATGAATGAAACGGAATCAATTATTCAAAAAAAACTAATTGAGCGAGTAAACCACAGGGTTCACACAAATTATCGATTTAGTCCTTTAGATAATCCTTCTTTTCATTTTAATTACGAGCTAGACTGTATAGGTAAAAATGGTGCATTGATTGGGGCTAAGGCCATGAGTTTTGACCAATCTGCACAAACTATTGAGCATAAATTAAGTAATTACTGCTCGCTTATCTTGCTCTTAACCTCTAGCTATGATCTTAACTTAAAGAACAATAATTTTTATCTACTTACAGAGGAACCTACCTCAACAACAAGTAAGGAGCATCGATTATGGGAAGCGGCGGTAAACAACGAATTAATAAATGTGCTGGACCCGCAAGAGTCTAATAGGGTGGCTGAAATGATAGAAGAGACTAACGCTCAAATGTTTTTATAATCTTCGCTATTTTGTCCATAGATAGTGTGGGAAGTTGCATGGTAGAAGATAGCGCTTTATATTGTATATAATGATCCTCTGGAGTCTGTAAACAACAACGAAGCATATTAACTATTTTGAAATTGACAGCGTGTTTTTCAACAGCAAACAACAGCAAACAACAACAAATTACGCCTCAACCTCCGCCCCATAAAAGAAGAATGGGTTATTGATATAAAAGAGCAATGCGAGTCTAATCACGTTCCTTTCTTTTTTAAGCAATGGGGAGGAAAGAATAAAAAGAAAGCAGGCAGGATGTTATTGGGTCAGACTTGGGATGCGATGCCGGTAGGATAGACTATTCTAATACAGTACCCTTGCTTTTAAAGTAAGCTTTTTATTAATCTAAACTATAAGACAGTAGGCAGTTTATCTTTTTCATCAACATAAAACTGTCACAATCTATAAAACCCTCATAACCCGTCTTTTTTTTCTATCTTCTAATAAGAATTTACAAATAAATCATACGTTGCTACTTAATGGTACTGCTGGATCGGACAAAAATGTTCAGGCATTACTTCCTAAGATCACTTGAGTTGAGGTGGTAAACATATTTGAAAGAATTTCGCTTTCGTAAAAGCATAACTACTACAGCAGTTCGCACGGGATATAGGCGGCATCTTTTTCTACCAGTTGCAACAGCTCCTGACAAATAAATCATTGGAGCCACTAAAAGAAGCAGCTGTTTCTCAAGGTGCAGAACAAATTAAGTGACAGAAATTAATTCAAAACAAAGCCGCACGACACAGTTCACAATTTCCCCCGCCACCGCAAACTATTCTCGTTGTGGATGGTGAGTAGCTCTTCATCTGTCGCATAGTTATTGAGCAGCTCCACTACCCTATCGATTTGATTATCGCTCAGGTTTTTATAGGCAGGTGACTTGATCTGGTTCTTCCAGTAATCCTGTACCGCATTATCCAGCGCAATACGCCAGTAGCAATGGTTGTCAAGGTTCTTGTTTGGATATTGTTTGGGTAAGCGATTGCCTAGCTCAAAATACTGCTTTTCTAATTCTGCCCGGTTCATAGACAAGGTAGATTAACAGGAGATCTTCCCTACCCTGCGCTCGTGCCTACCACCGGCAAATGGGGTATCCAGAAAGCTGGCCACCATGGCGACTGCCTGTGGGATGGACGTATAACGGGCGGGGATACAAATGACGTTTGCATTATTATGTTCCCTGGATAATTCTACTATTTCCCTATTCCAGCACACCGCACCGCGCACTCCGGCATATTTATTTACCGTCATTGATACGCCCTGGGCACTGCCACAGATCAGGATTCCCACGTCGGCAGTATTGTTGTCCACATCCCGTCCTACCGCATGGGCAAAATCTGGATAATCCACACTTTCAGCTGTATTTGTGCCATGGTTAGTCACCTCAAGATCTCTTTTTGCCAGCATCGCAACGATCGCTTTTTTATAATCGGGACCGGCGTGGTCATTACCTATGGAAATCTTCATCATGTACGGATTTACGACTTCAAAGATATTAGTATACACCATCCTCGGGGTTATGAACACCGCTGGGTTATCCACTAGTTATAAATAGCAGATAACTTGTTGATAGAACATGATAGAAATTATTAGGATTTACCCATCTTTTACCGCATATGCTTTTAAAATCGGGATGACCTAATTATAAGTACGCTTTTTTAAGTAAGGTTATGAGCCTGGAATTTTACGCTATCAACACATTTAATTTTCAAACTTACCCACGTTGTCCTGTGAATTTCTAATTATGACATCGTTAACAAACCAGTCTGTCGTATGGTAGAACTCTATTTTACAATTACTTAATCCAGGGGTAACATGTGAACAAGTAATGGTAAACTCTGTTTGTTGTCAAAACCAAATAATCACCGTAAAAGTTTTACCGCTATTCACACCACTACATCATCATCATTTTAATTTTTTAAATAAGAAAGAAAAATATGATACTGGTATATATTGTTGATAACATAGAACGGGATATGGTTTTGAGGAATTACGCTTTCGCGAAAGCGTACTCTCTAAAAGCGGTCCCCACAACCGATTACTACCTAGAAGTCAAACTGAAATATCGACGCCAAAACATCTGTAGGGTTGCGCACACTTGACTATTGTGACAATTAACTGAAACCTGCTAGACGCAGTATAGAGAACAATTACTAGAAATTTTATGAGAATTCACCCCCAGTCCAGCCTTAGACTTTCAGGGGTATTTCTAGAAGAAAAAGAAATATTCTAACTGAAGTGAAAGCTCACGGAATCCTGTGGAACCTCCTGAATGCTGGTTTCAGTTCCCGTGGAAGTGATAAAAACCTGCTGCGTCAAATAATAAAGTACCACCAGACCTATCAACAGAATCATGACAAATAGTACGGTGGTATAAAGTGGTTTCTTAACGCGCATAGATGAGCTAACAGAAACCAAAGGTACACTTATTTCTTAATATCGTGTTAAGGAATCAAACAGCTTTTGTTATACTATAGTGAAGTATAGCACCTTAAACGATCAACTGTGGGGCTTTGAATTACCTTTGATTCTAATTATGATGAAGAAAAAGAAGAACAAGGGTTCTAAGACTAAATTTCCCAACCTTACCCAATCGGTACTCAACGTCCTCAAGACTGATGCTGACAAGAGTTTCAACTACAAGCAGATATGCTCAAAACTGGGAATAAGCGATACCAGCGGGCGCAACCAGGTAATCAAGAGATTGCACCAGCTCAAGGGTAAGGAAAAGATTGAAGAAACAGATCGCGGTAAGTTTAAGATTATCAAGGCCATCGACTATTATACCGGTAAGATCGATATCAGTTCCCGCGGGACCGGCTACGTGATCACAAATGAATTGCAGGAAGATATCATGGTGCCCAAACGATCTGTGGGACAGGCACTCAACGGTGACGAGGTAGAAGTTTATGTCTATCACCGTAGCCGCGGCAAGCAACCAGAGGGAGAAATAACAAAGGTTATTAAACGCGCCAAAACCGAATTTGTGGGAGAAATCCAGGTGCATGAGAAATTTGCTTTTGTCAAGGTTTCTGATCCCAAGATTACGGTAGATTTCTTTATACCAGGCCGCCAGATCAATGGTGCAAAGGATGGTCAGGTCGTACTGATCGAGTTTGTGGAATGGAATGACAAGCAGGACTCGCCTAATGGTAGGGTTAAGGACATTCTGGGGGATCCCGGAGAACACAATACCGAGATTCATGCCATACTCGCGCAATATGGTCTCCCCTATGAATTCCCACCCGCGGTAGAAGATTTTACAGAACAACTGGACAAGACCATCAGTAAAAAAGACATTGAATCTCGCCGTGACATGCGGGATACACTAACCTACACCATCGACCCTGCAGATGCCAAGGATTTTGACGATGCGCTGTCCTACCGGGTACTGGAAAATGGTCGTTATGAGATAGGAATCCACATAGCAGACGTTTCACACTATGTAACACCAGACACCGTACTGGATGAAGAGGCCTATGAGCGCGCCACGTCTGTCTACCTGGTGGATCGCGTGGTTCCCATGCTGCCTGAGGTATTATCAAATGGGGTTTGCTCACTCAATCCTCACGAGGATAAACTTTGCTTTTCGGCAGTATTTGAAATGGATGACGACTGCAGGGTTTATAAGGAATGGTTCGGTCGTACGGTAATCCACAGCGATCAACGATTTGCCTATGAAGAGGCTCAACACATCATTGAGACGGGTAAAGGAGATATTCCTGGTGAGATCTCGCTTTCGCGAAAGCGTACCAACATCAATCCTGCTATAGTAGAAGCTACCCTAAAGCTAGACGAACTGGCAAAAAAGATGCGTAGCCGTCGCATGCAGGCCGGTGCATTGAGTTTTGACAAGACCGAGGTGAAATTCAACCTCAACGATAATTCAGAACCGGTAAGCGTATACTTTAAAACCTCACAGGATGCCAATAAATTGATTGAGGAATTCATGCTACTGGCAAACCGTAAAGTGGCTGCTTTTATAGGCAAGAAAGAGCCTAAAAAAACCTTTGTCTACCGCATCCATGACGAGCCTAATGAGCAAAAGTTGGGAGCCCTAGCGGGGCTGGTGACCCAATTCGGTCACCGACTGGACCTGCGGGATCGCAAGACGGTAACAAAGTCACTCAATAAATTGCTAAGTGATGTAAAGGGTAACAAAGAGCAGAATATGGTGGACACGCTTGCGATAAGAACCATGAGTAAGGCAGAATATTCTACCAAAAATATAGGGCATTACGGGCTTGCTTTTGATTACTACAGCCATTTTACCAGTCCCATAAGACGCTATCCAGACGTCATGGTGCATCGCTTGCTCCAGCACTATCTGGATGATGGTAAGAGCGCAAGCGAGGACCTGTATGAGGAGAAATGTAACCATTCCACCAGCATGGAGATCCTGGCCACAAAAGCTGAGCGCGATAGCATCAAGTATATGCAGATCAAATACATGAAAGACCATGCAGACGAGGAATTCCTAGGGGTAATAAGTGGTGTTACCGACTGGGGAATCTATGTGGAGATCATCGAGAATAAATGCGAGGGAATGGTGAGATTAGGAGATCTGGACGATGATAGTTACGAGTATGTAGAAGAAGAATTTGCCGTGGTGGGGCGTCGTACCAAGAATAAATATACCCTAGGTGATGAAGTGGTAGTGAAAGTCAAGAACGCAGACCTGGTAAAAAAACACCTGGACTTCTGGATGGTAGGAAAGCCTGGGGAATAAACTGGAATTTTATTTAAAAAGTTAGTTCCCTATCATTATTCACAATTGATAGTAAGGCAAATTGAAAACTAAGTCCTGCGCCATTTGCAATACAGAACATACCGTAATGTACCGCATACAAATTACAAGCGGCAAGCAATGGATCTTTTGCTGCAAAATGTGTACTGAAGCTCATCAACAGTTTCCAGAATACAAATATGGAGGTACCTGGAAAGGAAGTAGACATTAACCGTAAAAAGCTACAAATTGTTATGCACGCATAGTTTTGGCACGAGTTTTGGAAAGAACGGTAAGAAGGTCATAAAGAGTGATTTTCATGAAGTTTTTTGGTTGGTTAGTGGAAAACGGTAGCTTTTGGTTAGGCTACCGTTTTTTGTATTCATTAATATTTCTAGTTAAACTATTATTGATTCACATGGAATTACAGTAGTCAACCACCAGTTAACAGTATAATTGCAAAAAAAGAGATGAAAAAGGTACTTACAGTTTGTTTGATGATGATGGGTATAATGATGAATGCCCAGGAAGAGCGTTTGATAGGTGATTTTGATACCGTAAAGGTATTTGACCTGATAAACGTTACCATGATTCAAGCAACCACTAATAAAATTGTAATAAGCGGTAAAAATTCAGATGACGTGCAAGTCGTGCAGCGAGATGATATACTTAAGATACGCATGCAGCTTGATGAACAATTTGATGGTAATGATACGCAGGTAACTTTGTATTATGTCGCTATCAAGGAAATTGACGCAAATGAAGGCGCTGTAATAGAGTTTACAGATACGATAAAACAAGATATGCTTACCGTGGAAGCTCAAGAGGGAGCAAATATACAAGGAGATGTTGATGTGGAAATCCTAGAGGTAAGGGCAGTTACAGGTGGTATTGTGGAATTGTCTGGAAAGGCGGCAAATCAAGATATTTCAGTTTATACGGGTGGTATAGTCAACAATAGAGCTCTGAAATCCAAAAATACTGATGCTAGTGTAAGAGCAGGTGGTGAGGTAGAACTATACGCAACAGATTACGTGGATTTAAAGACTAGGGCGGGAGGAGCGATTCATGTTTATGGTGATCCCAAAGAGGTAGATAAAAGCAGAATTCTAGGCGGTAAGATTATAATGAAGTAATTAAAATAATACCTTGGTAACTATGAAATCCAGATCTCTTATGGTCTGGATTTGTTTTGAATGAGATCCATGATATTTGAGATCATTACTATATAGTTACCAATACTGATTTTATTCTTGAATTGGTAGTCAACGCTGTCTTAGAATAAGGCTGGTAACAACCGTAGCGATTGCATACCTTTGAGATTTAAGAGTTGAAACCCATATGCTTTCAGATGTTCTTAATGCCATACCTGTAGGGTTTGTCATGGCATTTTTAATAGGACCCGTGTTTTTTGCTTTGCTGGAAACTAGTGCCATTAAAGGATTTAGGGCGGCAATTATGCTAGATCTGGGTGTATTTCTAGCAGACATCATCTTTTTACTTATCGCATTCTTTATGACATCTAGCATACTCAAACGGCTGGAAGATGATCCCGGACTGTATGTTTTTGGGGGAACCATACTGGCTATCTATGGCGTGATCGCTTTTATAAAGTCAGGTAGGTATTACAGGAAGGAAGTACGTGAAGAAGTACAAGAGGTACAGCGCAACAATTACTGGCAGCTCTTTGCCAAGGGTTTTTTGCTCAATTTCATCAACATCGGCGTGTTGGGATTCTGGTTAGGATTAATAGTAGTTACCAGCCCTCAACTAGACAACGAGCCATCCAGAGTATTCACATTTTTCGGATCTGTGTTATTGACCTATTTCATAGTCGATATAGCAAAAATATCACTTGCCAAATCATTAAATCGATATCTGACACCCCTGCGCATTTTTTATTTGAAACGGCTTATTGCCATCATAATGGGAATTTGTGGTGCGGTGCTGATTTTAAAGGGAATAGCTCCAGAATTTATTGACCAGTTGGTAGATATCCTACAAGCTCCCTTCAATTAATCAACCATGCATATTTTAAAGAATTCGAGTATACTTCATACGTACTTCAATGAATAAAAAGTATTTGAGAAACTGGTGGTATGCTTTGTCTGCCCAGCAACGGCTTTCCTTTAGAAAACTATTGCATGCACCACTAGACCTTAAGGACAAAATATTGGGAAATACTCATCGCTATGTTCCCAGTCGAGGTAAGATCTTTACCGGTGCTCCAGTAGATCCACAGGGTTATCTAGAGGCTGGACGTCGTCAGTTTGAGCTATTGAAAGAATATCTAGATCTACAACCCGATCATAGCGTTCTAGATATAGGATCAGGAATAGGGAGAACTGCTATACCATTTACTGATTTTCTCAACCACCAAGGGTCTTATGCTGGTTTTGACGTGGTGGAGAGGGGTATCAAATGGTGTAATGATACGATAGCAAGAGATCATCCCAATTTTGATTTTCAATACATTCCCCTATTCAACGATTTGTACAACGATGCTTCCTTAAAAGCAAATACGTTCAAATTCCCGTATGATGATGGATCATTTGATGCTATTTATTCCTTTTCGGTTTTTACTCATATGCAGCTGGACGAGGTACAGAATTATTTATTACACAGCGCCAGAGTATTAAAACATCATGGAAAAATACTGTCTACTTTTTTCATCTATGATGATACTAGTGAGGAGCTTATTTCCAAATCGGGAAAATTCTCCTTTCCAATTAAAAAAGACGGTCACCGATTGATGAGTGATAAGGTAACTGCTGGTAATGTGGCATTCCATCAAGATAGACTGGAAGAGATGATGAATTACGCTGGTCTAAAAATTGAAAGGATAATCTTCGGATTCTGGAAACCAGGTATGGAAGCCAGTGATTATCAGGACATGGTGGTCTACAGCAAGAAGTAGGAATCGTTTATAGTAAACATCTATAGTAAACACTTACCACTTACTTTGAATTACCCACTAACAAAAAGAAAATCCCGAGCTCAATCTCGGGATTTAAAGAGGTACCAAGCGGATTCGAACCGCTGTACTAGGTTTTGCAGACCCATGCCTAGCCACTCGGCCATGGTACCAAAATATGGGGTGGCAAAAATAAGTAAATAGGCAGGAAAACGCGTTATATTCAACGAGGTTTAATCAAGGTAAGCCTCTAAAGAATTTAATTGTTTAAAGCCCAGACCTAAAACCACCTACCGCACGGTGTCTTTCCTCACTCATGACTATGGTGACCTGTTGTACATCTCCACCTATGGGCGGGTTGATTTTGGCTACCTTGACCTCGGCTTTGTCCACAAGTTGCTCTTCTTTCATTACTCTGTCCAGAATGCGTTGCGCTACCTGTTCCAGTAATTTAGCTCGCTGTTGCATCTCAGTCACCACGATATGGTTGAGCGATACGTAATCCACCGTATCCTTGAGTTCATCACTTGCGGCACTTTTAGAAAGATTTGCCCAGACTTTAAGATCCACGCGGTATTCAGATCCTATCAGTTCCTCTTCTTCCAGGCAACCATGATTAGTCTGGATCCTTATGTTTTCTAATAGTATTTGGTGCATAGAGGGTTTGTTTTTAGTACGCTTTCGCGAAAGCGTAAACTTAATCACACAACAACAATAGACGATGCGTTTATAACAATTACTCTAATTAGTCCAACTATAAAACGGCGTTACTCGTGATGAGCATCGCATAAATAAGAAGTAAATTTGTGGGCTTATTCCACAATCATGAGCGAGGACACAAAACCCAACAATTTTATAGAGGACATCATCGAGGACGACCTTGAACAGGGATTGTCAAGGGGTGTACTGCGATTCCGTTTCCCGCCAGAACCCAATGGTTTTCTTCATATAGGTCACGCGAGCGCGATTTGTCTCAACTTTGGACTGGGTAGAAAGTACAACCGTCCCGTCAACCTACGTTTTGATGATACTAATCCCGCAAAGGAAGAGGCAAAGTACGTGGATGCCATACAGGAAGATGTCAAATGGTTGGGTTTTGAATGGGATCATCTATGCTATGCCTCAGATTATTTCCAGCAGTTGTATGACTGGGCGATAGAGTTGATCAAGAATGACAAAGCCTATGTGGACTCGCAGTCCAGCGAGCAGATAGCCGCTCAAAAAGGCTCACTTACCGAGCCAGGTTCAGACAGTCCCTACCGCAATCGTAGTGTTGATGAGAATCTCACCCTATTTGAGGGAATGAAGAACGGAGCGTATGGGGAAAGTGAACATGTATTGCGTGCCAAAATCGATATGAGCAGCAGCAATCTCCTCATGCGCGATCCCATTATGTATCGCGTGGTAAACCGGGCGCACCACCGTACGGGTAACGACTGGCATATCTATCCCATGTATGACTGGACCCACGGCGAGAGTGACTATATAGAGCAAATTACGCATAGCTTCTGTACCCTTGAGTTCTTACCGCACCGGGAACTCTATAACTGGTTTCTGGATCAGGTGGTTGATCCGGGTAAGGTAAGGCCCAAACAGCGCGAGTTTGCCCGCAGGAATGTCTCCCATACCGTGACCAGCAAGCGTAAGTTACAAAAGCTGGTGGAACAGGGAATTGTAACGGGCTGGGATGACCCGCGCATGACGACTATTTCAGGTTTGAGGCGTCGGGGCTATACACCAGCTTCTATAAAGAATTTTGCCGAGAGCATAGGGATTGCAAAACGGGAGAATATCGTAGATATGAATCACCTGGAATTCCACCTGCGGGATGATCTTAACAAAAACGCAAATCGCGTCATGTGTGTACTAGATCCCGTAAAACTGGTAATCACTAATTATCCTGAGGATCAGGTAGAAATGCTGCAAGCCGAGAATTCACAAGAAGACGAGAGCCGCGGCTACCGCGAGGTACCCTTTTCTCGTGAGTTGTTGATCGAGCGTGAAGATTTTAGAGAAGAGGCAAACAAAAAGTTCTTTAGACTTAAAATAGGTAAGGAAGTACGTCTCAAAAATGGTTACATCATCAAGGGCGAAGGATGTCTCAAGGATGAAGAAGGGAATATTACCCAAATACACGCTACCTATGATCCAGATAGCCGCAGTGGTAGCGGTACTGAGGCTAGTATGCGCCGGGTTAAAGGAACCCTGCACTGGGTAAGCGCCGCGCACGCACTACCCGTAGAAGTACGCCTTTATGATCGCTTGTTTACCGTTCCCTCTCCCGATACGGATAAAGAGAAGGACTTCATGGAATTCATTAATCCAGACTCCCTGGAAAACATCACCGCAATGGCAGAACCGTCTGTTAGTAATCTACCAGTAGGGGAGACGGTGCAGTTCCAGCGTAAAGGCTATTACTGTGTGGACCCCGATACAACCGATGATAAAATGGTCTTCAATCGTACGGTAACCTTAAGGGATACCTGGGCAAAGGTGGAAGGTTAATCCAGCATCAAATCTTATAATTGGGTTTACTATTTACAAGATGCCATATTTTTTTAATTAAGGGAGAATTCCCATTAACTTGGTCAACCACGTTATCCTAGGCAGAAAGTTTGCAATTGAGATAAGGATCGCGTGATTTTGTAAAAATAGATCGGTATGCAATGAAGCGACTATACGCGATAATTTCCATATTCAGCATTGTAGGCTATCTGCTGGGTTTGTTTGTATCTAGTGATGTATTGAGCGTGCTGGGATTGCTACTGGTGGTTACGGTGGGACTTCTACATGGGTCAAATGATATCTATCTTCTACGACGTTTAAATACAGCTTATGGAGTAATTGCCTACTCCCTGATATATGCAGTTGTCGTACTCAGCTTTGGTATAGCATTCTATTTTTTCCCAGTAATAAGCCTATTGCTGTTTGTTTTGGTTAGCGGCTATCATTTCGGCGAGCAGCATTGGTATAGATTGTTAGGTAATCTCCAGATCAAATGGGTAAAACAGGTTTTTTATATTACGTACGGTCTTTTGGTATTATCCATCTTGTTTTTAGGTAATACCGTGGAGGTCATACAGATTATAAATGATTTGACTGGTTACTCCTTACCTACCATATTCTTTGAGCAATTTTTTTATGCAATGGTTATGGTAACCCTGGCAGGTTCGATTTACCTGCTGTTTAAAAAGGTCTTTAGAATTGGCATGGTTGCCTTAAACGTGTTGTTATCATTGTTGTTATATATTGTTTTTCAATCAGGAGACCTGATCTGGGGATTTTCTTTCTACTTCGTTTTGTGGCATAGCATACCCTCCTTGTTTGATCAGATCCTATTCAAACACAATCAATTTAAAATAGCTTATTTGTTCAGTTTTTTTAAGGAAAGTTTTCCGTATTGGCTTTTGTCTATAATTAGCCTCGCTTTGTTTTATTACTTCTTCAAAGACTCACGCTACGCCTTAAGTATATTATTTGCTTTTATCGCTTCTGTGACGGTTCCCCATGTGTTGATCATGACTAGTATGTTCACAACTAAGCATAAGAGTTAGGGGTATCGTGACTTATTCTTGATTCGTTGATTTTAGCTCCTAGTTGGTTAGTAATTGTTTGCTTTATAGTTACGCTTTCGCGAAAGCGTAATTTTCAATAATCGTTTTGATTGTGAACATTCATTTAATAAATCTAATGAGATTTAACTTAATTTAACCTGAATACTTAATTGTTGGGATCATTTTAATACAGTTACATATAAGGTTAACGGCTGCTTAACGACACTCACTCACGACGTAAATTACCTTTGTTATTCAATAAATCAAACAAAAATATTATGGCAAGCAAGGGATTATTAACATTGATAGCAGGAGCAGCAGTAGGAGCAGCAGTAGGATTGTTGTACGCACCAGAAAGCGGCGTGGAAACTCGCAGAAAACTGCAAGAACAAGCCAAAAAAGCTAAGAATGACATCGACGCCCAGGCAAGAAAGACCTACGGCGAGGTAACTGAAAAAGCTACGGAAGTAAAAGGAACGGTAAGCGAGCGATTAGACTCTGCTTTATCAAGCGCCAGTTACAAGGCAGATGAGGCTATTACTGCTCTTGAAAAGAAATTACAGCAATTACGCAGCAAGAACGCCCAGTATCAAAAGCCCACAACGGCAAATGAGGCAATGGATACTGCCGAAGCTAAGGTCAACGGTACCGCAACCGTATAAAACTGATTTTGGGAAAAGGAATTTCAGAACATTTTAGCGAGTTTACTACCGCAACCCAAGACTATGTAGAAACCACCATAAAATACCAGAAACTTGATCTTTATAAAAAGGGTATAAAGGCTGGTATTTCTATTGGTTATGGAGTCGTGCTACTTTTGATTGGACTCATTGCACTACTTTTTTTAAGCGTTGCCGCAGCTATTTTTATAGGTCAGGCGTTAGATAATCTGGGATGGGGTTATTTAATCATGGGTGTAATCTACATTCTGATAATGGTGGTGGTAGCGTTAACCATCAAGCCAAAGATTCAAGAAATGTTGCTTAAATCCACCAGCAAGTCTCTTTGGGGTCTAGCAAGTGATAAACGTATAGAAGAAGTCTAGATATGAGAGCTTACAATAATTTTGAGGAAATTGATCGTGATCTCATGTATCTCAAATTACAGCAAACTGTGCAACAAGAGCGATTGAAGCTTACTCTTAACGAATTTAAAGATAGCCTAGCGCCTAAAAGCGTGCTGAGCAACGCTTGGGAAAGCTTTACCGAAAAAGCCGCCAGTCTAGCCCCTGTAAATAAGGTTATGGAACTCATAGGCAGATCTTGAAGTTGAAGTTATAACCATCCATCTATAAGTTAATTAACTCATATATTTAAACAACCCCATACATCTCGATATATGGGGTTTTTTGATGTAATTAATTTTGTTTAAGGCCTACAACATCTCATCGTTATCCTCATCGCTCATGTCGAGATCTGCTGGCGGGAGTTGGGGTCTTGATTTTCTTTTGGTCTTTACCTTTGGATTGTTTTCATTGTCCTTGCGCATTTGTTCCCCTATTTGCGCGCTTGCCGTAAAGCTCGCGATCATGTTGTTGAGCATATCGCTACCGGCCTGGGGTGAGTTGGGTAGTAGGATCAGGTTGCTATTGGTTTCTTCTCCTATGGATTGTAGCGTATCATAGTGTTGGGTTACCACAATTAATGCACTAGCTTCCTGACTGTTGATACCTACATTATTAAGAACATCTACACTTTCTTCAAGACCGCGAGCGATCTCACGGCGCTGGTCTGCTATACCCTGACCCTGTAGGCGCTTACTTTCAGCCTCGGCACGTGCCTTTGCTACGATCTTTATACGCTCGGCCTCTGCTTCATATTCAGCTGCGGTCTTTTCTCGTTCGCTGGCGTTGATACGGTTCATGGCGGCTTTTACCTGTACGTCTGGGTCAATATCAGTTACTAATGTTTTTATGATGTCATAACCATAGTCCATCATGGCCTCGTTGAGCTCTCCCTTTACAGCAATGGCAATGTTATCTTTCTTCTCAAAAACGTAATCCAGTTTCATTTTGGGAACCTCGGCCCTTACCACATCAAATACGTAAGCCGTAATCTGATCGTGCGGATTCTCAAGCCTGTAGAATGCGTCATATACTTTCTCGCGACGCACCTGAAACTGTACCGAGATTTTGAGCCTAACAAAAACGTCATCCTTCGTTTTAGTCTCCACGATAACGTCCAGCTGCTGGATCTTCAGA
The DNA here is from genome assembly GCA_049647945.1 of Nonlabens sp. Taxonomy (GTDB): domain Bacteria; phylum Bacteroidota; class Bacteroidia; order Flavobacteriales; family Flavobacteriaceae; genus Nonlabens. Next base: position 238,020 of record JBARYP010000004.1, on the reverse strand, counting down.
TTGATGCGCCCAGCAATTTTGTCAATGAAGGGAATTTTAAGTTGGAGTCCAGACTGGCGCATGCTTACAAATTTTCCAAAACGCTCTACCACGGCGGCGGTTTGCTGTTTTACGGTAAAGAATGTTTGAAACAGCAGCAACACGCCGACTATTAAAACAATAGGTAAAAAGATAAAGTCCATAGGGTTGAATTTTAATGGTTAGAAAGGTACTGAATGTAGGTAGTAATTTTGGGTAGTTTGTTACAGGAATGACCTAGGTTTTGAACCTTTTCAAGGTTCTGACAACTTGTGTAGGACTTTTACTTTGCCGTAACTTAGAAGAGAATTGATGTGAGGTTCACTAGGTAAAATGCTTTATCTGCTATGTCGGTTCCTTCACTATAGAATTAAAAGATGAAATTACAATAAGCCTAAACTTAATATTTTTTTAAAGAAGATCCAGCACATTCATGCCACGGCATCTTAACTATCACTCGACCTGGAGATGTATTCTATTAATTTGTTGAACTCCAGTTATAATATTCTAGAACTAGCAAATAACTACTGCTACGCGTATTCATAACCATTAATTAACCCAACACCTCAACCCCACGCTCGATACGCCGCACCGTCTCATCCTTGCCCAGCATACTCGCGATCTCAAATACATCGGGACCCATAAGGCTGCCTACCAGCACCAGGCGCAGCGGCATCATGACCTTGCCAAAACCCAGTTCTTGTTCCTTGATCCATCCCTTGACTGCATCACTTAGGTTTGCCGCAGTAGGGTCGTCCACATTCTGAATGATCGGGATGACCTGCTTCAATAAATCGGCGGTATCTTCTTTCCATGATTTTTTGGTGTTTTTGGGATCTTTTTCGGTTGGGGCGGTAAAGAAAAACCCGGCCAACTCAAAGAAGTCCTCTACAAACACGGCGCGCTCCTTGACCATTCCCACGACCGTATTTACGTAATCTTGATCGGGGTAGGAGATGTCTTTTTCTTGTAACGCTTTCGCGAAAGCGGCACCCAAAACAGCATCTTCCTGCTCCACAAACCATTGTTGCTGGAACCAGCGGGCCTTATCGGGGTCAAATTTTGCCCCAGAGGGATTGACCTTATCCAGGCTAAAAGCATCCACCAGTTCTTCCAAACTAAAAATCTCTTGTTCCGTACCCGGATTCCAACCCAGAAAAGCTAAAATATTTACCATAGACTCTGGCAAGTAGCCCTCCTCGCGGAAACCGCTGGCCGTTTCACCCGTTATGGGATCGCTGTATTCTAGTGGGAATACGGGAAACCCGCCTTTCATGCCGTCGCGCTTGCTCAATTTACCCTTTCCGGTAGGTTTCAAGATTAATGGCAAGTGGGCAAACTGCGGGGCTTCCCAGCCAAAACTCTCGTACAGCAGCACGTGCAGCGCCATACTGGGCAACCATTCCTCACCGCGTATCACGTGTGAAATCTTCATCTCGTGGTCGTCCACGATATTGGCCAGATGGTAGGTAGGCATTCCATCGCTCTTGAACAGCACCTTGTCGTCCATGAGCATGGTGTCGATCTCGATTTGCTGGCGTATCTCATCGACCATGTGCAGCGTTTTCAGCTCTGGTTTAAAGCGTATGGTATAGTCATCGCCACGATCCAAACGCTGCTGTACCTCGTCGCTGGATAGGGTAAGCGAATTGGTAAACTGCTCGCGGGTGGTGTGGTTGTAGATGAAGTTTTCTTTGTTGCTTTCGGCCGCTGTTCTTGCATTTGCTAGCTCTTCTGGAGTGTCAAATGCGTAATAGGCCGCATCACTTTCAATCAATTGCAGGGCATACTTTTTATACCGGTCCTTGCGTTCGCTTTGCTTGTACGGACCGTAGCCACCGTTTTTGCCAGGCCCCTCGTCATAGGAAATACCGCACCAGTCGAGGGCTTCTATGATGTAATCTTCGGCACCGGGGACGTAGCGCGCCTGGTCGGTATCTTCGATGCGCAAGATGAACGTCCCGTTGTGTTTGCGGGCAAAAAGGTAGTTAAACAGCGCGGTGCGTACGCCACCTATATGCAGCGGCCCGGTGGGGCTGGGCGCAAAACGTACTCTTACATCTTGAGACATGGGAATGGATTTATGGTGGGCAAAGATAGAGTGATGTTTACTGTCAATAAACAGAACCCGGAAGCTTTGGCAAGATCTATATACAGTTTTAATGCTATGGTTGAAGTGGGTTTGTGGACAGAGGTGTTGCTGGAAGTCCAGCGCACCTTTTAAAGCGAGCTGCTGCCCGCTGGTACGCTGGTACTTTTTAATCAATCCCTGGTGTAGCAATGATTCTATTTCAATGATAAATAATTCATAGTAAAGATCTAGAATGGAATTGGCTTTCAATCTTAAACTCGCGCTACTGGTCTGTCGGGCTTATAGCAAGTTGCAGACTTTGAGAATCTTGATTTATAACAAAGTCAAACCATCGACAAAAGATAATCACCATAGTACAAATTCTAATTTTGAACTTGTTTTGCTTTTTCTGCTTTTTGTTTGCAGCTTCCCTTTTCTAGTAACTTTAGGTCATTAATTTATGTAGCTGCTAGGGTGTATTCTCGTCAAGCGCCTTTTCTCCTTCTGAGATAAGAATTCAGACTCCCTTATTTTTTATAAGAAATCCCGCTTTTGCTGCATCCACGGTATGAAAATGAAGTATGGACTTCCATCGAACATATCCCGACTTTTCAAATACATGTTTTTCATACTCATTCAAATCCATATTTTCCCTTAGATAATCCACTACTTCTTTACCGCGCATCTCCCCATCATTTTCTTTTAGAAGTTGAAGCGGTGCGTAAATGGTTCTGGTAGCAATTTATTATGATTTTGACGGTTTTTTAGGCATGATCTGTTTTTTGTTTTTTGAGATGTGTTTGATATTCAATTATAAAAGCAACTGATTGAGAAACTACATTATCCACCATACTTTTAAAAAATTCTTGATCTTTATAAAGCCTTGCCAGAGTATTTAGATCAGCAATATCAAGATTTGAATGATCATTGATTTTTATATAACGACTAACAGCCCAAGTTGAATTCAATCTAGAATCCGTCCCTTCAGGAATGATTTCTCTATTTTCTTTGTCTACAATTCCGACGAATATTTTACCGTTCCCATGGTTTGGAGTTGCAAAAGATTCAATACCGTACAACAAGTTTTGACCTTTATATTTAGCACCATCAATCCAAATTTGGCTATAACAATAGGTAACTTGATTACCTAATCGAACTTTAAGCCCAGATTGTAATTTTGTTTTAATGGATTCGAAAACTGCATTTTTAAATTTCTCACAAACTAGTTCAACTGCACTCAAATAATGTGAATGAATGTGTTTTGATTCTTCTATATGATCAAATATTAAATCGTGAAGTATATTCTCGAGATCATCATCCATAGTATCCGTCAATTTTTTAATTAAAATATAATATTGTTTGATAGAACCATGAATTATAGAGCTAACATCTAACACGCTCATACATTTCTCCAACCATTCAACAACATTATCTTTATAAGTTATAATTCCATAGTCATCGTCGTTCAACGTATGCAGACTCAGTTGAGATGGCTTGTCTCCGAAAAGATTCAAGTAATAGAGTTTACAATGATCTTTTTTATATAAACTATAACGATACATTTGATTCAGCTGATCACCGGCTTGAATTTTATTTTCAATAGCAATAGCTTTACCACTAGGAAAAGTGATTAAAATGTCTATGTACCCGCCTTTTAAATAATCATTTGAGATCTTTCCCAAGTGATGCTCTGCCTTGACCAATGCCCCGTCCAAATCTTCAAACTCATAATTATAATCTATCTCCTCTAAAAATAATTTTAAAAAAGTTGCACCCTGATAATGATCACCTTTAGGGTTAAGCAAAGCAACCAGCATCCCGCTATGGGTTTTGGTTTCATTACTTTCCATTCCTAATAATGAAAATATATTGAAGTCCTCACCTTTATCCCTGACGGCTTTTTCATGCTTCCTTACTATTTCCTTTGTGTCATTGAGAAGAGATTGTAGTTTAATTGCATCCATTATGATTTTTATCTAATTTCAAGTAGCCCTTTTCCTTTACATTCTTCTAGAAAAGGAACTTTCAAAAATCCTTTTGAGTTCAAAGGATATTTCCTTGCTGACTTAACAATATTTGAAAAGTACAAGTCAGGATTATCATCATTAGTCAACTCTGTATAATTTGCAAACTCATCGTATATATCTTTAAACCATTCAACACCCCCGTTATTCGAACAAATTACTGCTTTGTATCTCTCTGTAATTCCGAAAATGCGATCCCAAGATTCTAATTCTTCCTCACGGTTCTCTTGATTTGTTACAAATTCAAGGTCTACATTATTCGGTTTCATTGAAAATGGATCGTCAGAGGTTAGAGAAACCTGAATTTCTAGCTTTGGATGCCTAATGGAATAAGGGTAAAATGCTTTTCTCCTGTGTTGATTCTTTTTTACGGGATCAAGATCACAGCTAGGATCTTTAGCACGCTTATAAGTACTATTACATTCATTGCACATAGGTGCAAGGTTTTGAAAATTGACACTATTGAAAGGATATAATGACTTTGGTAGAAAATGGTCATACGCTTCTCGATAACGATGATTATTCCCTTTTAAAGGACTGATACCACAAAATGGGCAAATTTCTTTATCATTTTCTGTCATAAATGCTTTATCAAAGTCATGAATAGCAGAGTCGCTTAATTTTCCAAACGCAGCAAGATTAAATGGACTCTCTGACCCATAGAGTTTAGAGTAAAAGCTCTTTAATGCAGATGAGAGAGACATGGATATATCGTTAAGGGTCTGATAGTCCATTGGCACTGCCGTGTTATCTATGCAGATCTCTTCTATTCTATTATTAATTACATATACATCTTGGATTGCCTCTCTATCACTATGGCTTAACGCAGCAAACTCGTTGTAAATTTCATGAACTTTTCGACAAAAGAAAATTGCACTTTGGCTATTGGACACATTTAATACTTGGTATATATCGTGTAACTCTTCATGATCAATGAAAAGATCGGATCCAAAAGGCTTCTCAGTCTCTGCTTTCATCCAAATTTCATAAAAAATGAAATTCAAGTATCCCTGATATTTTTCGATTTCATGATTTATATATGTATAGGTGAAGTGCATGTTAGTTATCCATAGATTTTAAAATCTTATTAATCAATATAACTCGTTCTACTGACTCCCCTAAATTTTCATAAATCTCTTTAAGTAGAGCATTCTTCTCTTTATCGGACATATAACAATCAAATTTGTCCTCGTACTTCTTAACCAAACTTTGAGCATACTCGCCTATCGTATTAGGCATATCGTAAAGACGAATACCAATTTTATTTACTGATGTGCCTAAAGTGTTGAAATCAGGTCTCATAGGTTTCATGACCTTGCCTGAAGTTTTATTTTTCCTAAACAATAGCACATATTCTGGCTCACTATCAGAAATCAAATAGGGTGAATGTGTAGTAATCAGCATTTCCCGCATGGTATTTTCTGACTTCTCTTCTTCCAGTTTAAAACTATCTCTTAGACTACTTATAAATTTCGCCTTCCATTCTGGGTTAAAATGTGTTTCTGGTTCATCAAGTAGAAAGAGGGTTCTTGCATCCTTGAATAGTAACGATAAGCCTATGGAATGCATGAATTGATGTTCACCGTCAGACAAAGCTTTTGTAAAGATTGATTTTGTCAAACCCGTCTTTCTTAAATAAAGGTCTTTGAATCGTAGAGTTCGATCAGCTTCTTTTGGTCTCCTATGAATATCGTTTACCAAAAACAAATTCTTGCTATTAAATATTCTGATCTTTTCTTTTTGACTGATTTCGTATTTATCTAGTATTATGAATAATTGTAGTAATTCAAACAGCTTAAGAGGATTGTTTTCAAAATGGAATTGAAAAGCTTTCTTAGTAGCCTCATTCACCTTGTAATCTAAGTAAAGATAGTGGGAATCATCAAAGAACTCTTCCTCGTCATTATCATCTCTAGGAACATCATAATACTGAATTTCCTGATAGCAGGTAGCACAAGACTTTAGTTTATCAATATAGGATAGATCATAATCTGAATTACCTACTCGTTTATCTAATAAACCTATCAATTGTAACATTTTGTCAGCTCCTTGATCATCAGATGATATATTTCTAACACCTGAATTCGGAAGATGAGTGTTTAATTTAATAATTAATCGAAAGCGATCTACATCCTCTACTTTTACAAAATCAGTAAATGGCTTAAGTAATCCTTTCTCTTCAGGTTGCATCAAAAGATTTGCAAGTAGAATTGCCTGACTAAAATCAGAATCGAGATAAACTAACGACGACTCTGGTTTTGGCTCAACGGGAACGTCATCCTTTAAGAAATTTACGTATTCTTCATATTGCAAGAATCTACTTTTGAAAAAAGGCAAGCTCAAAATCTGATTTTGACCGGATGCGTATCCTATAATATACTCTGGTAGCAAGGCTTTACTTTCTTTTTGACTTAGCTCTCTAGATATTCTAAATTTAGTTTGATTAACCCATTCAATCTCTGGACGTTTATTAGGTCGTTTTGTTATTAAAACATGAGCAAAATTGCTGCAGTCTATATCAATGAAAACTTCATTATCCAAAAAAGTAAAATATTCAACTTCGTAAGAGTTTATTTCACTTCTATCTGCATCAAATCCATCTAGATTATCTTTTGATTTATCGAAATAGTCAGGCTTATGCCTTAAATAGATGCAATCCAAATGATAGAATACACTTGATAAAGCTTCTAGTACATTAGACTTTCCACTACCATTGAGACCTGATAATACGTAAGGATTAAATTTTGTTGCATCATCGTAATGAAACTCCCTAAGAAAATATAGTTCAAACCCTCTTGGTAATGATCTGAATGAAGATCCTATTTTAAGCCTTAAAAGCTTCATCGGTAAGTTTAAGTTTAATTTTCATTGAAGTTTCATCAAAAAACTGCTCCACCAGAGGTATATCTTTATCTATGAATTTGAACAAAATTTCCTTCCATTTCTCGTATGGAAAATCGACTTCTCCGAATATATAGAAATATGTATGCATTTTTTTTTGCATCTCGTCAAAATCAAAAGACCTTCGATTGAAATGATTTTTTAGGGCAAATTGATAGAATATATCCTCTCCTAAAAAGTCGAAATCAATATTATCTCTTTCGTTCTGAATATCGTTCGGTATTCCTAAGTAATTTGCTAAACTTAAATTAGAAATATCTACTTTTCCCTCGCTTCTCTTTTCGGTTTTGAACTGTTTCTTGTGCTCTTTTAATCCTGGTTTGGCAGTATGCTTTTCCACATAACTTTGAAAAGGCTCAAGAATGGCTTTACTTTCATTACCCATTTTTCGGCTCTTCTCGTCTAACACCACCTTACTCAAATCCAGCTCCCCCTTAAAAGAATCCTGACTTAATCGTGCGTAAAGGTGTTCCAGTTCTTTAAGATGATTCTGAAAGAACACTTTATTCTGTTGAATTTTATTGACAATATCGTGGAACCTCTTTTGCGAATTTAAAGTTGGGTAAATCAATGGTATTCGATCTAGATTTGACCTATTTAGTTTGAACTGATCAATTCCAGTAACGAAGGCTCTTATATCGTAAAAATTAAACATGTTTTTTACAAAATGAATAAAATTCCCATCCTTAATCTTAAATACATGAGCATGATTATTTACCCAAAATTTACCGTCTGCTTCAAATGCGATATCCTTATTTCTAGTAATTAGATTTTTCCCATCCTCCGCAATTAACAGGTGTTGTCCTATGAACTTGAAATCATTAATGTGATCCACTATTCCTGTTGCTCCATAGTAAGGATAGTTGCCCTTTATTTTCTGTCGATCACTATTCTTAATTGGTACTCTATCTGAATTTTTATTTATTGCGAAATGATCAATGTTTACAATATCCCACCCCATCTCATTCCGAACAGGATCCCCAAACATCTCCAAAAATGTACTCTTGACCAACTCATCCAGCAAGGCGATGCTTTGCTTACGCAGCCGGATCAACTCCTCGCAATCGCTTAAGACTTGTGCAATGCGTTTTTGAGCAATTAAATCTGGTAAGGGAATTTCAAACTGAGATAAATTTCCTAAACGGATGTAGTTTGTGGCAGATCCATATTGTGAATTTTTCAGACTTTGTTTCCAGAATCTTTTGAAATAGAAGTAGACATAAGGAACATGAGCTTTCAAATTAGAAACTACATAAGTCCTTTGATATGCCTCAAACTTTTCAACATGATTATAAAAAACTTCTCCCACATTTGCGCCATTTCCAGGAAGTACGATCGCTTTACCTTCAAAACTATAAGTTGGAGATCTTAATTGCTCAAAAGCACAAGTATAAAACTTGTATAAACCATTTTCTGTGGAGTGATTAGCATCATAATTCCCTGTCCTAATTTCAGCTATTTCGCTTAAAGCTTTTATCTCCATCAAAACAACCCCTTTAATTCTTTCAACTTGGCATTGATCTGAGCCTCCAGTCCATTCTCGCCCATAATTTTTTCTAAAATCACTTCGGGTTTCTCATACACGATTTCTTCATAGACTTCTTCTTTATAGCGGGCAAAGCTTAAATCGTATTTTTCGGCTTTGATTTCGCTTTTTGCTACGGCGAAATATTGTTGTTTGCGGTTTTGAAAATCTGTGGTTCCCGACCCGTCTTTGACTGGTACTTCGACAGGCTCAATATGACACTCAGACTGACAGAATTGTTTGTATCTATTCAAAATATCCTGCAAGTCACCCGTACCGTCCAGTTTGTTACGCTTATCGTCCAGCGAGTAGCCATCGCTCTTCATGTCATAGAAAAAAACATCAGTCGTTTTACCACCTTTGGTAAAAATGAGCAAAGCGGTGCTCACACCGGCATAAGGTTTAAAGGCACCGCTAGGAATGCTTACGACGGCCTTGAGCTGGCTTTTTTCTATCATAAGCTTGCGTGCATCTACAAACGCCTTCCCGCTACCAAAGAGTACTCCCTGAGGCACTACGATACCTGCGCTACCACCCATTTGTAACATATTAAAGATGCGTTCTATAAAAAGCAGTTCACTTTTTGTGGTCTTGAGCTTGAGTTCCTCATTTACATCACCTTTATCTATGCTGCCTGTAAAGGGTGGGTTTGCCAGGACTATATTGTACTCGGCAGTTTCCGTATACTTCTTGCTCAGCGTGTCCTGATAGTCGATCTGTGGGCTTTCCATACCGTGCATCATCAGGTTCATAAGTCCCAGCCGTACCATGGTCTGGTCGATGTCATATCCTTGAAAACTTTGAGAAAGGATTTTCTTGCGCCCCTCATCTATTCTATAACTCTTGCTGGATCGCTTAAAGCCGTCCTCGTCTGGCTTAATTTCTTCCTGTTCCTTTACGGTCTGAGTGATGAGGTATTGATAGGCATCCAGTAGAAAGCCGCCCGTCCCACAGGCAGGATCTGCTATGCGGTGGCCCAGTTGCGGCGCGACCATCTCTACCAGTAATTTAATGATGTGCCGCGGTGTCCTGAACTGTCCATTCTTTCCTGCGCTGGCGATCTCGCTAAGCAGAAACTCATACACATCGCCCTGTATATCTTGAAAGTTCTGTCCTTTATCCTGGGTGTCATGCTCCATCTCTTTATAGATGGCATCTATGATACTCACGGCCTCTACGAGCAGGGATGGTTTTGGGATAATAAACACCGCATTGCGCATGTGCTTGACAAAAGGCGACTCTGCCTTATCCAGTTCCTTGATGAACGGGAACGCATACTGCTGCACCAGCGTGAGCATTTCTTCAGCGGGAAGCGTCTTGAACTCTGACCAGCGCAGCCGTTCCTTATCGATGCCTTTTTCCTCGGTAAGTTTTGCGATCTCCAGATCTGTGGCGTTCTCCTTGGGACGGTCTTGTGGCAATAAGAACTTGCCTTCAAATAGAGAGGTATAGGACTGGTCTTCTAAGAATTCCGCTTTCGCGAAAGCGTGCCTATCATTCTCATCCAGTTTTTTCATAAACAGCAGATAGGTGATCTGCTCTATGGCGGTAAGTGGATTTGAGATACCACCGCTCCAGAATTTGTTCCAAAGTTCCTTGATCTTGGACTTGATCTCTGGATTGTGTTGTAATAGGCTCATTAAATGGTTTGAGTGTTAGTTTCTATTTATCTAAAAAGGTCAGAGTGCGATCCTATACGCACGAGTCTGATCGTCTGGGGATCTTCAATCTGAAACCAGATGATTAAAAGATCGGGCTTGATATGGCATTCCCAGTTGTCTTTATATGCTCCCTTAAGTTTATGAGGACGCATTTGCTCAGGAATAGCTAGATGGCCGTTTGCCTGTAGCAGTTTTAGGACCTTTGTGGTAAGGGCAAAATCACTGGCCCGTGTTTTGATTTTCTTCAGATCCTTTTTGAATTGGCTGGTCGTTTTAAGTTCATACATGGATTAAATACTTTCCAACCAAGTATCGAGATCATCGATGGTCTCAGTTTTATCCTCACGAGTGTCACTTATGGCATCAATGGTCGTTTTATTGGGAACATGACCTACCTGTTTATACAGCAAGGTTTCTATGTAATTGTTTAGGCTGCGGTTAGAAGCTGCGGCCTTCTCTTTGAGAATGGAAAGAAGCTCTTGATCTATCCTTAACGGCGTCTGTACTTTAGCGGTCTTGCTCATTTTATCAATTTTATATTAAAAGTAATACTTTTGATATAATGATCAGTTTCGCTCTAGAAATCATTTTTGAAACGTGCAAAATTGCCTTTATGCAGCCAGAACTCAAAACATCTCGCAATCCCCTTGTTCTCCCATTTTTTATCTCTTTTTAAATCTTCCCAGGGAATATTATAAATCTCTTCGCAAAGTTTATAAAATCCATCACCCTGTTCGCGTTTACCGTTTTTGTGAGTTATTAAAGCGCTGAGTAAAGGTCTGTCTTGTTCATGTTCGTGTTCGGAAACCTCACCGAGCCAATCGCCAATTAAACCGCGATCGTGACCATTATCAAAGTTTAATGACATTCCTAGCTCATTATTTAGCCAAGTGTAAGTTTCCGTTCTTCTAAGTCTCGCGAGCTTGATTAATGCATTCCTTATATCAACTACCATTAAGCAACCAGTTTTTCCGTTAATTCCAGCACCTCTTTAATTTCATGAGGTGCAAATACCCCTTGAATACCTCGTGGATCGATCACGGTAAAGGGTGCCTCTAGTAAGTTGCGACGCTCGATCTTACCGCGTTCTATAATGACGTTGCCCAGAAGTTTAAGAAACTCGATTTGGTTGGTATTGAGCGTATTGTGCTGCGCGATAAAATCATTAATCTTATTGGCAACTGTAATATCAAAGCTTTCTAACAACTCGATTCCCATGATGTGCTTGATGAATTGCACGAGCGATGCCCTCTGGTTTTGATAAATGCGTTTGAGATGCGACAAGGTAATGTGTGGATCTTCATTGAGCAGCTCATCGGCCAGTTGTTCAGCTTCAACAGGAGTGACATATTTACCATGTTTGATTTTTTGAAGAATGGTATTGTCCTGCACCATTTGAGCGATCCGCTCTTCCACCATTTCCTTATAACGAGTAATACTGACCGACTCATTTTCTGGACCGAACTCGATAAATTCCCTTTTGGTAATTTCATCTTTTAGGTTGAGGTGATCCATACCTGTACCTCCAGGTGTCTTATCAATAAACCTCATGAGTGGGGCAAGCTTTCGCGAAAGCGTGTCAAAATCAACATCCTTAATGTCTTTAAAGTATTTACCAGAGGTAATAGCTTTGATAGTCTGTTTTTTCCTCTCAACCACATTGACTGAAAGCGGTAATAGGTCTACCTGTTCTATAATCGCGTCTTTTTCAATGGCGTACTTTGCCTCATCGCTTATCAAATAGCTGGTGGAACATTCCAAAACCATCTTTTCAAATCGCATCGCGTCAAAATCGACCTGACTCATGGTCACAAATAGTGGGATGATTTCTTCCCGTAGAAAATCTAAAGCCATAGCAGAAAGTCCTTCCCAAAACTTAGCATCTAAGACTTTAATAATTTTTGATTGAGCATCTCTAATAGTGATGGAGTCTTGCGGCAAGGCTTTAAGCATGTCTCTAAAAAGGTTGACTTCCTTAAAAGCAATGTCTATTTCATCCAGTTCAAGTGCATGACTGATCTTATCAATACGGGATTCTGCAAAGCGCTGTGGCAAGGGTGTGCTGCTCTTATAAGACTTGCCCTGTCGATTTTCACCAAAGTACTTGAAGTTTTTCCAACAGTCCATGATCAGGAACCTGTCTTTTTTCTCACACCATACTTTCATACTCGTAGGTTCCAGCAATCTAGTGCCGCGACCTATCATTTGCCAGAACTTTGTATAGGAGAATACAGGTTTAGCAAAAACCAAATTTACAATCTCTCTTACATCCACCCCTGTGTCCAGCATATCTACACTTATCGCAACACGTGGCATATCGTTACGCTTGAATTGATCTAGTAATCCACCTTTACCATACACACGTGGGTCTTCAGAAACCAAGACCTTTGAAAGCTCACCGTTATATTCAGGGTAAAGCATGTCAAAGATTTCATCCATTTGTCTTGCCTGAGCGATATTCTGACAGAAAAAAATGGTTTTACCAGGCACGACGCCGTAGGGATCTTTAATGCATTCATCCATAAAGGTTTTCACGATAAGCGCATTTGTACCTTTATTGCGTACAATTTTTTCAAGATGCTTGCCCTTGTATTCTATGTCATCAGCATGACGACCCTTTGCTGCAAGTTTCTTTATATCTTCATCTATAATGGTATCGCGATTGATCCCTCTGTCTAAGAACTTAGTGGAAATGTCCAGCACATCAAAATCGCAGAGGTAGGGTGGTTGGTTCTTTACAGCTTCCTCATAGGAATATGCAAAAGTGGGCAGCTCATCCTCACACTCAAAAAGCTTAAACGTATTGTGATCTATTCTATCCGTAGGCGTAGCGGTTAATCCTAAAGTAATCGTATTGAAATAGTTTAAGATTTCTTGATAGGTGTTATAAATAGATCGATGGCTCTCGTCTATGACGATAAGATCAAAAAAATGAGGTGACAATCTTGAGTTATGATCCTTAATAATATTGAGCATGCTAGGATAGGTCGAGACATAAATGCGTCTGGAGTCATTAAATGCTTTTTCATCCTTATGCGGCCAGTAAGGTTCATTGGGTAGATGTTCTTTAAATGCTTCTATCGCTTGCTCTTGTAAGGCGATGCGATCTACGAGAAAAAGTACTTTCTGAACCCATTGAGCTTTCATAAGCGCATCGACCATCGCGATACAGGTTCTGGTCTTGCCTGTTCCCGTAGCCATTACCAGTAATAGCTTGGTGCGTTTTTGTTCTAGCGCTTCAAAAACAGAACGTATGGCAGCAATCTGATAATCCCGACCCGCGGTATCTACATTGATCAACTCTGTGGCAAGAGATTTCTTGCGTCGCCTGATCTGCTCCAGTTTTTCTAGGTCATTTCTAGTTGGAAAACTGATGATCTTCTTAGGTGGATACTGTCCAATATTCCAGAAATAGATGTCAATTCCATTCGTATATAAGCAAAATGGCAGAAAGCCCGTTTGTTGCTCAATGTTCAAACAATATTGTTTTGCCTGTTCTTGACCTATACGTGAATCTTTAGAAGTGGATTTGGCTTCGACAATTGCTAAGACCTTGCCTTGCTTGTTAAAAAGAGCATAATCAGAAAACGTATTTTCATAACTAGCACCTGGCTCGCTAAGGACGCCTGTCTTTACTAGAAATTCTGAAGATACCTGCAACGGGTTATTTACGTTCCAGCCAGCCTCCCGCAAGTGGTGGTCAATTAGTAGTTTTCTGGTTTGCTTTTCGTTACTCAAAAAAAATAATACTTGTTATTTGTTGAATATATGCATTCTTAAGCTTTAAGCTTTATTAAATAGACACGTTAATACAGGGTTTTAGTAATAACGTGATTTAAACCCATGTAAACTATTAGCAATCAATTTAGTACAAGTTTTTTAAAACAGTAGACCACTATCCTAGTATCAATCCACCACCCCCTACCTTTACAAAATGCAACCACAACATTTCACAAAAACTATAAAACCCACCCTACTCCTACTCCTTACCAGCCTCTGCCTACTTTCCTGCACCTCAAGCGATGAGCCGGCTGCTACGGCGGTAACCCCACCACCACCCGCACCAGTAGATACGTTCTACTACGGTGCCGATCTTTCCTATGTCAACGAGATGGAAGACTGTGGTGCGGTCTATAAAAACCAAAACGATAGTATTGAGGATCCCTATAAGATATTTGCCGATGCCGGGGCAAACCTGGTACGCGTTAGGTTGTGGTACAACCCCACCTGGACAGATTATTCTGATCTGGAAGACGTAAAGAAAACCATTACTCGAGCCAAGACACGGGGAATGGGAGTCCTGCTGGACTTCCAGTACAGCGACACCTAGGCAGACCCCGAGAAGCAGGAAATCCCCGCCGCCTGGGCGGGCGACTTGAACAATACCGGTGCGCTAGGCGACAGGCTGTACGGCTATACCTATGATACGCTTATGGAACTGCACGCCGCGGGACTGCTGCCATCCATCGTGCAGGTGGGCAACGAGATCAACCCCATGATCCTGCAGCAAGGCGCCCTGCAATGGCCCATCGACTGGACGCGCAACGCTACGCTCATCAACCGTGGGCTACAGGCCGTTGACGATGCGGCAACCGCTAGTGGGACGCCCATGGAAACCACGTTACACATCGCCCAGCCCGAAAACGGTATATGGTGGTTTGAACAGGCTACAACTGCTGGCGTGACCAATTATGACTGGATCGGCCTTTCCTACTACTCTCAATGGTCTGATTTCCCCATCAGCGAGGTGCGCACGCCGCTGTCACAGCTTATTAACACCTATTCCAAAAAGCTCATGGTGGTAGAAACCGCCTACCCCTTTACCCTGGAAAACCAGGATCCCGCCAATAATATTATGGGCAGCAACGCCCTACAGCCAGGTTACCCGGCTACACCGCAAGGCCAGCTGGATTACATGAACGCGCTGCGCGACGAGATCGCGGCAGCAGGCGGCGGCGGACTCATCTATTGGGAACCCGCCTGGATTAGTACGGGCTGTTCCACGCTCTGGGCGCAGGGATCCCATTGGGACAACGCCACCATGTTTGACGCCAGCGGTAGGGCGCACGTGGGGTTGGACTTCTATAATGCTGCGATAGAGTAGGAGGGTAACAGCTTTCGCGAAAGCGGAATTAAAAGCAAATCATTTTGTGGCAGTCAACTCATAAATTCCACCGCGATCTTTAAATCTATTATGATCATAGGCTACCATTTTAAAGGCTTCTAGGGCTCCTATCTCAAGGATAGGCTTTGAGTAGTTGTGTATTCCATCTTCATTGTCATAAAAGCGACCTGCGGGATCTATCATCCCATAGCTTGCAGTCATTGCATCATTATTTTCAGGAACCAGTACTTTTTGCTCTTTATGCTTATAAAGCCAATCATTAAATTCAGTTTCTGTAATGGACCATCCGTCTGTAATCTCGTTTTGACCGCCGATGGGTAGTACTTTGAACACTTTCCACCTACTCGGTGAAACTTCAGAAATAAACAGGTTCATATCCTCATCAAGGTTATACTGACTAACGACTGTATTTATCTTTAATGGAATACCAGCATCTTTTACAAGCGAGGCAAGTTTTAGATATGTGTTATAGTCGTATCCTCCCTTTCCTTTAGCAAACCTGCCACTTTTTACGTTAGTTTCTGGATGGAGACTATCCATACTGATGCCTATGAGATCAAGATATTTACCGTATTGTTCAAGCCAATTTTTAGTTAAATGACTTCCATTAGTAATGATAGATGTTTTAATACCTAGTTCTTTTGCATGTATAATAAGGTCTCCTAGCCAAGGACATAATAGTGGCTCGCCACCTGCAAAATTAATTTTATCAATGCCTTGTTGAGCTAATAACTTAATGACTTTTTTGCTTTCTTCTTTAGGTAAATGGCCTTTGGGAACCAGCTTTTTGGGTACGTCTTGAAAGGTAGCAAAACAAAATTTGCAACGCATGTTGCAGGCTTTCCATAAATGGTAGTTTATGGTAGGCGGTAGTACGATTTTCATATCTATAGGTTTAAAAATTAGATCTTATGATCTTCCTGTAGATACTGTTTTGCTAGCGTGATAAACCTATCATTTTCCACGTATTCGACTAAGTGGGCTACTGAATTAAAAGATAAATTTTCTTGTGCTAGTAGTTTGTGGCTATGCAACAATTCTTGATAGCTTACTCTTCTCACCTCTTTTTGAACGGTTCCCACACGCTCAAAGGCTGTGGTCACGTACCATAGATGAATACTTCTTGTCTCTCCATTTTGCACCAAGGATTGCTTTGCCTCCATAAGTTGTTTTATGGCTTTTCTATCCTGGGGTGCTTGAGAGTGCAGTTCCCGCATATCGGTTTTTTGGGTGGTTCTTTTGAGCTGCATAAGAACGATGTGCTCACCATCTTCCAGCTGCACATCTATATCTCCCTCATTATTTTCATTTTCTGGTAGCGTACAGCACCAGCGACTATTGGTGGACAGATAATTTTTCAAAATCTTCTCGATAGCTCTACCATCCTTAGGTCTGTAGTTCTTTAGTATGGACTCTGATAAGGGATATAATCCTGCAAAGCTAGATATGACACCGACTGGGGAAACTATCATACCACCTACGTTAATAAATGGTCGCTGGAAAAGGGAAAGTGGCATTTTAAATGGGTCAAAAGTTTCTTTTGCTTGCCAGTTGAACGTGTAATCCTTTATGAGTTTTGCTGCTTGTTTTCGTTTTGTCTGAATATCTTGGGTTGTGTAGATGTAGGACAGCATTTGGTTTTCTAGAGTTGCTCGATCAATAAGTAGAATAGGATCATTGAGCTTCTTATCTATGTATAATAATGATATTAATGCTTCTCGATAATTGGAAATACGTTTCTTTTTCTGTGCATCCAGTTTACGTTCTATTCGTTCTAATTTATTGGAGCCTAAGTTCTCCAAGACGGCGATAAGACTTGATAGGTGCATAGAACCCTTTTTTAGGTCCGCGTCTTTAATTCCTAGATCATTAACTGCTTTTGTTATACCTATACACCTGCTGTTAGCACTTCTTAGAGCATCGCGATCATTCTTTCGTAAGGGTTTAATTTCTCCCGAACTTACAGCTTCATCAAAAATTTCATAGCCATAATTGTAGTACAATTTTTCATTTAAAGTGTACCGTAATCCATCTGGTTCCCATTGTTTGTTGAACTTTACGCTTTCGCGAAAACGTGGTTCTTTTCCAATCTTGTAATCCATTTCATAGCCGGGTTCATATTGATACCTGTACAGGTGACTCTGAACTTCTTTAAATTCTCTTGTTTGCTGAAAAACATTAGAAAGCTTTTGTGAACAAACTTCTTCAATAAAGTAGCCGTAGAGTTCATTAAAGTCTGTAGCAATAGACAAATCTTTGGAGCTGGTCTGAACGTAAGCTACTAAGAGACTTAATGCATCGGTATAAAATTGCCGGTCTCTTGTATTCTGAGAGCCATATATGCAGCTTTCATGGGTAGCGCACAACTGCATAATGAGTTTTTGTGGTTGTTCTAAATGAGTTTCAAGGCCTTTGGTTATAGCACCCCATAATCTATTGACCTTGTCATTCCAGTATTTCCATTTAGGTAGCTCTAGGGCTACCGCTTCTGGGATGTAAGAGAGACTGTTAAGTTCTTCCAGGCGCCTTTTGAGCATAAAACCAGATGACTGTGTTACAGCCTTTACATAAAGGGTGGGATAATTGTGTAGTAAAAATTGTTCAAAATCAGCACAATACGTGAAAGACTTCTCAAAGTAATTTTGAATAAGCCGGATGGCATCGTCGTGGTTTAACCAATCCGGTGATACCGTTGTGACAAAATTTTGAAAAAAGAAATCTGTCGCAGGAAATTTTTTATTTGCGGACTTCTTATTGAAATAAGATTCAAAGTCAGAGAAATCCAGTTCCCATAACTTTTTATAGGCATCAAGTTTTTTATCTTGACCCCAGTAGCAATTAGCTTGTTCTTTTACTTCTGCACTATTCATAATCAACTGTATTAAAGATTATCGCTTCTACGATTACAGAAATTATGAAATACAAACATAAAGAAATTTAACTTTAAAATAAAAATTTTATTACTTAATTTAACGTAAGAGGATTCAAATCAATTATTCATATTCACTATACACATAAAGTTCAACGATAAGTCTATTTCTACAAACTTCCCCCACAAAGGCACAAACCTTGCTGCACTATCTTTACCCTACACCACGATTGCATGTCCAGTTATCAAAATATAGAGCGCAAGCTCAAGAAGTTTATCAGCAAGTATTACCGTAACGAGTTGTTGCGGGGACTAATTCTGTTTTTGGCCATCGGGCTACTGTATTTTTTGCTTACCGTGGTGATCGAGCACTTTTTATGGCTGAGTCCGCTGGGGCGTACGGTGTTATTCTGGCTTTTTGTGGCTGTACAGGTGGGACTGCTGGTCAAGTTTGTGGTCGTGCCGCTCGCACGTTTACTCAAATTGTCGTCGGGCATCGGGTTTAGGGATGCGAGCACGATGATAGGCACCCATTTCCCGGAGGTAAGTGATAAGTTGGTTAACGTGCTACAATTGCGTGAGAACGGTGGCGATGACGAACTTACTTGGGCCAGTATTGACCAGAAGAGCGCGCAGCTAGAACCCATCCCATTCAGCCTGGCGATCGACTTTAAGAAGAACAAGAAATATCTGCCTTACCTGGCCGTGCCGCTGGTGATTATTGCGATACTGTTTGCCACGGGAAACAACAAGATCATTACCGATAGCGCCAGCCGCGTGGCCGACTTCAACAATGAATACCTACCGCCGGCGCCGTTTACGTTCCGGGTGCTGAATGACGATCTCTCTACCTTACAAAAGAAGCCCTACACGCTTGAGGTAGAGGTGAATGGAACCACGCTGCCCGAGACGGTCAACATAAATTATAACGACCAGACCTACTTTTTGACCCAGCAGGTTCCCGGTCGCTACAGCTACACCTTTGACCAGCCGCAACAGGCGGTAGAATTCAATCTGAGTGCAAACGAGGTCACCAGTAGGAACTACACGCTGGATGTACGCAACGTTCCCATTATCAAGGAACTACGCCTTAATCTGGACTATCCCGCCTATACGGGCAAGCGCGACGAGGTTCTTACCAGCACGGGCAATGCCTTGGTGCCTCAGGGTACAAAAATTACTTGGAATGTTGCCACCGCCGCCACGACCCAGGTAGCCTATCGGGATGATCGAGAGCAGGTAGAATTTACTAGGGTTGATGGCGATTACGCTTTCGCGAAAGCGGTATTGCAACCCACACCGTACAGCATTACCACCTCAAATGATAACGTACAGGATTATGAGTCGCTGGACTTTAGGATAGACGTGATTAGGGACGAATTTCCAGAGCTCACCATGGAATCCAAAAAGGACAGTATAGACGATGAGATCGTGTATTACAAAGGTCGCGCTGCCGATGATTATGGAATCCGTACCCTGCAACTGGTTTATTATAAAGCCGATGATACGCAAAGTAGAAAAACGCTGAATCTGGGAAAGAACCGCGGCACTTTTGATCAGTTTTTGCTCACATTTCCTGGAAAGGTAGAACTGGAACCGGGGAATAGTTACCAGTATTATTTTGAGGTGATCGACAATGATGCGGTGAACCGTTATAAATCTACTAAAAGTGAGGTCTATTCCTACCGCAAGGCCAGCCTAGATGAGGTAGAGGAGAAGCAGCTTACCAATCAAAAGGAGTCGCTTTCCAATCTAGAAAAATCCCTAGCCGACCAGAAGCAGCAACAAAAAAAACTGGATCAGCTGGCCCAGGAACAGATCGAGAAGAAACAACGTGGCTTTAACGACAAGAAAAAGCTGGATCAGGCGCTCAAGAATCAGCAAAAACAGGAGCAACGCCTGCGCCAGCAAATGGAGCGCATGAAAGACAACCTCCAGAAATCTACCGACCGTGATGATCCAGACAAGAAGCAACTGGAAGAGCGCATGGAAAAAAGCGCCGAGGAGATCAAAAAGAACGAGGAACTGCTCAAGAAACTTCAAGAATATCAAGACAAGCTGAGCAAAGAGGAACTAAAGGAACAACTGGAAAAAGCCCAGAAGAACAGCAAGCAGCAACAACGCAACCTGGAGCAGTTGCTAGAATTGACCAAGCGCTACTACGTCCAGCAGAAGTTTGAACAAATGGGTCGCAAGTTGCAAGAACTCGCCGAAAAACAAGAAGAGCAAAGTGAGAAAGATGGAGAGGAAAACAAAAGCGAAGAGCAGGAAAAACTGAACGAGGAATATAAAAAGTGGGAGGAAGAACTCAAGGAACTTGAAAAGGAAAACGACGGTCTAAAAGATCCCATGGACATGGAATTTGAGCCAGAAGAGGGCGATGAGATCAAGGAAGAGCAGGAGGGAGCTAGTGAAGACCTGAAAAAGCAGGAAACGCCCAGCGCACAAAAGAAGCAGAAAAGTGCTGCCAAAAAAATGAAAGAGCAGGCACAAAAAATGGCTGCACAGATGCAACAAAAGTCTCAAGAAAGCCTGCAGGAAGATGCCGAGATGCTGCGGCAGATTTTGGATAACCTCATCGTATTTTCAGTAGAGCAGGAAGATTTGCTGGAAGAAGTAAAGGAGATTACAAAGAACAGCCCGAGTTTTGGCAAGAAACTTAAGGTGCAGAAAGACCTGGAAAAAGCATTCAAGCATGTAGATGATAGTCTTTTTGCTCTCGCCACGCGCAATCCTAAAATTGGGGACGAGATCAACAAAGAAGTGACCGACATCTATTACTACCTAGAAAAATCCATGGAGCAGCTGGGTGAGTTCCAGATGAACCAGGGCGGTATCTCACAACAGTTTACTTTAAAAGGAGCAAACACCCTTGCAGAGAAGCTAAGTAATACTATGGACGCGATGAATAACGCGATGTCCATGCCCGGCTCTGGAATGCCCAAACCTGGACAGGGGCAAGGACAAGGTTTCCAGTTGCAGGATATCATCCAGAAGCAGGAAAGCCTCTCCAAAGGCGGCAAGAAGCCGGGTAAAAAGCCTGGTGATAAACCTGGCCAGGGCGAGCAGCCCGGTGCGCAAGGACAGCAAGGACAGGCTGGTGAACAAGGTCAATCGGGACAGGATGGTAAGAGCGGCCAGCAGGGTGAAAATGGACAGAGCGGCAAAAACGGTCAAGGAAAGAACGGTGAGCAAGGTGAGGGCGGCAAGAATGGACAGGGTGGTAGCGGTAACGGTGGCCAGAATGGGGAAGAGGGCGAGAACAGCTACCGTGAGAGCGAGCAGGAAGCCCAGCGCGTCTATGAGATCTACAAGCAGCAGCAGGAACTGCGCAATCAGCTTAAGGACATGATCAAGAGCGAGGGATTGCAAGAAAAAGTGAACCAGATCACCGACCAGATGAAATCGGTTGAGCGTAAGTTACTGGATCAAGGTTATGATCGTGACGTACAGCAGCGCATGATGGATATCCAGCATGAAATGCTCAAGCTGCAAGACGCCAGTTTGAAACAGGGCAAGGAAGAAAAGCGCGAGGCAAATACCAACCGTACAGACTTTGAAAACCGTACCAATGCGCGTATCCCAGATGCTTCAAAATACTTCAATAATAAGGAAATCTTAAACCGACAGGTATTGCCATTACAGCCCCAATACCGCAACCGCGTTAAAGCTTATTTTAAAAGCAATGATTGAGTTCCATTATCAGAATGACTTTCAACCTATTGATAGTCAGAAGTATAGTGCTTGGTTGCAAGCGGTTGCCAGAAGTGAGCAACAAACTATTGGTGATCTTTCCTATGTGTTTTGTAGCGATGAGTTTCTTTTACAGATTAACCAGGAACACCTCAATCACGACACTTATACCGACATCATCACGTTTGACTATTCGCAAGACGGCCTGCTACACGGCGAGATCTACATCAGTACCGATAGGGTAGGGGAGAATGCAGTCAGCTTTCGCGAAAGCGTAATAAGCGAACTGCACCGCGTCATGGTACACGGCTTATTACACCTATGCGGCTATGGTGATAAAACCGAGGAGGAAATAGCACTAATGCGCTCAAAGGAAAATGAAATGATTGCCCTTATGACTGATCAGATTATTAATTAACTAAACCGAACAATAAGAACATGCCTTATGGACAATGAGAGAAAGAAGATCATAGGTCAGAAAAATGCTGCTCTTTTTTTGATTGCTGGACCTATAATTATGTTACTAGCTTATATTTTCAAAAAGTGGTCTGCTGATTATGGTATCTACAACTATTTGATTTGCGGTGCGCTACTGGTATTAATAGTAGTAGGTGGAGTAGGGTACTACCGCAGCTCTAAGCGGTTTAGGCCATAAGGTATCCCACACTCTCCGAAATTTATAATTTACAAATAGTATTTGCCAATTGAACAATGTAAACCCCAAAACAAGCTCTAGTCTTAGAGAAAAGGCTCACAGTATCAAGGAATTGAGATGTAAAAATCTGATAGCCGTTCTTGAAGAGCCTAATCTTATGATAAATATTGGCACCGTTGTACGCAATATAAATGCACTCGGAGTTTAAAAGCTTTATATAATTGATAGCCAAGGAAGACTGCCGGAAGAATGGGAAGAAATGCGCAACAGAAAATCTTTATTGAAATCCTCGGTTTCAGCAATTAAATGGAGTTTTGTTAAAACGTTTCAAAGTACTGAAGAGTGCATTGAGCATTTAGAGAAAAATCGTTACGTGTCGATTGCAACATCACCACATATTAAAGGTAAATCCAATCTTTATTTACAAGATGGGGATTATACGCAAAAGAGACTTGCGGTATGGTTTGGTAACGAGTCACGGGGTATTAGTGATCTGGCAATTGATAATTGTAAGGCTTGTGTGCAAATTCAAATGGCAGGAATTATTGAGAGTATGAATCTTGCTACCAGTACCGGAATAGTCCTCTATGAAATAACTAAACAAAGGAGAGCATATCAAGCCAAGAACAATAAAGCACGAAGAAGTGATCCTGAAATAATATCTTCAAACAAGCAATCTAAATCTTAGTGATCGCTAGATAACTTCTGCCGGTGTGTTTTCTGCAAGGCATTGGAATTTTTTCTTCAATAAAGTGTAATCTAACTAGCAATTTGAACTATAATCATTACATTTTTCGAAACAATTGTTTTCTACCGCTTTATTCAAGACCTTTGCAAAATTGTAGAAAACCGTGTCCTATAGCGACTTAGGTAATACATAATTCACGTTTATCGAAGCGTGATATTTAAATTTTGGAACATATGTTCCACGTGAAACAGCAAACTGTGTTTGATAAAGAATATGACGTAATCGTAGTAGGAGCAGGGCATGCCGGTAGCGAGGCGGCCGCCGTTGCTGCAAATATGGGCGCCAGTACACTACTGGTGACCATGAACCTACAGACTATAGGACAAATGTCCTGTAATCCTGCCATGGGCGGGATTGCCAAAGGTCAGATTGTACGTGAAATTGATGCTTTAGGAGGATTGAGTGGCGTTGTAAGCGATAGGAGTGCCATACAGTTTAAAATGCTCAATAAGAGTAAAGGACCTGCGATGTGGTCGCCACGTACGCAAAATGACCGAATGCGCTTTGCCGAAGAATGGCGGCTAGAGCTGGAGGGGATTCCCATGCTGGACTTTTATCAAGAAATGGTTTCAGGCTTAGTCGTTGATGGTGATCGCATTGCTGGAATACGCACCTCGCTAGGTATGGAGATACGCGCGAAGGCAGTTGTGCTTACTAATGGTACTTTCCTCAACGGTTTAATTCATATAGGTGAGAAGCAATTCGGTGGTGGTAGGGCTGGAGAGAGTGCTTCTACAGGAATTACCAAAGATCTTACTGATCTAGGTTTCGAATCCGGAAGGATGAAAACGGGTACTCCGCCACGTGTAGATGGTCGCTCGCTGGATCATAGCAAGATGATCCCACAACCCGGTGATGAGGTTACTTCAAAGTTCAGTTATTCCACTAGCACTAGCGCTTTGAAAACACAACGTGATTGTCACATGACCTATACGAGTCCGCTGGTGCATGATTTGTTGCGGGAGGGATTTGATCGCAGTCCCATGTTCAATGGCCGCATTCAGAGCATTGGGCCACGCTATTGTCCGTCAATTGAAGATAAGATCGATCGTTTTGCAACCAAAGACCGCCATCAGATTTTTGTAGAACCAGAGGGATGGAATACCTGTGAGGTATATGTCAACGGATTCAGCACGTCGCTGCCAGAAGATGTTCAGTATAAAGCATTGAAATCTGTAGTTGGATTTGAGAACGTGAAATTCTTTAGACCGGGGTATGCAATCGAATATGATTACTTCCCCCCTACACAATTGAAGCATACGTTAGAGACCAAGCTGGTCAAGAACCTATACTTTGCAGGACAAATAAATGGAACTACGGGTTATGAAGAGGCTGCCTCTCAAGGGTTGATGGCTGGGATTAACGCGGTAAGAAAAATAAGAGAAGAGGAAGCATTTATTTTAGGCCGGGATGAAGCCTATATAGGAGTTTTAATCGATGACTTAATTACCAAGGGAACAGAGGAACCTTATCGCATGTTTACCAGCCGCGCAGAATACCGCACGCTATTAAGACAGGATAATGCTGATTTAAGACTGACACCGCGCGCGGTGGAATTGGGAATAATTAGCGAAAATGCGCTAAAACGTGTAGAACGCAAGCAAACCGAATCAGAGAAGATGGTTTCTTTCTTAAAGAATACCAGTTACGACTTTAAAGAAATCAACGAAGTTTTAAAAGCCAATGGAACGGCTACCGTCTCTCAAAATGATAAGTTGTATAAGGTATTCTCACGTCCACAAATAACGCTGGATCATATAAAAACCGTTTCTCAGGTAGAACAATATATCAAAGGGAACGACGTGGACGACGATATATTAGAACAGGTGGAGGTACACGTAAAATATGCCGGCTACATCGCAAAGGAAAAAGAAAACGCAGACAAGCTGAATAGATTAGAAAACGTAAAAATTCCGGAGAATTATAATTTTGCCGACATCGCATCGCTTTCCTATGAAGCCCGTGAGAAGTTGACTAAAATACAGCCAGCGACGGTTTCTCAGGCGTCTCGTATTTCTGGTGTTACTCCTAGTGATATTTCAGTTCTTTTAGTCCATATGGGACGATAGTTCCACGTGAAACAACGCAATTTGAAAACCACCAAACCCGTATTAGAACTACAAGATTACTTCTTAACGGGAGATCAATTTAAGCTCGTTAGGCGTGGTGATTCAGAGATTTTAGAAACCCAGCCTGTACCCGAAGATTTAGGTCGGTATTACGAGAGTGAAGATTATTTGTCTCACGACGATTCAAAAGGCGGCTTTTTTGCCTACTGCTACAATCTAGCAAAAAGATTCAATCTAGGGTCAAAAAGTAAACTTGTGGCTACGCATTTGGGAACTGGTAAACACCTAGATATAGGTGCCGGTATAGGAGATTTAGTCCATACTCTTAACTCACGAGGTTTAAATTCCGTCGGTTTTGAACCTAGTCCTAGGGCTAGAGATGTAGCAAAAAGCAAAGGGGTGACGTTGCTTAATAATCTTGAACTCGTAGCAAGTAATAGTATTAATGTAGTCTCCATGTACCACGTTCTAGAACACGTGACTAATTTAGAGCATCAAATAGCAGAGTTAGAACGCATCATGAAGAAGGATGCAATTTTAATACTAGCTTTACCTAATTATGATTGTCTAGACGCCAAATGGTTCAAAAAGTACTGGGCTGGATATGATGCTCCAAGACACCTGTTCCATTTTAATCAGAATGCAGTAGAACAACTATTTTCTCAACGGTTTGAACTAATTGATAAAAAACCAATGTTGTTTGATAGCTTTTACGTTTCCATCCTCTCGGCGCGGTATAAGAAAATACCATTGGCATTTTTATATGGTACTGTTGTAGGTCTACTATCGAATATCGCAGCACTATTTACAAAAAACGCGTCCTCCATTACTTATGTGCTAAAAAAGCGATTTTAAGGCGTTTTCAGAGATTATTTTACCTCAGGATATAATTATGCTTTAAAAAAAGCGGAAACATAATCAGCGCCTACCTATTGAGCACAAAAATCAAAGAACTTGTCTATGCTGAATTTAATTGCGATAGGGGTTTTCTATAGAGAGTGCCAATCGTAGTTTTTCCACGTTTATGCAGAATTTGCAACAATTAAAACTTCCCTACTTGAGATCATGTTTCTAGAAATTTCAAATCGTGCTTAGTTAGTGTTCCGCTTTCGCGAAAGCGGAAATAAAACCATTTTAAGAATGAATGATCCGGGTAAGACTGATTGCCATATCTGATAATACCACTTTCCCATTTGCATTGCGGTCTATGTGGAATATAGCGTCCTGCAATTCTCTCTGAATATTCAGCATCCGGCTTCCTGTAATAAATGGTGCCAGTTTTTTCAAATCAAAACCGCTGGCGCTTTCAAAGTAAACAGCAGCGCCTGCCTTGTAGTTCAATAGCATGGCCTGCCTAAAGAATTCAAGGCAGTAATTTAAGAATCGCTTTTGTGTTTCTCTGTTAAGACCTGCTATTTGATGGGACCAATCCAGCAGTTCCGCAATTGCGGCGGGTTTCTTTTTGGCCTGGAATGCGGTGCGCACCCAATTCACTACCCAGTTTTCAAACTGGAGATCCTCATTCCTGTTTTCATAGAACTGAATGGCCTTATTGAAATCACCATCGGCCTGTCTGGCAATTGATTGAGCTTTTGATGTAGTGATACTGAATTTATCCACTAGACCGCTAGCAAGATTATCCGTACTTAATTTAGGAACGTGTAGAATCTGACACCTGGATTTAATAGTGTTAAGAACAAGTTCTTCTTTTTCTGCCAGGAGTAAAATTACGGTTTTGTTGGGCGGTTCTTCAATTAGTTTCAGTAGTTTGTTTGAGGCCTCCGTATTCATGCGGTCTGCTGCCCAAACGATAAGTATTTTAAAACCGCCTTCATAGGATTTGAGTGACAACTTCTTCATAATTGCCTGCGCTTCTACCACTCGTATTTCTGCGTTTTTCTTTTCAATACCGGCCATTTGATACCAGTCTGCTAGGCTGCCGTAGGGATTAGTCCTTAAAAAACTCCTCCAGTGCTTAATAAATAAATCGCTCGTGGGTTTTGTGCCAGAGGTGGGAGTACTGGCAACAGGAAAAGCAAAATGAACGTCTGGATGTGCTAGTGCAACCATTTGTGTATGACAACCCTGTAGATCGCTAGGACATAGGATGTTGCGAGCATATGCAAGCGCTAGCGGTAAGATACCGTTTCCCGTGGCACCCACAAATAATTGGGCATGTGCAATACGTTCATTTGTGACCGTTGCCTTGAGGTGTGCCTTAATATATTCCAGCCCCAGTATGTCTGTATACCGCATCTTACAAATATAGAATCCCCACCTAGATTGCTAACCTTTATATTTGTGAATCACGCTATAAATAAAGCTTTAAATGAACATTACCGATATAAACTTTGCTAATAAGAAAGCGCTAATCAGGGTTGACTTTAATGTACCTCTAGATGATGATCTACAGGTTACAGATACAAACCGCATTGAAGCTGCTCGTGACACTATAGTACACGTACTTGAACAAGGTGGCGCGGTGGTCTTGATGTCCCATTTAGGCCGTCCCAAAAATAAAGAGGCTGAATATAGCCTACAGCACATAGTAGAAACAGCAACTGATATACTGGGGGTTAACGTACAGTTTGTTAATGATTGTATAGGGAATAAGGTACGTGAGGCAGTTGCAGATCTGGAGATGGGTGAGGTCCTGCTGTTAGAAAATTTAAGATACTATGGGGAAGAGACTGCAGGAGACGAGGATTTTGCCATGAAGTTATCTGAATTTGGAGATGTTTATATCAACGATGCCTTTGGAACCGCGCACCGCGCTCACGCCAGTACCGCAATTATCGCCAGCTATTTTGAAGAAAAGTGTTTTGGTAAATTGATGATGAAGGAAATAGAAAGCCTACATAAAGTTCTTGAAGACCCAGATCGACCACTCGTGGCAGTACTAGGCGGTGCAAAGGTTTCTTCAAAAATCACCGTGATTGAGAATATTCTTGAAAAAGTGGACGATCTAATCATTGCCGGTGGTATGGCGTACACATTCATAAAAGCCAAAGGAGGTGAGATAGGTGATTCACTAGTGGAAAACGATAAACAGGAGCTGGCACTCGAGATTTTAGAAAAGGCTAAGCAAACCAACACCAATATTCATTTACCCGTTGATGTAATTATAGCAAACTCATTTAGCGAGCATGCCGATGTGGACGAGGCTGCAATCGATCAAATCCCGCAGGGCTGGATGGGTCTGGATATAGGTAGTAATTCTAGGGTTAATTTTGATAAAGTAATCCAGCAGGCGCAAACAATTTTGTGGAACGGTCCAGCGGGTGTATTTGAAATGCAGGCGTTTGCTCAAGGTACCATCGACCTAGGAAAATCCATCGCTGGTGCTACTAGGAGGGGAGCTTTTTCACTAGTAGGTGGCGGCGATAGCGTTGCCGCGGTAAAGCAGTTTGGGTTTGATCAAAAAGTCAGCTATGTTTCTACTGGTGGCGGTGCCATGCTAGAAATGCTAGAAGGGAAGACATTACCAGGAATAGCGGCAATAAAGGAATAATAGTTGAAGACGTCTGAATCATGTGATGGGGGCAGATCCTATTGCGCATCTAGTGCCTTATAAATTTTTTATGCTTAAAAAAGCCTTGTGTCTTGCACTTTGCCTGTGGTCAGGTATTTCTTTTCATGCCCAGATAATCCAGGACTCAATACCTGCTAGTTCTATTGAGAGAGAACAGGACTCAATAAACACATCGTTAAAGGGCGTATTACCTATTCAGGAAATGGTTCTTGATTCCATTATGGTGGACTCTTTATACCTAAATATCAAAGCGCACCCAGAGGCAGATTTGTTTGATGATAAGTTGCTTAATGAACTCTACAACAACGACCTGTATGAATACATGTATAAGGAAGTGGTGCAGATGGACTATAGTGAGATCGTAGAACAAAAACTAGATACTGATACGCTTAAAACCAGGCTACAAACGATCAATGAATCCACACCTTTTACTATAGAATATAATCCTATTCTAGAAAAATTGATCAATAAAAAACTGGGTTACCAGCGCATATATCTAGAGCGACTCATGACTTTGAGTGATTATTATTTCCCCTTGTTTGAAGAAACATTAGATAAATATGACATTCCACTAGAGATGAAATATCTAGCAGTTGTGGAGAGCGCGCTTGATCCACGCATCAAGAGCAGGGTAGGTGCAACGGGATTGTGGCAGTTTATGTTTGCTACCGGCAAGTCTGTAGGTCTAGAGGTGAACTCCTATGTAGATGAACGCATGGATCCTATAAGAGCTACTGAGGCCGCTTGCAAATACCTACGCAGTCTCTACAACATCTACGGCGACTGGGATCTGGTTCTGGCAGCATATAACTCTGGACCGGGTAATGTGAACAAAGCAATAAGGCGCAGCGGCGGTTACAAGAACTACTGGAATATCCGCCCTTATCTACCCAGGGAAACTGCGGGCTACGTTCCTGCTTTCCAAAGTATCATGTACCTATTCAAATATGCTGCTTCTCATGGTTTCAAGCCACAACAAACAGCCTATAAAACAATTGCCACAGATACCCTGCGGGTTAAGCAGACGATATCGCTGGAGCAGGTAGCTCAATTTACTGATACAGACCTAGAGGTGGTCCAGTTCCACAATCCCAGCTACAAACTGGATATCATTCCCGTGGTGGAGGGTAGGAACTATACGCTGCGTCTCCCGGTAAAAGCAGCTGCTCGATTTGTGAGTAACGAGGAGGCGGTTTACGCTTTCGCGAAAGCGGAATTCAACAAAAGGGAAAAACCACTACCAGAATTATTGAAGGCAGAAAGCAGGGTGGTATATCGGGTGCGCAACGGCGACTATCTAGGTAAGATTGCCAATCGCTATGGAGTAAGGGTGAGTCAGATCAAGAGGTGGAATTCCCTGAGAAACAACAATCTAAGAATAGGTCAGAAACTTTACATCCATCCCAGAAGACCAGTTGCTAACCGACCAGTCAAGGCCAAAAAGGTAAAAGGAAACTACACGGTAAAGAGTGGGGATAGTCTATGGAAAATAGCCAATGAGCATGGCATAAGTATTGCTTCCCTACGCAAATTGAACCCCGATAAAACTAACCGCCTCAAACCAGGCATGCAGTTGAAACTTAAATAGTTTTTAATGAAACATTTAGTACTCTTACTAGCGGCTATCATGATGATTTCCTGCGACGAGACCCCCAGTATCTTACGGGATAGTGCGGGTAGGTTGAACGATGTTCTGGTAGTAATGAATAATGAGGACTGGGAGGGTGCGATAGGTGACACCATTAGGAAACAGCTGGCTAGACCCATCGAGGGAATCATAAGGGATGAACCACTCTTTACCTTAAATCACATCAAACCAGAATCCTTCAGCGGGATGCTCAAAAAATCACGCAGCTATCTCAAAATCATTAAACAGGACAGTACTCGCGTGACGGTAGAGCAGGACAAATTTGCAAACCCGCAACTGGGAGTTATCGTACATGGTAATTCCAGTCAGGATATTGCTGCAGCCATCTCAAACAACGCTGCACAAATCATCAACCTATTTACCAAGGGCGAGGTCGAGCAGAAGCAATTCTTGATGAATAAGACCAAGCTCAACACCTCCAGAGTACAAGACATGTTTGGGGTTAAAATAACCGTGCCGCGTACTTATCATTTTGCAAAAAACAGGCGTGACAAGGATTTTGTCTGGTTGCGCCGGGGTATTGCAGAGGGGACTGTGGACATTATGATCTATGAAGTACCCTATGGCCAAATCAAGAGAAATGAGCAAACTGTTCTGGATATCGTGGCGGTGAGAGATTCCATAGGAGCCATTAAGATACCTGTTGATGAGCCTGGAGTATTCAGAACTGAGCGGGCGTATAGTCCATTGCTGCACGAGAGCCAGATTGATGGCAAATTTGCTTTTGAAACAAAAGGTATTTGGGAAGTTGAAAATCTATGGATGTCAGGTCCTTTTATTAACTATGCCGTTTATAATGCCGAAAAGAACAACTGGTTGATACTTGAAGGATACGTAAGCGCGCCTAATACTGCCCATCGCAACTATCTTTTTGAACTAGAAGCTATTTTGAGGAGTGTAAGATTCCCATCACCTGAAACAACTACCGCTAGCAAATAGTCCATCTTACCGTTATTTGTGTAACGATATAGAAAGGTGTGCTAGTAGGCTAGCGCCGTTCTTTTGAGATAGGCATCAATAAAAAAAGAGCGCCTGCGGCGCTCTTTTCTTTGATAAAAGGCCTCAACTAGCCTCGATCAGTTGTTTTGGTTTCTTCGTTATCTTCTTTAGTAGCGTCTTTGAACTCCTTGATACCGCCACCCAGGCCACGCATGAGTTCAGGTATTTTTTTCCCTCCAAAAATCAGCAGAATTACAATGGCGATCAAGGCAATACTGCCAGGTCCCATCCACCCCAAAATATAACTTGCAAACATGATGTTCTCGTTTAAGGTTACAAAGATACAAATTGTAGGGTACAACCATGAATTGCCTTTCTAGATGAAACTATTTCTTCTGGAAAAACCCCTCGATTGATCTTATAAATCCAGCTTGTAGAAATAGTTGCCCCTCGCTATTAGTACCTCCCATTTCCCCAGTAACGGGATAATTAGTAAAAAATTCCAGATACAAACGATGGGTATGATCTCGCTTCCACTCAAAGAAATATCCCACAGCGGTAAAATTAGGTTCCGTACCCTGAATATTAATAATCCCTTCATCTGGTTCAATACGATTTGAAAAAATCACCGCGGAATCCTCGTCAAAGTAATTTTCCATGACTCCCAGGGTAATATGATCTCTTTTTGCAGTCCTGGAATTTCTGTAATAGCTAAATTTAAGTCCCGCTCTAAACTGTTGATAGCTAGTTGAAGAGGAACCTCCATCACCAGACTCGGTTGCATCTAGCCAGCCATTCTCTGAAAAGTTGTTTGACCCTAATTCATACCGCGCATAGAGTTTTGCATTTTTATGACCGCCAAAAACCTCTGCTCCATACCCATAGCTGGTATTGAATCCACTTAGGATAGGGGAGAAACCTGGTTCAAACCTACCGTATAGATTACCACCCCCATATTCATGCTCGTAACCAAATTTTGCCAGCAATCTTAAATCTATAGTAAGGGCCGTGGCATCTGTCGCTTCGGGAGTGAAGATCTCATCTCCGTCATTATTGGTGCTGCTTTTGACACTCGCAAATGAAAGCGGAAAGGCAGACACCCCGTAGCCGAAATCAAAACTTGCATGAAAATTGTTGCCACTAAACAAGTCCCTAGCCGGCTTCCCCGCGTTGTCATAAATTATACCACCAAGCAAATACAATATTGCCGCAGATGAAGCAGCAGAGCTTGCCGCTACCGCATCATTCTGGTTTTGCTGGTTGTCGATACGATCTTGATAAGCATCTTTCTTGCGCTGTACCTCCCTGCGCCGCGCCGCCTCTTGTTCTCGAGCCGCTTTTTGTGCAGCTCGATCTTCTATACGCTTTCTTTCTGCACTTTCTTCCTTCAGCTCTTCTTCAGATTTTTCTTTATCATTTTCTTTATCCTTTTGCTCTTCAGTTGAGGCATTATCAGAACCTGTAGCATTATTGCGAGCTTCTGTACTTTCCTTATCAATTTTTTTTAAGCTGCTTTCGATTTCATCAATTTCATTGCTATAGTCAGTCTCTACGTCAACTCGTTGCAATTCTTTGTATAACTCCTTCTTCTTTTCTAATGCAGGTTTGTCAGTACCTAACTTATCGATTTGGTTCTTGAGGTTAGAAATATTATTCTGATTCTCAATGCGTTTATCACTAATTCGTTTTAGATTATCATCTATTTCTGAGATTTGCCTGCTGTAATCTTTGCTTTGGTCTAGTTCCTTAAGTTCCCTGTAAAATGCCAGTTTTTGATTAAGTGCTGCTTCATCTGTCCCTAGCGATCTTATCTGATCTTTCAAATTTCTGATCTTCTGTTCCAGTCGCATTTTTTCAAGTTCCTGGTCGAGATAGGATTGGATACTCTCTCCACACTTTAAATTTCTAGAAGACGCACTTACCCCGTATTGATTTTTTGTGGATTCATTAAATTCTGCCTTCACATTACGTATGGTAATCGTTGGATATTTCTCGTCTAGGTTTTTGCCAGAATTGCCATAGGATCCCCTAGCAGGAATAGTGCTTCTACCACCTGTCCCAAAACCCCAAAGTGAACAATCTACTGCTATAGGATAATTGCTTAGGTTTTTTATCGTGACTTTGAAGGCATATGGTGCGGGCTCATAATTAGAGGCCCTCACAGAAACGGTAACTTGCAGGAAATTAAAGCAGTTTTGCCCAGTAGTTGAAAGAACTTTGTATTTGGGGAGTACAAATTTTGATTTACCGTCAACCAGCGTATTTCCAGGGAAATGCGTGACCTTGACCGTGGTAGATTCCTGGGCATTAGTTGTGTAGAAATAAAGCGAGGCGATGAGTAGAGAAATTAATCTGATTTTCATTTTGTAAACTTTAAAATTATCAGCTACCATATGTTGAATATTGCTAGCACATTGATAGTAGCTTATTAAAACTGTAGCAGTTTATCCACTTACAGACAAACCTGGAGTCAGTACTTTGTATTTAATAGTTTTGATAGTATTTAATACAGTTTGATCCTAGTTAGCTGAATTATTTAGTAATAAAGCGGCTAGCAACTACAAATACTGTACTTAGAGCTAGTGCTTTGTTGTAGATTCTACTCATGTAACCATCTTAAAACAGTTATCATGTAGTAGGAACCTCACAGATACAAGTTTGTCTTTCATTTTTAGTTGCAACGGAATAAACAAATTAAAATCAAATAAGATCTAAGTAAAATACCCTTTTTAGGGTATTTTACTTGATGAAGATTTATTGAACTCTTTAGGATGGTTTATATTTTTACGAGACGTGACGCCAGTTTTTCAATACATAAAAGTTGACTAACGGATTCATAAGTTGTGGATTACAAACTGTTACAAATCAATAAACAGTTAAACCCTAACTTACCTTGTATTATATATTTGTTTAAGTACGCATGGATTCAAATCAAAGATCACGACCCCACAAGCCACGTAAATGGAAGCACCATTATCGCATGGTCGTTCTGGATGACGATTCTTTTGAGGAAAAATTCAGTTTAAAACTCAATAAACTCAACGTGCTGATCGCTACCTTGTTTGTAGCCAGTATTTTTATGGCAGCTACCGCAGCTGCGATCTTTTTTACGCCTTTAAAGGAATACGTCCCTGGTTATGCAGTTACCACGGTATCGCCAGAGATGTTGCAGCTAGCCGCCACTACAGATTCATTACGCCAGCAGCTGCAAACTAACCAGCAACAATACGAGCGCATCAAGATGGTATTGAGTGGTGATATTTCCACAGATGAATACCAGCGCATAGACAGTATCACCATTGCAGAGACTTCATTTGACCTGGATCAATTGGAACCTATTGACGAGGATAGTTTGTTGCGCATGGAGGTAGCTAGGGAGGATCGATATAACGTCAACCAGGGCGCAATAGTTGAAGCAAATTTTGTGTTCTTCCCACCAGTAAGGGGAACTATCACTCAACCCTATGACAAGAGCATCAAGCATTATGCGGTAGATATAGCCGCAAGATTCAAAACACCCATAAAAGCCGCAGCAGATGGCACAGTAATATTTGCCGGCTGGACGGTAGAAACGGGTTATGCTATAATTATTGAGCACTCCTACGGTACCATAACCGTCTATAAACATGCAGAGCGACTTTATAAAGAACAAAACGACAAGGTATTGTCTGGAGAGGTGATCGCCAGCGTGGGAAACACGGGAGAACTTACCAGCGGCCCGCATTTACATTTTGAGATTTGGAGTGAGGGTTATCCTCTTGATCCTACAGATTTTATAGCATTTTAAGTATGTCCATTAAATCAGTTGCCGCCAGATTGTTTGCGGGATATGTACACAGGAAGAACCAGAAATGGATGCAGAATCCCATAGGTAGCCAGCAAAGAGTCTTTAAAAATTTGATTAGGACGGCTGGGAATACCGCTTTCGCGAAAGCGCATCACTTCAAAAAAATCCACAATCACAAGGACTTTATCGATAACGTACCAATTAGGGATTATGAAGCCCTAAAACCTTTTATGGATCGGGTTGTACAAGGCGAGCGTGATATACTGTGGCCTGGAAAGCCGCTCTACTTTGCCAAAACATCTGGCACTACGAGTGGTGCAAAGTACATCCCGCTTACCAGGGAAAGTATGCCAGAACACGTCACGGCCGCACGTGATGCCATTCTCAACTACATTCACGAGACGGGTAACAGCAAGTTTGTTGACGGCAAAATGATCTTTTTACAGGGAAGCCCTGAAATGAAACAAGAAAACGGTATCGGGCTGGGTAGGCTTAGTGGTATCGTAGCTCACTATGTTCCTAAATACCTGCAACGCAATCGCATGCCCAGCTGGGAAACCAACTGTATTGATGACTGGGAAACCAAGGTTGAAAAGATTATAGATGAGACGCTCCCGGAGAAAATGAGTGTTATCTCTGGAATACCCAGCTGGGTGCAAATGTATTTTGAGCGTATTGAACAACGTACGGGCAAGAAGATAGGCGAGGTATTCCCTGATTTCAATTTGTTCATCTACGGTGGGGTCAATTATGAACCCTATCGCTCTAGATTTGAGCAGCTCATAGGCAGGAGGGTGGATAGTATAGAGTTGTTTCCTGCTAGCGAGGGATTCTTTGCCTACCAGAATAGCCAGAATAATCCTGGCCTGCTATTGCTTTTAGATTCGGGAATCTTCTATGAATTTATTCCAGCAAAAGATTTTTACGAGAATAATCCACCACGACTTACCATAGGTCAGGTAGAAACCGGCGTGAACTACGTTATGATTATCTCAACCACGGCGGGATTATGGGCTTACAACATAGGCGACACAGTTGCCTTTACATGTATCAATCCTTATAAAATTAAGGTTACGGGTAGAATAAAGCACTATATAAGCGCCAGCGGTGAACATGTCATAGGTAAAGAGGTGGAAGAAGCGATGCAGCTTACCACTACCGTACATGGGCTGGTTATCAATGAATTTACGGTGGCGCCACAACTCAACCCACCAGATGGGGAGTTGCCCTATCACGAGTGGCTTGTGGACCTCGACAATTCAGGAAATGTTGATGTGAAATCTATGGCCTCAACATTGGATCTTGAAATGCGTAAGCAAAACAGTTACTATGACGATCTCATTACAGGTAAAATCTTGCAACCCCTAAAAATCAGTATTACGAAACAAGGTGCTTTCAAGACTTACATGAAATCCATTGGCAAATTGGGTGGTCAGAACAAGCTTCCCAGATTGAGTAACGACCGTAAGATTGCTGATCAACTTGAACTGCTTTAATACTAGAGGGCTTATTCTGTCTTAATTGGAACGATAGATTTAGTAATTATTTCTCGACCGTGACAGTTACTGATTTTGTCCTGTTTGCAAGAAGTTAGTGGTCTACGATGTTCAATGATAATTCTCAACTTAAGGTATCTTTGGTTTTTCTTAGATCGCACTATGGCTATTCTTCAATTACTGGCTTTGTACACCGTTTTTATTGGGATCGTCTCCTTGATAGGAAATCAAACAATCAGGCTGGTTGTTGCTATTGTTTTGGGCTTGTTTGCCTCGTTACAAGCAATAGCTATATACTTAACTGGAGAAGTTGCTGACTATAAATTTTATGAACATCTAGAAATGGACACATTACTATCTACTGGTGACTTTTTTATTCTGCAGGCAGTAGTAGGTCTAGTCATCATTGTCTTATCTATTCTAAGTATTCTTAAGCTAGGGAAGATGTTGCACGGTAGATGGTCTATATTCATCAAGTACCCGATTATCCTTGTCGGGCTTGTTTTTTTACTTATTCCAGGTAATATTTTTGCTAACGCAATAGAGACCACACAGTTAAAACTATTTACTCAAGATACTTCTTTTAAAGAGTCGCTTGTGGCGCTTGATCCTTCTTTAAAAGATTACGTTCTTAAAGGAGAGTTGACCGCAAGCCCTGGCAACAATCTTATTTTCTTATCCCTTGAATCGTACGAAATCGGGTTCATCAACGAGAGGAGCGATCTCACCCCTAATTTAAACAGGCTCAAGAACAGCTATTCTTTTCAAGAAATGAAACCCGTAGTAGGAGCGGACTGGACATCTGGGTCTGCCTACATGACGCAAACGGGAATGCCTGCTTTTTTTGGAGTAGGTGGAAATGATATATTTCAACAGACTAGCGAGCTGCAATTGACCACCCTTGCAGATGTATTGAAGGTTGCGGGCTACAGCCTTACCTATTTAATTGGGAATAAAGATTTTGCGGGAATCAATGATATGCTCACAACGATAGGTTTTGACGTAAAATCTGAAGAAGATTTTGAGACTAAGTATGAACGAGTCAACTGGGGAATTCACGATCTGGATCTTTTTGAGGAATTGAAAAAACAAATTGATAAAAATGTTCAGGAGAATGAACCTTTTGCTGTATTTACATCCACCATATCTACCCATTTCCCCGATGGTTTGAGAGATGATAGGTTAGAAGGCAAAATCAGTAATCAACCTACAGATCTAGAGTTTATGGTAAGCGGGATCGACTTTTTAATAGGGGATCTCTTTAAGTATTTAGAAGAGAAACAGATTCTCGACAACACCACCGTAGTCATCGTT
Source organism: Nonlabens sp. (assembly GCA_049647945.1). GTDB lineage: Bacteria > Bacteroidota > Bacteroidia > Flavobacteriales > Flavobacteriaceae > Nonlabens. The sequence continues at coordinate 199,945 of JBARYP010000004.1, read as the reverse complement.
CCAGATCACAAGTTTATGGGCCGCCACCCTGCTGTCGATAAACTGGAGAACAGATCACTTTTCTTATTGAGCACCCATGATTCAAAATCAAAAATCCAAGCATTGACCCAGCTTAATTTACCTAGAGAAATACTAGAGCGTATGGGGGTTGAGTCAAACGTTAGGTTTGTTCTAGAGCAAGAGCGTGGTGCAGCGTTAGTGAACGAGAATAAAGCACTACTACAGCAAATAAATAGAGCTTCATTAAAAGTAACTTCCATCAACGAGAACGGGAGTGTTCTTGTAGCTAGCGACTCTGTGTTCATTAAGGCAAATAATCAGATTCTTTATAAGGTAGAATTATTGCAAGGCACGGATAACTTGATCAGTTTTGAACTCGATGAACTCAATAGGATAACAAACCACCATCGACTCGACTCAGTTGAATTATACAAGGAGTTACGAGATCCCAACAAGAAACTGGTAGTTCTCAATAAACAAGATCAATTGCACGTTTACTTTACTGATCAGCATGGTATAACCACATTGACCCAAGGTACATCACCCCTAGAATTAACAGCAGATTTATTTGCTCACAAAATCCCCACCTTGAAAACTCAAGGCGGGAGTAATGTACCACTTGGGGAAAATGAAAGCTTTTTAACGGTAGTTAGTTCTGGATTTGAGTCGGGTAAAAAAAGCGAGTTTTCATTTAAGGAAAGCAGCATCAACTTAACCCGTGGATTAAATATTGCGTTTACCGCAACGGATCAATCCATTAGACACATCAATTTTGACACATACAGTAATCCCGCTCTAATTAATAAGTTTATAAGTACTATAGATTCCTTATTGCACAACAACAACGATGTCTTCATAGCCGCTCACGATACTGCTGGCAACTCCTTTGTAAATCATGAAGAAACTCTCAAAAGAATAGGGTTGCCTAAGTTGATCCGTCTTAAGAATCGTGAAGCCTACATCGCAGCAATTTCTGAAAGCACACGTGAATACATGGGAAGCAATCACCTCAAACAAGAATTTGCTCTAGATTCAAACAAGAGCTTATTTAAGTTGAGTAATACTAGTCCCGCACAACAAAAAGATTACGCTCAGGATGTTTCGAGGTTCATTGCACATGCTGGAGGTAAGATTGAATCGCACATATATACTAATAGCCTAGAAGCCCTGAATAAACAATACGACCAGGGATTCAGGCTATTTGAACTGGATATTATACAAACTCTAGACCAGCAGTACGTTGCAGCCCACGATTGGGACACCTGGAAAAAACAGACTGGTTACGAGGGTACTGGGGCGGTTGACTTGAAAACCTTCAAAAAGTCAAAAATTTTCAACAAATTCACACCACTAGACATGAAGGCTATCAACAAATGGTTCACGTCACATCCAGACGCTATCCTGGTAACTGATAAAGTGGGTTCCCCAGAAAAATTTGCTCCTCAATTTGTTGACAAGTCCCGTTTGCGTATGGAGGTATTTAATATCAAAGATCTAGAAACAGCAATAAAACTAGGAGTGGCCCCCATGGTTGCAGAAAACATCATAAATTCTATGGGAGCATCGTTTCCTAAATATGCCGTAGATAACGGGATACAGTATGCAGCAATATCCAGAGAGTCCATCCCTTCCAAACTACCAATACTCAAGGAACTTAAGAATAAAGGGATAAAGGTATTTGTATATCACGTTAATTTCAAAAAAGGCAGGGACGAGCAATACGTAGTAGAAAATGAATTGGGTACTGTGTATGGGATGTACGCAGATCAATGGTCTTTTAAACCCTCAGAGTGATTAGTGTCCGCTTTTTAATCAATCCCTCTTCTGGAAAAGGTGATCGCAAGCGGGCTATTAAACACCTATTAAGTTCTAAAAGTCTTCTAGAGTTACAGGTTGAAGTTCTTTATTCCCAAAACGCTGCTCACCTTAAGAAACTTGCATCAGCAGCTGTATTAGATGCCATCGATGTCGTGGTTGCCGCCGGTGGAGATGGCACGGTAAACATAGTAGCCAGTCAACTAGTCAATAGTGAGGTCGCCCTCGCCATACTACCGTGGGGATCTGGTAATGGTCTGGCATCACATATAGGCTTTACGGATAGCGTGACTAGAATGACTAGCATTCTCAAACAACCCAAATTTTCATTTATAGACGTAGGAGATGTAAACCACCACTACTTTTTTCAAAATTTTGCTTTGGGCCTGCCAGCTACTGTCATTCATCGCTATAATTCTACAGCGGGACAAGGTTTAAAAAAGTATTTATGCTGCACCGCGGCAACCATATTAAAGAGACTGGACTCTACCATACAATCAACAGATAATACGCGGCCTTACCAGTCTTTACTTGTTGCAAACAGTAAGTTTTTAGGTTACGGCATTTCTTTGACTCCTAGAGCTTCTTTGCAAGATGGTCAACTTAGGGTGGTGGGAGCCTATTCAAAGGTTAATCTCTTTTTTAGGTCAATGGCCACTCTCATTTTTAGAAAGGACTATTCACGATCACTATCTGAACTCAAAATAGATAGCTCCCCATCTGTAAAAGCACAAATTGACGGTGAAATTGCAGCGGTCTCACCTCCCTATGAGATTAGAACTCATCATAAGGCTTTAAAGATCGTTTTACCCGATAGCTTGTCTATGCTAGAGTAGAAACCAGTCTTATCAATAGAGAGTTTACTTGTTCACGCAAAGTTTCTCACCTTTGTAGGTTATAAGATTCTCTATGTCACTAATACACGCACAACCCAGGACCAGAGCCCAGGAAAGCACTAACGCCATCGAGCGCATGTACATTACCATGCGACACCTTTTCAATCGTGGGTTCTATAAACCCATGGGAGTGAGTGGTGAAGCATTGAGAGAGTCGCTACTCACCTTACGGCCAGAGATATATGGAAGTATTGCAGATGATAAGGTAGAACTGGACGGGTTGCTTTACGTTATGGATCGCCTTCCCGCGGGTATTGAAGAGTGCACCTACATCAACCTTACTAGCGACGAGGGTTATGGCGGGTCACATTTCCAGGCCATAATTCCTAAAAAGCGCAGGCGTCATTGTTACCGTATTGATCAGCATCAAATGAATATTGAGGTAACTCGTGGAAGATCAGAGATCTACGATATATTGACCCACCTCACTTTTTTAATGGTGGAATCTCATAAGATCATGAAAAATGTACTGGTAGGTGACCACGGCAACACAACGCGCGACTGGAAATGTCTAGAAGATGCCGTTAAGAAGAAAAAATTGACTCAGCAAGAAAAGGAAATCGCGCTGGCCCACGTAGCAAATATTTTGGGTAGAACCTTTGAAGAAGTCGATGGTGTTTATGCAGACTTTGCTAGCGAGCAAAACCCCAATCGATTCCTGAGCGTGATATATTATCTGGGAACTCTAGCCAAAAGTGAAATCCTGGATGAGGAAAAACGCTTGGTAACTTTTTCGTCGGTCCTGAGAGAACGACTGGGCCACCACCTACATGGTGAGCGCTGGGCGTGTAAAATAAAAAATGTCCTGGAGAACAATGGATTGCTGGAACGGCCACTGCATATCATAAGTGCAAACCTGCATAGTGTCATGAATTCTCTTTATGCACCGCAGGCTCTCAAAGCCTTAATACAGAAAAGAGACCGGATGGAGGTCTTTTCAGAATTGAGTAAATCCAGCGCAAAAAAGAACCGGGAGCTCGTAAGGAAACTTGCACTCAATCATGGGATGATGGAAATTGACGATGAGAGTGGCACAAACATCAATGTCCAGATTTTTGATACTTCAAAATATGAATTTGAAGATGTAGGTTTTTGTGAATCACGCTTTCGCGAAAGCGGAACAAACCACCGTCCCGTTCTCATTGTTATGGACTATGCCTTTGGAGAGCAGGCGTATGAGGTCATGGATGAGCTGTTGAAGCCTTATAATTTGAAGGATGGTACCACTATCAACATGAATGTACACTCCATCAGTATTATGGGAAAAGCGGGCATTCTTGAAGGAAACAAGGGCGATGTCATGCTGCCAGACGCCCACGTATTTGAAGGTACGGCAGATAACTACCCTCTTGAAAACCAGATCAAGAAAAGCCACTTTAATGACTCTGGGTTGCAAGTGGTAAAGGGATCAATGATTACCGTCCTGGGAACCTCTCTTCAAAATAAAGACCTGCTGGAATACTTTTATAAAAGTAGCTGGAGAGTCATAGGGCTGGAAATGGAAGGCGCCCACTATCAAAAAGCCATACAGGCAGCGGTTAGGGTAAGGCAGTCTGTCAACAAAAAAGTCAAGGTACGCTATGCATATTACGCTAGCGACAACCCATTGAAAACAGGTCATACTCTAGCTAGTGGTGGGCTAGGACTGACAGGGGTAAAACCTGTTTATGTGATTACTGAAACTATACTGGAACAAATCTTTATCTCCAGCGCCTTGAATGCAGGAGAAGAGTCATAATAAAACCTTAATAAGTCAGTTATATTTGCAAGTTAGCAAACCAAAGCACTTATGAGTAATTTACCGATAGAGCAGCAGGAACAAGAAGTTGATCTAGTTCCCGTGTTTCAATGGATAGGTAATGGTTTTAAAAGATTCTTCAGGGGAATAGGGAGTTTTTTCAAAGCTATTGCGACAGGTTTTGTCTTGTTCTTGATTTTTATCAAAAACAACATTATTCTCATAGGGGTTGTAACCACCATAGGTCTTGCACTAGGTATCTACAAGAGCTACCAGGGAAGGCAAACCTATAGTGCGGTAGTTAGGGTGAAGCCTAACTTTGACAGCAATTCACAAATCATATCCCAAATCAAAAACAAGAGATCCCTAATTAGGGAGGGGGCTTATGATAGGCTTGCGAGTGAACTGGGAATCAGTAGGGAAGAGGCTGAAACCCTCAACGATTTTGATATAGAGCCTTTTTATAACGACACGGAGCTTTTGAGGGAATACGACCAGATGTCCAGGAATAGCGACACCATGGCGTTGAAGGAAACTTCATTTGATGATTTTAAAGATGCCATGCGACCAGAGGATTACGAGGTGCTGGAAGTAACCATTAATGCAGATTCCAAGGTTGCGTTGCAAGCATCTATAGACAAGGCAATAGTAGTTGAAGAGACGGCAGATATCAAAGCAAGAAAATTAGCTTCAAGAGAAACGGTCAAGTTCAATATAAAAGCGATCACCTACCAGCTTACTGAACTGGATTCCCTGATTTCCAGCTACCAGGAAGCAATAAGAAATAACGTCTCTACAGGTGGCAACAGTACTAATTTATATATGACAGATCAAGATCAGGCATCTGTTCTTCAAGATCTATTTGTTCAAAAAAGTATCCTGCTGCGTAGTCTGGAAAATGAAAGAATTAAGTTCTACTCCTACGATGATACCATCGTGTTGCTTTCTTCCAGCATTGTAAAGGGTTCAATGAGCAAAAAATCACCCAACTGGGTTTATCCATTTATTTTCCTGGGTTTTGGATTGTTGATAGCCCTGATCCCGGTACTGTGGAGAGCATTGAACACCTACGAGCAGAATTATAGGAGGCAACGTAATTAAACCAGTCATGAAGAACGTTCTAATCATAGGCGGTACTGGCATGCTGGGAACATCTATTACCTCGCGTCTAGAGGCTAATCAAATGGTTACTTCTTGCTCAAGTAATGAACTAGATCTGAATTGTTCACGATCTGTAGATGCGATAATAGCAAGAAAAAGACCTGATTACGTCATTAACTGTGCAGCCTACACAGCGGTCGATCTTGCAGAACAAGAGACCACCAAAGCATATCAACTTAATGCCACAGCTGTTCAACATCTAGCACAAGTGTGCAATCAGTATAGGGCTACTTTAATTCATTTTTCAACTGATTATGTCTTTTCTGGTATGGAACAATCCCCCTACCAGCCAGATCACCAGACCAACCCCGTAAACGTTTATGGTGCCAGCAAACTAGCAGGTGAAAAAGCGATAAGTAGGCTAGCGGGAGCTTTCTATATTTTCCGTACATCATGGTTGTATGCTCCCTATGGAAAGAATTTTTATAAGTGGGTAGCAGGAACTGACGCCATCGAACTTAAAATTGTGGATACCCAGCGAGGTGCCCCTACCAGCTGTCTGGATCTTGCGGACTTTATAAATCACCTAATTAAGAACGACCCTAGAAAGTACGGGACTTACCATCTTACCAATAAAGGAGAGATGACCTGGTATGATTTTGCCGTTTCAATTAACCAGAAACAGTCCTTAGATAAAAAAATTATCCCTGTTGCAAAGTTTGATACTGCCGCCTCGAGACCTAATTATAGTGTAATGGATCTAACGCTTACTGAGGAAGTATTTCAATACAGCCTACCCACCGTAGATGAGGGACTGGACGGGGTCGTAACACAATCAAACAAAACAATCTAGATCAGTATGACTGACGGCAAGAATAAAGTGGCTTTGATTACTGGCGTAACTGGTCAGGACGGGGCTTATTTAAGTGAGTTTCTTCTTAAAAAGGGTTATGAGGTTCACGGTATCAAGCGGCGCGCGTCTTTGTTTAATACCGACCGTATCGACCATTTATATCAAGATCCACACGATCAAAATGTGCGGTTTAAACTGCATTATGGCGATCTTACTGATACGACAAACCTGACCAGGATCATCAAGGAGACTCAACCCGATGAAATCTACAATCTGGCAGCCATGTCTCATGTACAGGTTTCCTTTGAAATGCCTGAATATACCGCAAATGCTGATGGCATAGGAGCTTTAAGGATTCTTGAAAGCGTGCGCCTTCTGGGTATGGAAAAGAAAACCAAAATCTACCAGGCGTCAACTTCAGAGCTGTATGGGAAGGTTCAAGAGGTGCCACAATCTGAGACTACACCATTCTACCCCCGTAGTCCATACGCCGTAGCAAAGATGTACGCCTACTGGGCAACGGTAAATTATAGAGAAGCCTATGGAATGTTTGCCTGCAATGGCATCTTGTTCAATCATGAATCACCAGTACGCGGCGAGACTTTTGTAACGAGAAAAATTACCAGGGCCGTATCTAAAATAGCAAAGGGTCTTCAGGATAAAGTCTATCTGGGTAATCTGGATGCAAAACGCGACTGGGGTCATGCCAAAGATTACGTGCGCATGATGTGGATGATTCTCCAGCACGATGAGCCCCAGGATTGGGTTATAGCCACGGGTACCACGACCAGTGTGCGTGATTTTGTACGCATGGCCTTTAACCACATAGGTGTAACGCTTGAATTTCACGGCGAGGGAGTAGAGGAAAAAGCGGCCATAGTTTCATGCAGCCATAAGGATTACCAGCTAGAAATAGGTAAAGAGGTCGTAGCGGTAGATCCGCGATATTTCAGACCTACTGAGGTGGATTTGCTTATAGGCGATCCCACAAAAGCTAAAGAAAAGTTGGGCTGGGTTCCTGAAATTGCCCTGAATGAACTAGTTGATGACATGATGAAAAGTGATTTGAGGCTCATGAGTCGCGATCAGTACCTGAAAGATGGAGGCTACCGCATCAATAATTACTTTGAATAACCATGGATAATTCGGCAAAAATCTATGTGGCAGGTCATCGTGGACTAGTAGGCAGCGCTATTGTCCACACCCTTAAGGAACAAGGTTATAGTAACATCGTGTACCGTACCCACAAGGAGCTGGATCTGACTAATCAGGCAGCAACCCTGTATTTTTTCAAACAGGAACGGCCAGAGTACGTTTTTCTTGCCGCGGCCAGCGTGGGTGGCATTGTGGCAAACAACACCTACCGCGCAGATTTTATCTATAAGAACCTGATGATCCAGAATAACGTGATACACTGCAGTTACCTGCATCAGGTTAAAAAGCTACTCTTTTTGGGGAGTACCTGTATCTATCCTAAAATGGCTGCCCAACCCATGCTTGAGACCGCCCTGCTTACCGGCCCGCTGGAATATACAAATGAACCCTATGCGATTGCAAAGATTGCAGGCATCAAGATGTGTGAAAGCTACAACCTACAGTATGGCACAAACTTTTTGAGCGTGATGCCCACTAATCTTTACGGGCCCAACGACAATTTTGATCTAGAGAAATCACATGTGCTTCCCGCTATGATCCGCAAGATGTTCCTGGGTAAATTGATGATGGAAGATCGACGGGAGGAACTGGTGAAGAATTTGAAGGTAGAGAATTACGCTTTCGCGAAAGCGGAACTAGAAAAACATGGTATACTTAAAGATAAGATCACCTTATGGGGTACCGGCACCCCAAGACGTGAATTCTTATGGTCACACGATATGGCTGCGGCCTGCGTACATATCATGCGCGAGGTAGATTTTAAAGACACCATAACTGACTCAAAAGAAATAAGAAATACCCACATAAATATAGGAACGGGAGAGGATATTTCCATCAAGGACCTCGCGCAGCTTATTAAAAAGAAAGTAGGTTATGAGGGAGAGGTTGTATGGGATTCCAGTAAACCAGATGGAACGCCTAGAAAATTGACTGATATACGCAAGTTGTTATCGCTGGGCTGGAAACCCAGCATGTCTCTCGATAACGGGGTAGAACAAATAGTCAACAGCATGAGCTAAGCTAGATGAGGTCAGGCAGGAAGTGGGGAATGGAAGAAAAGAGAGTGGCGGGCAACTATGGCGCGCTCACGATCCTACAGGGGCTGAACTATATTTTACCCTTTCTCATCATACCTTTTATCGTAAATAAGATAGAACTGGATCGATATGGCGTGGTGGTTACGGCACAGTATTTTATGGCATTTTGTGTGGCGATAGTTGATTTTGGCTTCAGTACCACGGCTACGCGAGAGGCTGCGTTGTTAAGCTCTGAGGGTAAGGATCTTTCCTCCCTCTTCAATGCGGTGACCTATTTAAAGCTCTTCCTACTAACAGCAGTTTTTACTGTGCTTATGCTAGTAGTAGCTAGCATTCCACAATACAGGACAGAGTTTATGGTGTTTATCTTGAGTTATGGTTATGTGGTGGGTCATACATTGCTGTCAGACTGGCGTTTTATGGGTGAAGAGCGCATCAAGTTGCTCACCACCATGCAGGCTGTTTCAAAAATTCTGTATACCGCATTGATTTTAATTTTTATCTCAAGCCCGCAAGATTACCTTTTGGTGGCGGGATTTAATTCGCTGGGAGCGTTACTGGTAGGGGTCGTAATGTTTATTATAAGTACGCAGGGTATAAAATGGCAAAAACCCACCTTCAACTTTAGAAACACCCTGTATAAAGATAGTTTTCAAATAGCTGTTTCAGACATGGCGGGCCAATTGACCTATGCCGCAAATGGAATCATATTAAGTCTTTTTGTTCCCAGCCAAGTGATGGGTGTCTTCAACGTATTTGATAAGTTTATTCTTGCTGCAAAAAAAATGTTCCTGCCCATTTATCAGGCATTGTATCCCTATCTAGCAAGAAAGAATGACGCACAGAGAAAGGCAACAATGGCAAAACTTATTCCTAGCATCACGGTCTTGGGTATTGTAGTAACGCTGGGAATCTTTTTTGTGGGACCACTGGTTTGTGACTTATTGTTTACTCAGGTAGATTTCAGTGAAGATTATGGAAAACTGCAAATCATGGCGATAATTGCTTTATTTACGGGACTTAATCTACTTTATGTCAATCTTTATGCACCTATCTACAAACTCTTCAAGAGTAGGATGAATATTATGCTTATAGGATCGCTGGTAAATGTAATTCTCGCCTTTATTATAGTTCCCTATTTAGGATTATTGGGAACCGTATGCGTAGCAGTTTTCACAGAGTTCGTCATGATGCTTTGTTCTTACTGGTACTACATACGACACCGTCAACCCGGTAACCCGCAAGTAAAAGGTTAGCCTATGTTAAGAAATATTTTCATCATAGCCTATCTGACCATCGTGGCACTATTGTATTTAAACTACAATGCCGCTCCCCTGTTGTGGCTCTCCTTTTTTTTGAATACGGTGATATTGACGTTTATCACCTATTACCACATCTTTCTAGAAAAGAGGTATAGTCCTTTCTTAAGCACATATATAGTTTTTACGTTTTTATTTTTTACGGTAGCTCCCATCCTGCAATCCATGCATTACATGGAAATGGAGAACCCGCTCTACGACCATAAATTTCCCTACAAAGAAGATTTATTTATCAAAACTAACGGTCTGATTGCCCTTTTTCAATTTGTTTTCTTTATATCCTATATCGCCTTAAAAACAAGGCTCAAAACTAAAAGCAGAGTAGTACAGAATCGTGTTTTTCACAATAAGTCAATACTTATACGCAATATCGTGTTGTTGCTGGTGGTGAGCATCATAATTATAGGCATAGGATTTCCATTTTTAATTGATGCCTATGTACGGCATAACTGGGAGGTATCATCGTATAGCCCAGGGTTCCAACTTATCTTTAACAAGACCCTATTTACCGTACCCATTGCTGCCATTGTGCTGGCCGCCCACGCGATGCGGGGAAAAGTCAGTACGCAAACCTGGATCGTTGCGCTAGTATTGGGAATGGCTGGAATTGCATTGTGTCTGTTGCTTAAAAATCCATTTACGGAAAAGAGAAATGCACTAGGCCCTGTATATATTTTAATCCTTTACCTATTTATGCCTAGGCTTTTTAATAGCAATGTCAAAACCAGCTTTTTTATGTTTTTCCTGATGATCGTTGCTTTTCCGGTTATACAGATATTAACGCATCTAGAATGGGGAATAGCTGATATTATTGATAAACCATCGCGCATTTTTGCTTTTTTAGAAAGAGAAGATTTTTCAAAGGGATTTCTTTCTCTGAACTATGACGCCTTTGCAAACATAGGAATAGCTATTGAGGAGGTGACCGCAAATGGATTTTCATACGGGTACCAGTTCTTAAGCGCCCTGTTGTTTTTTGTTCCTAGGACTCTATGGCCGGGAAAACCAGATTCATCAGGATTGATCTTGGGAAATAGGTTGATTGACGAGTACGGCTTTAACTTTGCAAACATTTCCAACCCCTTAGTTTCTGAAGGTTATATGAATTATGGACTTTTTGGTGTGGTACTCATGGCGTTTTTATTTGCTGTAACCGTAGTGGTATTTATCAAGTGGTTGTCTAGTGGTGATCCTTTGAAAAGAGCTACGGCATTCTATTTTGCAATGCATATTATTTTCCTGCTTAGGGGTGATTTTACAAATGGTTACAGCTATTTCATTGGCGTACTGTTTGGATTGTTTGTCATACCAAAAACCCTTATCAAGCTTTCAACCTTTTTTCTGGACACTAAAATAGCGGTCAAAAGTTGAGGCCAAATATTACATTACAACAGGTAATACTGATTCTGGTGGGAAGCATGTTTGCTCTTCCCATCGTTCCCCGTGGTGTGAGACCAGCGTTGATCGGTTTGTTGTTACTGGTAGTTCTTCTACAATTTTTTAGAGAAGGGAGCACTAGAGTAAAGTGGTCTCAAATAATCTTGCCCTCATCACTATTCATTTTATACTTAATCAGTATATCCTATTCAACAAACGTAGCATACGGATTGAAAAAAGTGGTTACTGCGTTACCCATGTTGATCTATCCACTTATTTTTAATCTTTTAAGTGATGAGATTAAAGCCAAGCTGTATAATAATATTATCAAGTTTTGCTGGATCTTCATCATTTCTACTGCACTCTTCTGTTTGCTATCGTTTATCTATTTTCTAAATGAATTTGATTTTGACGGGGTTGTCTTGCACTACATCAACATTATAAGAACGGATATTTCAGGGTACAAGATCCATCCCATTTATTTAAGCATGCACATAGGAATATCCTTGCTGCTTTCCATATTGATCATTGAGAAATCTAAGCATAACCTATGGCAGTTGATAGTCTTGGGACTCATCAACTTATTTCTTTTGTCATTTATGCTCATGTTAATACGTAAAGGTCCGATTATAGGGCTGGTACTAGCATCGGGTTATTTGACCTTGATCTTGAAAAAAAGATGGCTCTTTGCACTTTACGGATTCTCGGTGATAATGGTCATAGGTCTTATTGTGTTTGACCCCAAGGTTAATGACCGGTTTTCAGAGCTATTGTCTGTTCAAAATAGCCAGAAACTCAACGATGAGACTAATTCTACTAACATCAGATACCACATTTACAAGTGTGCGGTCACAAAAATACCTGAAGCCGGATTATTTGGTTTTGGAATAGGTGATGGAAAAGATGAATTGACTTCCTGCTATGATGATAATATGCAGATCTTGTCTAGCAAGCGTTATAATTCACACAATCAATATATAGGCATCATCCTTAAAGGAGGTTACTTGGGACTATTGCTCTTCGTAATTTTTCTTGCCGTATTTATAACCCAATCGATTAGAAGCAAAAACTATATCTTGACGGCGATCATGATATTCTATTCCATCGTCATGTTCTCAGAAAATATTTTAGAGCGAGGTAACGGGATCAAGTTCTTCTATCTGTTTATTATTTTCTTCGGATTATTCAATCATAAAAGACTTTTCACAAAAGATGAAAAACCCTTCAAAGAAGCATAACATATTACTGGTGGGGCCGCTGCCAGACCCTATCACGGGAATATCACTTGCAAACCAGATTGTTGAAAAGGGGTTGAGAGAAAGCGCGGGATTTAATATAAGCGCCGTGGACACTAGCTATTCCAGCTTTGATGAGAAACTGGGCAAGTTTAGTTTTAAGAAGGCGCTATATTACTTAGGGGTTCAACTCAAAAGTTTTAAGGTTCTTAATGTAGATACACTATACATTACACCAGGACAAACCTTTTTGGGGATGCTTAAATACGCGCCCTTTATCTGGCTTGCATCGATGACGGGAAAACAAATCGTGCAGCATTTGAATGGTAACTTTTTGGGCAGGCAGTACCATATGTTGACTGGCTGGCGCAAAAAGCTCTTTCATAACCTCATTGCCCGTACGGATAAAGCTATTGTGCTGTCTGATTCCCTTAGGAAGAATTATTCTCACTTACTCAAGAGTGATCAAATATTTACACTCGCTAATTGTGTAGAAGATGAATTGTTCGTCGATATGTCTCAGCTCCAGAACAAAGTCTTTTCAGGGCTGCGTATTGTTTATTTAAGCAACCTGATGCTGGAAAAGGGGATATTTGATCTTCTTGAAGCCCTCACGATTTTGGAAGCTAGGGGTGTGACCTATACCGCAAAAATTGCAGGTAACATTGCACCGGAGAATAAAGAGCAAGCCCACAATTATTTTAAACAATTGAAATACACCGAATACATCGGGGTGGTTGATCTCGCTGCAAAAAAGGAATTGTTACTCTGGTCAAATGTGTTTGTTTTACCTACATATTACACTATGGAAGGTCAGCCCTTTTCAATCCTGGAGGCCATGGCTACGGCAAATGCAATCATTACAACAGCTCATGCTGGAATCCCAGATGTGTTTGTAGAGCAAGAGAACGGCTTGTACGTAGAAAAAAACAAGCCAGAATCCATTGTAGCCGTTTTTGAACGGCTGGCAGTCGACACAAAAACCATAGAGAGCATGGCTTTCAATAACGCTGCCGAAGCGAGGAAAAAATATACTGTCAAAAGTTTTATAAATCAACTCGCCAAAATTCTAAACGAGTAATCCAATAGTCAAGGTTTGATTTACTACATTGACCCTTTATGCAACAACAGTCTCGCATCTACCAGCAATTAGAACATTTTGAGCTGCCTCGCGGTTTCCGTGGTAGGGGCGCGGTAACGGTGCAATTATGGTGGCTGGTCCAGGCAACTCTTTTTGCATGGTCTCCACAATTTATGTACGGTTGGCGCAGGTTTTTATTACGCTTGTTTGGCGCCACCGTAGGTAGTAAAGTAATTATAAGGCCCACAGCAAGAATCCAGTTTCCGTGGAAGGTCGCCATAGGTGATCACAGCTGGATCGGGGATGAGGTAAACCTGTATAGTTTGGGACCTATAGAGATCGGTAAGAATGTGGTGATCTCGCAGCGATCATACATCTGCACGGGTACACACGATCCACAATCCGTTAATTTCAACATTTATTTTAAACCCATTGTTGTTGAGGAACAATGCTGGCTAGCGACTGATGTTTATGTGGCACCAGGCGTTACCATAGGTAGAGGAACCCTGGTGGGCGCTCGCAGTAGCGTTTTTAAAAATCTACCGGCTGGCAAGGTGTGCTTGGGTAGTCCAGCACAACCTGTTAAGGATCGATGATGTTGCAGGATAAGCATATAACCTTTATAGGGCTCAACTTTGCGCCAGAGGATACCGCCATAGGCCTCTATTCCACCCAGATGGTGGATGCGCTAATTGATGCTGGGGCCCATGTAACCGTAGTTACCGCCTTCCCTTATTATCCTAAATGGCAGATAGATCCAGACTATCAGGATAAGCCTGCCTTTGTTGAGGAGCGCTATCGCACCGCGGTGGTTTATCGCTTTAAGCAGTACGTCCCGGCAGTTCCCACATTTAAAAAGCGGGTGCGGCACATTCTTAGTTTTACTCGTGGCACCTACCGCAATCTCAACAGGATTAAAAAGGCAGATCTCGTAATTTCCGTTATTCCCTTTACGGCATCTGCCTGGCTGGGTAGTCGTTTTGCTCGCAAGCACGGCATCCCTCATTGGATTCATATTCAAGACTTTGAATTTGACGCGGCATTACAATCGGGGTTATCTGCTGGATCATTTGTTTTTGATCAGCTTTTTAAACAGGAAAGCAGCATTCTCAATAGTGCCAGTACCGTGAGTACGATCAGTCACAACATGATGGCGCGACTCGGGAAAAAATCCAGTAGCCGCAGCTATTATCTACCTAACTGGATCGATGGCGACCAGATAAATCCCAGATTAGCCAGGCAGCACCACTTAATGCGCGATTCTAGGTTTAAGATACTTTATAGCGGTAATGTAGGGGATAAGCAGGACTGGGAATATTTTTCCGCTTTCGCGAAAGCGTTACCCTCAACCCACTATCAAATTACCATTGTAGGTGCCGGATCTCGCTACCAGCAGTTGAAGAGTGACCATGACCAAGAAAACATCGTTTTTCACGACCCCGTCCCACTAGAGGAGTTGTCTGATTTGTTGTGTAGCACAGACGCCCATTTCCTATTTCAAAAAACCGATGTACTTGATACGGTAATGCCGTCAAAATTACTGGGCATGATGGCAAGTGGAAAACCCTCGCTGGTGTTGGGCAATCCCAGTAGCGAGGTAAAAACCGTCATGCAACAGTCGGGAGCTGGCATTTATCTAGAAAAGCCAGATGTTGCTGCCGGCGTACATGCCATGGAGGAATGGAAAAAGAAATCAATCGTAGAGGTAGAACCTGTATCACGCGCCAGAACATACGTACTGGAGAATTATTCTAAAACGCCCCTACTGGAGGAATGGATCCAAGAACTAAGCAAGCTCGTTCAGTAAGTAACTTGACTGGATAGAGTAGGCCTTCAACTATGTAGAAGAGTTAATCATACCAGAATAGAACAAAATTATTACCGACAGTTTATAAAACTATGTAGTCACAAATCTGCGACCCCATGAACCATCAAGAACTCCTTGCCATTCTTGCCTTAAAAAAGGCACCCCTTATAGGCGACATTATGGCAAAAAAGCTCATCAGGACCTTTGGTAGTGCAGCCGGGGTGTTAGATCAATCTTATACTGCAATTGCTGGTATCGAGGGAATAGGTGAGAAAAAGGCGCAATTTATTTTGCAAAGGAGTGAACTTCTCAAGAAGGCAGAAAAAGAGTTGAACTTCATTGATCAACACGCGATCAAGTATCGCATTTACTACAACGATGACTATCCAGAGCGACTTAAGTATTGTGTGGATGGTCCCATCATATTTTTTGAAAAGGGCAACGTAGATCTTGATAATCCATATACTTTGAGTATTGTGGGCACGCGTCAAATTACTAGTGCCGGTTCCGCTTTTCTTGAAAAGTTCATTGCAGAAATTGCACCACTCAATCCCGTAATCGTGAGCGGTTATGCTTATGGTGTGGATATACTTGCGCACCGCCTGGCTATTGAACACAATTTACAAACCGTTGCCGTACTTGCACATGGTCTCAATCAGACTTATCCCCGCAATCATGAAGCCTATAATGAACAGGTAATGGAAAACGGTGGCTTTATTTCTGACTTCTGGCATACCGACACTTTTGACAGAAAAAACTTTTTAGGACGCAACCGCATCATAGCAGGTATGAGCGAGGCGACCGTCGTGATAGAAAGTGCGAGTAAGGGAGGTTCTTTGGTCACGGCACAACTCGCTGGCAGTTATAACAGGGAAGTATTTGCCGTACCGGGTAGGGTAAATGATAAGTTTTCCATAGGCTGTAACGATCTGATCAAACAGCACAAAGCTCACATGCTCACCACTACGGCAGATATCCCATACATACTGGGCTGGGAGAAACGTGACCTCAATATTCAAAAACAACTTTTTGTAGAACTAGATAACGATGAGAAACTGGTTTATGCCTACCTCAAAGAACACAAACAAGAACTTCTTGACCTCATTGCACTCAATATTGATTTACCAGTGCACAAAGTCGCCTCTATATTAATGTCCATGGAATTGAAGGGAGTGGTGCGACCGCTGCCGGGTAAACAGTTTATGCTGGTGTGAACATGGTGTCCAGGGTGGTATGGTATAAGTCAGCCTTGTTGATTCTTGCCTTTAACCAGGCATAGACACTTACGGTAATCACGTCTTCACTAGCCATGGGATGTTGCAACACCAGTAGTTGATTCATCAGGCTCGTTTTATCTGGCGATAGGGGATTATCTAGATAGTTTTTTACCACCCGTAAATAATCGTGTAGCCTAGAAGGAGCTATACTGGGTCGATCTGAAAGGCGTTTTTGGAGGGATGTAAGATGTTTTTCTGCTAGATCGTATAATCTGCAGTCAGTATAGGTGATTATAGCCGCTATCTCACGCTTTATTGCCCAAATTGATCCGTAGGTAGCAGCATAGTAATTAAAACTTTTACCCATCGTCTTGATAAGCCTTCCAGCTCTGAATGGTTCGCCATGCTGTATCATTATCATGAGCACAATCAACTGTGTTTGAAAAGAGGGCTTTTTAATTGCAGTCAATAGCTGTTGACAATCAATAGGACGATTAGTATAGTTAAGGTTGAGAGCCTTAAGAACCAGAACCTTCTCGCTGTTTCCAGTATCCCTATCTAGTTCATCTAGTTTGCACAGCAGTTCTTGAGATTTTTCAAAACACCCCGTCCTGAAATTGATAAGAGCTAGTAAGTACAAAGTCTCTGTAGTCCAGATATCCCCATCCCGATTTACAACCTCCTTACCCTCTAGTAAGCGCTCTACTTTTAAAGCCATGGGAGCTAACTCAAAATAATTGACTTCATGTGTCGCAGCATCTGTGAGAATTTCTAGAATCTGGAAATAGGATCTGGACGGGACCCGATGGTCTACGGTGATGTTTCTTTGCCGCAATTCTTGTTCTATAGCATCCGGCGTTAGGATTTGCTGAGTTTTTACCGTAGCAAAAAACAGACTCAGGTTGTTTTCCAGTTCACAGAGACTTTTGTTTTCCTCAAATCTTTGCTCTAGTATTTTCAGATTCTCACCTTTCAATAGGTGTATGTGCTGCAGCTGTGTAAGCAGGAACTCGTGGTTGAGAGTATATAATTCTAGTCGCTGTGCGGTAATACTACCTTTCTCAAGGATGGACCAAGCCACTTTGATAACGTTGCGCTGCATTAATATCCTGGCGGCGAGTAACCTCTTGAGCAGCAAGAGTTCCACCTTTTGTTCCCTTTCAAAACCATGTATTCCCAAAAAGTCGATCAAACTAGACTTAAGCCTGTTCTTTACAGCATATAGAGCGCCACGGTTGGGTTTACCGTAGATCTTTTGATCTAGGTCTTTTACCCTGCCATCATTGATGAGCTTGAATAGTGTGAGTAGATGGTTGTGGGCTCTTTTGTTTCTCGCTTTCGCGAAAGCGGTAAACCCCACCACCTCGTGCTCCTTAAGAGACTTTATTATAGAAATTAAATCGTCCAATACTACCTATTTAAGTAGTTGAAATATAGTAAACTAAACATTTAAAAATATAAAATAGTCGTAAGATATTAGAATTGTTTCGTTTTTTCATAAGTAGGTATGTGCGCAGCTTTGTCATGTAAATTAAATAAATATGGAATTTCAAACAGAAGAAAAGGACAATCAACCAGACCATAAGCCTGTCAATAGATTCAATGCAAAACCCACGCCCGCATTTATAGCTGCGTCCTGGACGGCTTTACTAGTGGGAATGGTGGGTTACTGCGTGGGTTTGTGGAATGCCACCATGCAGCTTAATGAAAAGGGATATTACTTCGTCATTCTGCTTTTTGGGCTGTTTTCCGTAATCTCAGTCCAGAAATCAGTTAGGGACCGACAGGAGGGAATACAAGTCACTAACCTCTATTATGGAATCAGCTGGTTTACCACCCTCGCTTCCATTACCCTGCTCGTTGTAGGTTTGTGGAATGCAGATTTATGGCGCAGCGAGAAAGGCTTCTATGCCATGTCCTTCCTGCTCAGCCTTTTTGCTGCAGTTGCAGTACAAAAGAACACCCGGGATGTCAAGTTCATCGATGAAACCTTAAACCCGTGAAAGTTATAAAGGATGTCTCCATGTACCGGTGGCAATTGCTACTGCAATCGGTACTGATTGCTTGCGCATGGTGCACGCAAGCAGCGCAGGAGATATTACCAGCGGTAATCATTTGCATAATAATTATACAGGTAGTTGCTGTCTTTGTAATGCAGGTTGTGGCAAAACTATGCGACCGTGCATTGCAAGAGCTGCGCTATCGTAATATTTGGCTCGTAATGCATTACCTAATCTTTGAGTTGATCTGTTATTGGTTCATGGGTGAATTTGTAGTGGTAGTTACTTTTACCCAGCTACTGGTCCGTCCGGTGTTCTTTGGCATGTGGTTGAGTATAGTGATCCCCATAATGGTGACAATAATTAGTAGCGTAAAAAGGCAAAACGATGTTTAAAGACAACAAATTTTGTAAACTACTGGGATGGTTCAGTCTTTATCCAGCGCTGCACATGGCTATTGTCTATGCCTCTTATCATTTTAAGTATGAGCCGGTATTGCTAGGAGTCTATCGTGAAATGTTTACGCTGCCCATTATGCTATACTTGCCCGTAGGCGTGATACTTAATCTGATTGCCCTTATACATGGACGTGATCGATGGCGCAATTGGTTGGGATTTGTCAATTGCTTGTTATTATTGATTTGTGTGGTGTATAGCTTTACGTAAATTGAGGGTCTTTAAACATATTTAATGAAAGCGGTAGAGACAACGTTGTTATCATTTGCCCTTGAACGCGGTAGTCATAAAACCTTTTGCCCATCAGAGGTTGCGCGACGGTTGTTCAAGGACGACTGGCGCGACCAGATGAATTGTGTAAGGTTAATCGCAGATAGTCTAGTGCAACAAAACCATTTACAAGTACTGCAAAAAGGCGTGATCCAAAACACATTACCCTCAAAATTAAAGGGGCCTATCAGGCTACAGATTAAGGAGTGAAGGAAGGATGGGGGTTACGCTTTCGCGGAAGCGGAATAAACCCAAAAACCAGCGCAAGGTCCAGTACTGGCTATTTTAATTAACCAACTATAATAGCTCACTTAGGACCTGTTTTGCAAATGGGGCAGTTTTTCAGACCTACCCTTCTTAAAGATTTTGTTACTGTTAGAGGTTCCTGCGCGCAAAGCCTTTTGTTCTTCATGCGGTAAAGAGGCAATTTCCTTACATTCTGTGCTACAGCAATTGGCATAGGTTTCCCTGCATTGTGGGCATTGTATAAAAAGGAGGTGGCAGGCCTGGTTTGCGCAATTAGTATGTAGATCAAAGGGATTACCGCATTGATGGCAATTTGCTATCACCTCATGGCCTATGGTTTCTGCCAGGCGGTGGTCAAACACAAAATTTTTCCCGCGGAATTTGTTCTTTAATCCCTGGGCGGTTACCTGCCTGTGGTATTCAATAATTCCCCCCTCTAACTGATAGACATCCTTAAAACCACGATGTTTATAATAAGCGCTAGCCTTTTCACAACGTATCCCACCGGTACAGTACATAACCAATTTTTTATCAGTTTTTGCATGCTGTATTTTTTCTTCTATGATGGGTAGGCTGTCTCTAAAGGTATCCACATCTGGCGTCCAGGCATTCTTAAAATGACCTATCTCGCTCTCGTAGTGGTTGCGCATATCTACCAGGATGGTATCTGGATCCTCTATCAATTCATTAAAGGTCTGGGCATCCACATGCTGCCCTTTGTCAGTAACATCAAATGTCGCGTCGTCCAGACCATCTGCAACGATCTTGTTTCTCACCTTTATTCTTAATTTAAGAAAGCTCTCGTTGTCCTGCTCTCTAGCGACATTGATCCGTACTTCTTTCAAAAAATCAATGTTGTCCAGAAAAGCCTTGAAAGCGTTCATCCTATCGGCAGGAAGGGAAAGTTGAGCATTAATACCCTCTGTAGCGATGTAGATACGTCCCAGTATATCCAGCTTATCAAAATTGACAAATAAATAATCCCTGAATTCTGTAGGATTTTGAATGTGGTAGTACTGATAGAAAGAAATCGTTAAGCGGTCCTTCCCCGCTTCTCTTATTAATATACGTCTCTCTTCAGCACTAAGTTTATTATACAGTTGCATGCTATATATCTGATCTTAGTTATGATATGCAAATTTAGATTTTCTAGGTCCCAGAAAGATGGTTAAAACTCATACACGTTTCACAAACCTCAAAAATGTATTTAAACCCGTATATCGGCACTTAAACCGACAAGATAAATTTACAAAATACGTATAGTCTATGAATTTGGCATTTGGTCTATTAATACATGTTAAGTTAACGCAATCTTAATTTAAAGCCCTAATATTAATGGCTTAAAGTGAATCATAATTAAAATCAATTTCTATGAAAATTAAATTACTTTATTCCTGGCTTGCCATGATGTTGTTTGCCGTATCGATTACAGCGCAGGTCCAGGTAGGTGATGGTACGTCAACTGGTCAGGCCATCCCCATTGAACCCTTTTACGGGTTTACATATAGTCAGAGTGTTTACTTAAGCTCTGAGATTAATGCGAGTGGTGATATTACTGGTATTCAATTTGAATACAATGGTAACTCTACACTTGTAGATTCAGATGAGATTGTCATTTATATGGGTGAATCTTCCAGAACTGAATTCACATCTGATAGCGATTGGGAGCCTGTGGCAAATCTTACAGAGGTATTCAACGGTACCATAACCGCTATGGGTGCTGGAACTTCAGAATGGATTAATATTACTTTTGCCACTCCATTCACGTATAGTGGCAATATGAATCTAATTGTTGCTGTTGATGAGAATGCAGCGAGTTTTGATGGTAATGCAGATGAATTCTTTTCAGAGCCTACTTCAACTACTAGAAGTATGGCGTATAGAAGTGATAGCGTCAATCCAGATCCAGCCAGTCCACCAGCTATAGGTTTCAACGGTGGCTTGAGAGATTTTATTCCCAATACTATATTTAACGGCATACAGCAAACTTGTCCTGTGGCAACCGCACCTAGTGCAACGGTAACGGGAGATACGACTGCTGACTTTTCATGGACGGCAAGTACTGGTGAAACCGGTGGTTACTCTTGGGAAGTAGTTACATCGGGCTCTCCGGCTGGAACTAATGTTGCTGATAGTGGAACCACGGCGACTGGAGTAACCATGGCAAGTGCTTCTGGTCTTACGCCTTCAACCTTATATGATTTTATTGTAAGTGTCAACTGTCCTATGGGTGAGACAAGTGCTTTTACCGCACCCGTTACGTTTAGGACTCCTGGACCTGGTGATGATTGCACTGCCGCAATTCCTATCGCTCTGGTTGCTGATTGTGACGCCCCTGGCGTTGTGCCAGAAAGGCTTGATCTTGCTAGTAGAATTGATATCGGTAGTTTTTCTTGTGATAGCTCAGGAACAAATACAGGAGCATTCTATGAATTTACTACGGGAACTGTACCTACCATTACAATGAATACGAGTATTGATCTTGAATATGAGATTACGGATAGTTGTGGGGGAGTAGTTATTGCGTGTGGGTCAACTGACGCTACTGGTTTGAACATAGTAACTGGGCTTGCAGCAAATACTAATTATAAACTTGCATTCTGGGTAGACGGTACAAGTACCGATATAGCAGAAATTTGTTTGCAAACTGGCCCAACCTGTTTTATACCTACGGGAGCGTCTGCGGCCAATATAACGGATACTACTGCCGATCTTAGTTTTACTACGGACAATGGAAATACAAATCCAGAGGTTCAATTTGAGGTGGTTCCAGTAGGAACAATGCCTTCAGGAACTCCTAATTTCCCTACTACTGGTTCTACTAGCATGAATCCTTTTCAGGTTCAAGGCCTTTCACCGGGTACAGCTTATGAGTTTTACGTAAGAGAAGTTTGTTCACCTACTGATTCTAGTGGGTTTTCAGGACCATTCACTTTTAGAACAAGTGGCCCTGGTGATGACTGTGCAACTGCCCTACCATTAACGGTTAATGCAGATTGTAGTGATCCAGGCGCGGTTTCTTATGATCTAGATCTAGCTAATGCTGGAGATCTAGGATCCATTGCAGGATGTGATACTGGTGGTGTAAATACTGGATTGTGGTTTGAGTTCACTACCGGTGCTACTGTAGGAACGATTACTTTAAACACTACAGAAGACTTAAAGTATCAAATTCTAGACGTTTGTGCAGGTACTGAGGTTGAATGTGATGAAACTACTGGTGGAACCGGTCAAATTATCACCAACCTTTTAACCTCGACGAATTACAAAATCGCCATGTGGGTGGATGGAACTTCAACCGATGTGGTTTTTATATGTATTGAAGAAGGACCGGTTTGTCTAGACCCTACCGGTTTAGATGTATTATCTGTTACCGATACTACAGCAGAACTTACCTGGATGGCTACTGGTACTAATAACGTTGATTATGACGTGGTTGTAGTAGCGCAGGGTGATCCAGTTACTGGACCGGTTGTAGCTACCGCTACAAATACTGGAATACCAGCTTCAATTTCTGGTCTAACAGAGCAAACCGAATATGACTTTTTCGTAAGAGCAAATTGTGGTGGTGGGGAATTAAGCCAGTACGTGGCGGGACCTACTTTCATGACAGCCTGTGGACCGATAGCAGCTCCTTTCTTGGAAGATGTCGAGGCCTTTGCTACCACTCAAGGCTTGACAAATGAAAATTGCTGGAGCGATGTCAGCGCTACAGCTTATGACTGGGCTGTAGAAGATGGTTCAACAACTTCATCTGCAACAGGACCAGATGGCCCGTTTATGGGAACGCGCTACTTTTATGTAGAAGCATCAAACGGGAGTAATGGAGATACAGCAACTTTATGGAGTCCACAAGTTGACCTATCTGCTCTTGCTGCACCAGCATTGTCATTTAGATATCATATGTATGGGGCTTTCATAACGTCATTAGATGTCAATATATCTATTGATGGCGGGGCTACATTTACTACTACACCCATTTTCCAGCTAGTCGGTCCACAGCAATTTGATGAGCTAGACCCATGGTTAGAAGCAATAGTAGATCTCAGCGCTTATGCAAACGAAACGGTAATTGTAAGTTTCTCAAATACAAAAGGCCCTGGACCCGGAAATACTTATGAGTCTGACGTGTCATTGGACAATATTTCTTTTGACGAAGCACCTCCATGTATTACCCCATCAGGTCTAGCGGTAAGCAACGAGATGTATGATGAGGTGACTATGCTTAGTAGTGCAGATTTCATTTGGAATTCAAATGACCCTGCTCAGACACTATGGGATCTAGATATAGTTCCATTAGGCGGCACACCTTCACCTACTGCTCCTAGTCACCCTGGTCAAACAGCAACCACGGTCACATTAGATGACCTAGCACCTGGAACAAGATTTACAGCGTACGTACGTGCTGATTGTGGCGCAACCGATGGTCAAAGTTTTTATTCGGCTGGGGCTGACTTCCGTACACCGGGACTAGGAGACAGTTGCGCGCTTCCAGTTGACGCTAACTTAGAAACAGTATGTGACGCTTCCACTCAAATAGTAATTGACTTTACAAACGCTGTTGATTTAGGTACTGATTTTGCAAGTTGTGCTGGAAATGGTACTAATCTTGGGGTATGGTATGACTTTTCACTAGGTCGTGGGGACACGTCTATAGAAATTTCTACTGGTGAATCGTTGAGCTATGCTCTATTTGAATATGCTAGAAATTCTGCCTGTGTTAATGGGACTGAACTGCGATGTGGAACAACATCTGATACTGACACTATAGAGGTTGGTAATTTGGAATCACGTTCAGAGTATAGAATTGTATTTTGGGATGAGACTGAGAGTCTTACTACTGCAACCGTTTGTCTGCTTGAAGGACCTAGCTGTTTACAGCCATTTGATCTCGTAGTGGATAATATAAACACTACTACCGCAGACTTTAGTTGGACTCCAGGAGAGGATACTCAAACAGCGTTTGATGTGATTGTGTTTAATGGTGGCGATGATCCACTAGTGGATACTCCTTTCATACCAGAAACCAGAGTTACCATGCCTACTTTCAATGCTACTGGATTGGTTTCTGGAAACAGCTATGATTTTTATGTGCGAGCAGATTGTGGTGATGCAACTACTCCGGATCTGACTGAATATGTGGGACCAGTAACTATTACAACGCCCTTACAGGGTGAAACTTGTATAGCATCGTTTAATGTACCCGTAGTGGCAGACTGTTCAACAGCTACTCCGTTTTCATTTGATTTGTCAAACGCATTTAACCTTAATGCTGTTGCTTCTTGTGATGCGACCGGTACAAATCCAGGTTTATGGATTGATTTCGTCGCCCCATCAGTCGGGTCTGTAACGGTAAGTATGTCAGAGTCTATGGAATACGCTTTATTTGATTCTTGCGGCGGTAATGAGTTAGCTTGTGGATCATCTGCAAATACGACTGGTTTGCTATTAGGTTTAACGCCGGGTGAAACTTACAGGATGGCCTTGTGGACAGATTCTTCCAGTACGGCTACCACAGATATTTGTGTAGAAAGTGGACCTGACTGCCCACCAGTAACTGGATTAGATACTGCTGGTATTACTGATACAACTGCGACAATTACTTGGATAGGTTCAAACCCAGCTCAAACTACATTTGATATTGAATGGGGTCCGGTAGGATTTACCCCTACTGGAACACCTACAGAGGATAATGTAGGCAACCCATTTACATTGACAATGTTGTCGCCTGAAACTACTTACGATGTTTACGTAAGAACAGATTGTGGGACTGAGCTATCTGACTATGCCGGACCACTAACCTTTACCACTCCATGTTCAGCGTTTGTAGCGCCTTATTTTACTAATTTTGAAGATTTCACTCCTACAACAGCATTCGACGAGGAAAATTGCTGGGTAGATACGAGTTCTACGATCTACGATTGGGCAATTAGTGATGACGACACTACATCTGGAGCTACTGGACCGGATGCTGCATTTAGTGGTACTAACTTCTTGTATGTAGAGGCAAGTGATGGTCCGAGTGGATCAATAGCAAATATATTTACACCAACGATCGATATATCTGCACTTACTAACCCTGAATTGTCTTTCTACTATCATATGTATGGATCTGCTATTACCTATCTAGATGTTGCTGTGTCAACTGATAATGGGAGTACGTACACAAGCGTAGTAAACCTAGTAGGTGAGCAACAAGCAGATAATGATTCAGATTGGTTGGAACAAAGGGTAGACCTGACACCATATGCTGGTGGAACGGTTATTTTCAGACTTCAATCTGAGAAGTTTACTGGGGCGAGCGTGTTTAATGGTGATGTAGCTATTGACGATTTTAGTGTTGGTGAGGTAATTACCTGCGACGCGCCTACAGGAATTACTTTTGATAATATTTCAGGTACAACGGTAGATGTCTTCTGGACAGAAGGTTCTGCTGGTCAAACTAATTTTGATCTTCAGTATGGTATTGCACCGTTTGCATTTGATGAGAATAATGCTCCTACAGAGTCAGTATCAACTCTTCCTACCATGGCAATGCCACTACAATTAAATGGCTTGACTGGATCTTCTACCTATGAATTTTACATACGTGCAGATTGTGGTGGAACCGACGGGGTAAGCCGTTACGTAGGTCCATTTACATTTACTACAGCTTGTGTGGCTATTACGCCCGATTATATAGAAAACTTCTCTTCTTATATTCCACAATGTTGGGAAGAAGCAACTGGTGGGGACGAGACTACTGGTCCTACGTCTCTGGGAGCTAATCCTTGGATTGGAGATGGATTTGCCAATGACGGATTCTCAGGTTCAGCTCGTTTTGAAATATGGTTCAGTCAGCAGGGCTGGCTATTGAGCCCAGAGTTTGATTTGTCTGGCGGGGGTTATGAAGTCAACTTTGATGTTGCCGGTACCGTTTGGAATAATACCAACCCTATGGACATGAGTGCTGGAGATAAAGTTGTCTTCGTCATGACAGAAGATGGTGTGAACTGGACAGAGATTAGAAGATGGGAAGACGGTAGTGAACCTAGTGTTACTGGTGATAATATCAACTTTAACTTGACTAGTACTGGAACTAATGTTCAGTTTGGCTTCTATGCAGAGGCAGACTCTACTGGAGATCATAATTTTTACGTAGATAATTTTGCGGTAAGGACGCCACCTAGTTGTAATGCTCCTACTGGATTGGTTCAAAATGCAATATTTGACTCTAGTGTAAATGTCTCTTTCCAGAGTAATAACCCAGCTTCAAGTGGTTCTTTTGAATATGCATTAACTGCTCCAGGCGCTGGTGTTCCTACTGCGGCCAGTGCCGCGTGGACTGACGCTACGGCGATAGGTATGGATAGCCCAATGATAACCTATACTATAGGTGATGGTACTGCTGGTAACCCTACATTGTCACCTAATACTGAGTATGATCTTTATGTGAGGGAAGTATGTGCTCCGGGAGATGAGAGTAGCTGGACTACGAATCCACTCAATTTTACAACTTTGTGTAGTTCGTTTACACCATTATATCTAGAAGACTTTAGCACATATGTTCCTGATTGTTGGGATGAAGCTACTGGTGGTGATGAAACAACTGGACCCATAACTTTCGGTACTTCATTGTGGACTAACGATGGCTTTGCAAATAACAGTTTTACTGGAGCTGCAAAATTTAACATCTATACGACTAATAGAAGTGGATGGTTAGTCTCACCTTCATTTGATTTATCTGCTGGCGGGTATGAGCTTACGATGGATGTAGCGTCAACTGATTTTGCTGATACTTTCTTTACCCCATGGGATTCTGATGATAAGGTAGAGCTTGTTTATACTGAGGACGGTATAAACTGGTTGCCTCTCAATACATGGGATGAGAACAATCAACCGTCTGAGACTGGTGAGAACTACGTGGAGACACTAGCTTCAACAGCATCTGACGTACGTTTTGCATTCTATGCAACATCTGGACCTACTAGTAATGGTGCTGATACTGATTTCTTTATAGACAACTTCCGTATTCGTACGATCCCAGCTTGTCAAGAAGTGCAGAATATTACCATAGATGCGACAACTAGTACAAGCGTTACCGTCTCGTGGACAGATCCTAACATACCAGCCACAACTGACTGGGAGGTAGTGATCTTGCCTTCTGGTAGTCCAGCCCCTGCGGTAGGAACTACTAATACTATGACCAATTCTTATACTGAGGGAGCTCTAGATGTAGGTACTTCTTATGATATCTATATACGAGCAAATTGTAATTCTGTATTTACCGGTCCTACAACATTTGTTACGGATTGCGCGGTTATTTCAAGCTTCCCAAGAACGGCCGTTTTCTCAAGTAATACACCCAACCCCAACTGTTGGAGTCAAGCTGATGCTGGAGATCAGGTAAGTGGACCATCATCGCTGGGTACTTCTAGCTGGAGAACATCTGATGCTGAATATATCGATGCTTCTAGTAATCTTGTTCAGGCAAATGCAATAAACCTTTACTCTAATTTTGTGAGTGATTGGTTACTAACTGCGGAGTATGATATGTCTGGTATTACTAATGGAGTACTAACTGTCGAGGTGGCAGTCACCGACTGGGGATTAACCAGTGCAGATCCTACTGGAATGAGTGGTACTGATGATACTGTCCAATTGCTGGTTACTGAAGATAGTGGTAATACGTGGAGTGAGCTAGTTCAATGGAGTGCTGCTAATAATAACGCACCTGATGCAGACGGCGATGTAAGCACTTATGATCTAACTGCTTATACTGGTATAGTGCAATTTGCGTTCCTTGCAAAGGATAACACAGATGATACAAGTGATTATGACTTTAATGTAGGTAGATTTACAGTTGATGGAACGGCAAGTTCTAATGATCTAACACTAGATACGTCGTTTGGTCTTTATCCTAACCCAGTAGCGGGCGACGCTTTGAATATTAATGTGACCAATGGTACTAGTAGCGACTATCAAATTACGATAGTAAATACACTAGGTCAGGTGGTACAAACCAGAAAATTCAATAATGTGTCAAATCTTATTACCGTTGATAACCTAAGTGATTTGACAGCAGGTATGTACTTCATTCAGTTATCAGATGGTGTACGCAATGAGTCCTTGAAGTTTATTAAACAATAAGACTTACTGAACTTTTAAAAAGGGGATGCGTAAGCATCCCCTTTTTTATTTCCAAAACATTAAGAGCCAATCAATTAATAATTGTAAAAACCATAACAACTTATATGTAGGAAAGTGATGTAATCTTGTTGTTTAATACATATAAAATGAAACAACTCAACTTTTTTGCATTGCTACTATTGCTTCCCATAGGTATGGTTCTAGCACAAAATTGCACTCCGCAAACCCCTGCTTTTGTTGAGGAATTCGACACATTTCCTCCTGTTTGCTGGCAGTTCGGATCTGCTGGAAGTATAAACTCAAGCGCTGCTTCAACCTCCAGTCTTTGGGTAGAAGAGGAGTTTGCACACAACTTTTTGTCAGGGGGTGGATCAATAGATGTTTTAGTAACAGATTCAAGTCCTTATCAATGGATTATATCGCCAGAATTTAATTTAAGTGCTGGGGGATATGAAATTGATTTTGACATGGCTATTACAGCAGTAGACAATGAAGGTGTCGCTCAAATGGATCCAGATGACGCTATTTATGTGGCTTATAGCAATGATGTGGGTACTAGTTGGAACGTTCTTAAAACTATAACTCAAAGCAATAATATACCTAATACCCGTGAAGTTATTACCGTTGATGCCACTTCAATAGTAGATAGTTCAGTTTTTATTGCAATAGTTACTGATGCAGGCTCTGCGGCTAGCGCTACGGACTATGAGGTACACATAGATAATTTTGAAATTCAGACAAGACGACAATGCTCTGAGCCTAGTGGAGTATTCATTGATGAAATCTTTACTGATCACGTTTCAGTTGTTTTTGAAACCACAAATGTCAATGCTACTGGAAATTACGAGTTTGCACTCAACACTCCCGGAACTGGCGCGCCTACTGGTGGAACACCGGTTATTAGAAGAGGATTTGAGTCAGGTCTGGTGCAAGCTGGTATTAACACCATCATTATAGGTGATGGTATTAATGGAGACGCCCCCCTCCCCCCAGGTACAGTATACGATTTGTTTCTTAGAGAAGAGTGTACACCTGGAGTCTTCAGCGACTGGTCTGTTGCGCTTACGTTTAGAACGCTATGCGATACTGTTAACGATACCTTCCCCCTTGATGTAAGCTTTTTAAGCCATACACCAGACGATTGCTGGAGGGATGCGGGACGTGGCAACCCTATTGACGGAGCAACTGGCTTAGGGGAATCACAATGGCGAGGAGGACGCGGATTCACAACAAGCAATGGAGGAGTGGATGTTTCTAACGTAGTACGATTAAATGCTGCCGAAAATCGAGAGTGGCTCATATCAGGCGTTTACGATGTTACAGACTCTGCAAGTGATGTTCTGAGTGTGACAGTAGCTGTAACGGCATATAGACCTACTGGGATCTCAGTAACCTCAGAGGTAGCAACAATGGGCAGCGATGATGTGGTACAATTAGTTTACCGAGAATTCAGCGCAACTCCCGGGCCATGGCAGGTACTTGAGACGTGGAATATAAACAATAGTCCTGCGGTGACTGGAGCGACAAGCTTCATAGATTTAAGCAGCATTAGTGGTCTGGTAGAGTTTGCATTCTATGCGACAGATGGCGATGTAGATGATGCAGGTGTGGATCTGGATTTTCACGTGAGCCAATTTTTCGTAGCTCGTACCGCCAGTAATCCTGACACTATGAATCAACCTCTAGCTAGGTTATACCCTAATCCAGTAGAGAATAGAGCTACGTTACAATTGAATACTGGTTTTGACAATTCCATGACCATCGCAATAACTGATATCAATGGCCGTACGCTTAACAATATTCCCTATGAAACAACCGGAAATACTATAGAATTATCGCAGGTAGAACAATTATCGTCAGGACTCTATTTTATTAAAATAAGCTCGGCAAACGCTACCCAAACCATTAAGTTTATAAAGAAGTAATCGCAGTTATATCAAGGGTTTGAAGCCATTGTTTACTATCTTTGTGACGTAATAGAAGTAGTTAATTCCGCTTTCGCGAAAGCGGAATTTTTACAATCCATTCAAACTAATTTTAAGAATCTTGAAAATGGCAGATGACGCTAAAAAAGAGCTTGAAGCAAAGAACAAAGCTCTTAAATTAACACTGGACAAACTAGACAAAGCATACGGTAAGGGTACCGTTATGAAAATGGGTGATAGACAGGTGGTCGACGTAGAGTCGATATCAACTGGATCGCTTGCCCTTAATGCAGCACTAGGGGTAGGTGGCTATCCCAGGGGTCGGGTAATTGAAATATATGGGCCTGAATCTTCTGGTAAAACCACTTTGACCCTTCACGCAATTGCAGAGGCTCAAAAGGCTGGAGGCATTGCCGCATTTATCGATGCAGAACATGCGTTTGACCGTTTCTATGCTGAAAAACTGGGCATAGACCTCGATAATTTAATTATTTCTCAGCCAGATAATGGGGAGCAGGCACTAGAGATTGCAGAAAACCTGATCCGCTCAGGAGCAATTGACATCATAGTTATAGACTCAGTAGCAGCATTGACACCTAAAAGCGAGATTGAGGGGGAAATGGGAGACAGCAAGATGGGGTTACATGCTCGATTGATGTCACAGGCGCTACGTAAGATGACTGGAACCATTTCTAAAACCAACTGTACCGTAATCTTTATAAACCAGTTGCGAGAGAAAATAGGAGTAATGTTCGGTAACCCAGAGACTACTACTGGAGGTAACGCACTTAAATTTTATGCTTCGGTACGTCTTGATATCAGGCGATCCACACAAATCAAAGATAGTTCTGGCGGTGTTCTGGGTAATAAGACTAGAGTAAAAGTGGTCAAAAACAAAGTTGCCCCGCCATTCAGAACAGCCGAATTTGATATCATGTATGGTGAGGGTGTTTCTAAACTTGGTGAAATCATCGATCTAGGGGTGAACTATGAGATCATACACAAAGCCGGTTCATGGTTCTCTTATGAGGAAACAAAGTTGGGACAAGGCCGCGATGCAGTAAAGAATATTTTAAAGGATAATCCAGAATTAATGGATGAACTCGATAAAAAAATTGCCGAAGCCATGAAAATGGTGGAAGCATAAATAAGTCTCTATTTAAGACTAAACCCGCTATGGCTTACAGCCGTAGCGGGTCTTATGTTTTTAATTCCCTTCTGGGCGGTAAGCGATCTAGTGATTGCAAGAGGTGGAACTTTTGTGGGCAACGCAATATCTGGAATTGATAGGTTGCGGTAAGTAGGTTTAAATTAATTCTACAGCTTCTAGTTGAAAAACGATGCTTTTTTCATTCAACTGATTCCACGATACTCCTTTAATTTTTCAAAAATGGTGGATCTTACGCTTTCGCGAAAGCGAGATTTGTCTGACACGCTACTACCAGCGGTAGATACCGGAGAGTGAATGTATGCCCTCATTTTGCCTGGACTACCCTTAAGAAACTCAAATGGGAACCGTTTCTTGTTGTCTGGTAGCGTAATCGGTACGATATCGATTCCATGTTCTATTGCGAGCCTAAAAGCTCCATCCTTAAATTCATCAAGCAGCACTTCATCATGATCAGAAACACCACCTTCAGGAAAGATACAGATACTCATCCCGTTTTGTAATCGTCTTCTGGCACTATCAAAAACTGCCTTGCGACTACGGGCATTACCTCGATCAACAAGAATACAGGTACGCCTGTAGAAAAATCCGAATATTGGGATCTTAGCTAGTTCTGCCTTGCCCACAAAAACAAAGGGACTCCTGGAAATGATGAGCATCATCATAATATCTGTCATGCTCGTGTGGTTTGCCACCAGCATGAAACTTTGGTTGCGTGGGATAGGTTGCTCACGGGTAATGATGGGATAAAACCCCATGCCATAGAGTATGATATAGGACCACAATTGTGCTATTCTAAAGAAGATAAAATAAGTGCGCTCACTTAACGTAGCCATTATTAAGATAGGCAAGAGCAAAATAATAGGTACGCCCATCAAGATATAGAACCAGCCCCTGTACAGGGGCATCAGGATATAGCTGTACCACTTCATTAAATCAAATGTAGATACTATACTCGTGTTTTTAAGTAATATTTGTTTTAAACTACAGCGTATACCACAGTTCATTCATTAGCCGCGAGTATCTCAAGGTCGCGCTTTTTAATTGAAATCTGAAGCAGGGCTATAGTCAGGATAACTATTTTTGCGCATCATCTATTGATCACATGGCAAGAATCTTAACTGGAGTACAATCAACGGGAACCCCGCATCTAGGCAATTTGCTAGGTGCAATTATTCCTGCGATAGCAATGGCAAATGATGGGGCTAATGATTCTTTTCTCTTCATTGCAGATATGCATTCCCTTACCCAAATCAAAGAGGGTAAACTACTCAGGGAGAATACCTACAGTACTGCCGCAGCATGGCTCGCTTGTGGGTTAGATATCAATCGGACAACATTTTATCGACAAAGTGATGTTCCCCAGGTAGCAGAATTATCCTGGTATCTATCTTGTTTTTTCCCCTACCAGCGTTTGAAACTAGCACATAGCTTTAAGGATAAGGCAGATCGACTCGAGGATGTGAACGCAGGGCTTTTTTCCTATCCCATGTTGATGGCGGCAGATATTCTTGCCTATGACGCCCAGATAGTTCCCGTAGGCAAAGATCAATTACAGCATCTGGAGATCACTCGAGACGTCGCAGGTAGGTTCAACAATCAGATGGGAGCAACATTCATTGAGCCAGAAGCGATGATCCAGGCAGCATCCCAATTGATCCCAGGTACTGACGGACACAAGATGAGTAAATCTAGAGGTAATATCATCGATATATTCCAAAGTGACAAAAAGCTGCGCAAGCAATGTATGTCCATCGCCACTGATTCCACACCCATGGAAGCGCCTAAAGATCCAGCTACCTGTAATGTTTTCGCTCTTTATAAGTTAGTAGCCGACTCAGGTGAAATTGAGCAAATGGCTAGCAACTACAAAGCGGGGAATTATGGTTATGGTCACGCAAAACAAGAATTGTTTGAGGTAATTACCCGCATATTTGAGAATGAGCGTAACGCCTACAACCACTTCATGGAAAACCGATCAGAAATTGATGCAGCACTAGAGTTGGGAGCACAAAAAGCATCAATAGTCGCAAACGGTGTTATCAATAGGGCTAGAAAAAAAATGGGATACTAGTAGATACTGCTAAGCAAATAAACCCGTAAGTTGCGCATCAATCTTATTGATAATTTCCCCTAGGTCCTCTGGGTTATTCACAAAATCGATTTCATCCACGTCTATGATCAACAAATTACCCTTGTCATAGTTGTGAATCCAGGCTTCATATCGCTCATTGAGTCTGCTCAAGTAATCTATGGAGATGCTGTTTTCATAATCCCTGCCCCGTTTATGGATTTGATTCACGAGATTGGGGATCGAGCTGCGCAGGTATATCAACAAATCCGGCGCGGCAACCAGCTTTTCCATGAGTGCAAATAACGTACTGTAATTATCAAAATCCCGCTGTGAGAGTAATCCCATGGCGTGTAGGTTAGGCGCAAAAATATTGGCATCCTCATAAATCGTACGGTCCTGAATAATCTTCTTACCGCTTTCTCGTATCTCCAGCACCTGGCTGAATCTGCTGTTCAAAAAGTACACCTGTAGATTGAAGGACCAGCGCTCCATGTCGTTATAAAAGTCTTCCAGGTAGGGATTCTCAAGTACATCCTCAAATCTGGGGGTCCATTTGTAGTGTTTTGCAAGAAGTTTTGTCAGGGTGGTTTTACCAGCTCCTATATTACCGGCAATGGCGATATGCATGAGAAATCAGTTTTGTTCCAGGTGGTGAATCAGTAAATTTTTACCGTTCCAAAGATATAATTTTCCAGCCTTTAAGTAGGTGTCTTTTAGATTCTCAAAATCGATTTTGATTGTTTGGGTCCCGCTTTCGCGAAAGCGGAATTCCCCACCAAACCTATAGCGTTTAATAGTATCATTTTCCAGCATAACCAGCGTCTTTAAATCAAAAGAGAGATGACGGGTATCTTTAATGGACAAGGCAGCGGTCTTGCTGCCGTAGATGTTATAACTGCTTACAACACTATCAATCAGCACATGACAGAAATTGTAATCTGTATAGAGATGTTGTACAATTCCTTTTAATGGTGGCGTGCGGCTCTGCATATTGCCATCAACATAGTTGTAGAGCTCAATGAGGTTCTCGTCAATATTGTGCAACCATAGCAGGCGCTCTCCCGCCAGGGCGGCATGTTCAATGTATCTGTAGGGTTGTAAGCTGGATAGTGGGATTCTCTCCAGCTCGTTGAAACGGTTGTCTAGTAGGACCACTGTTTGTGTTTCCCTATAAAACACCAAAATCTTGAGTGGGTTGATCAGGTCTACACTAGTAATCTCACCTAGCTGAATGTCGTAAAATCGATAGATCTTTTCTTGATGTTTTTTAAAAAGCTCTCCATTGTTTGAATAGTAAACGAACTCAAAATCATCGATACCATAGAATCTTTCTGCACCCAGGGGTTGCGCTTTCAAATCCAGATGGATTAAAGCCGCAAAAAGGAAGAAAAAAATTGCTAGAGGTTGCTTCACCAGGACAATGTACAATCTTATGAGCAGCTGCAAGCAAACTTAACCCTATTTGTGGGGAGCGAGTTATCTTGCGCCTTATGGCATTAAGCAACAATCAATGAAGCTTCTAGTAGTATCAGACGCACCCATAATTACCAATGAAGCCAGTATGCGAGCTGCCTATGCTCCATATGTAAAAGAACTGGACATGTGGATGAGACATGTGTCCCATACCACGATTGTCTGCCCTGATCGCTCACCAAAAAACATGCTGGGTAAAGCCATTGCGCAGCAGTCGTTTGAGCAGGTTAGAACGGGAAGATTGGATTTTCACCGTCCATCTGCAATATTCAAGTCCTTGCTGTCCCTTCCAGGTCTAGTGTTTATCCTATTCCGTGAAATGAGTAGAGCAGATCACATTCACTTACGTAGTCCCGGAAATCTATGTTTGCTGGCAGGGGTCATACAAGTATTCTTTCCCAAAAAGAAAAAGACGGTCAAATACGCTGGAAATTGGGATCCTAATGCAGTACAGCCCAGAGCTTACGTATGGCAAAAAAAACTATTTGCCAGCACCCGATGGAGCAAGAACCTCAAGGTCATGGCCTACGGTAAATGGCCAGACCAGTCCAGTAACATCAAACAGTTTTTTACGGCAACTTATAGCGAGAATGAAATACCAGAGAGATTAGTCAAGTCAAAAACTCCACCGTTTTATGCAATGTACGTGGGAACCATGACGGTGAATAAAGATCCTGAGCAGGTACTGGAAATCATGCAATCACTCCGGGAAAAAGGCGTGGATATCGAGTTGGATTTCTATGGTGATGGAAATCTCAAGGAGGTAATTAAGGAGAAAGTAAGGGCGATAGGTCTTGAAGACAAGGTAAGGGTCCACGGGAACCAACCTCAGGAGGTGGTTGCACAAGCTTATAGAAGAGCCCACTTTTCATTTTTAATATCCAGAAGTGAGGGCTGGCCCAAAGTGGTTGCCGAGGCAATGTGGAACGGTTGCATTGCCATCGCAACACCGGTAAGTTGTGTGTCGTGGATGCTCAACGATGAAAACTACGCAACTAATTCCAAGGATCCAGAATATCGATATGGTGAGATGCAAAACACCATAAAACGGGGAATCGTACACCTAAGTTCTACTAGTACGCAACAAGCCGTAGAATATCTGATTGAAAACTTTGAGATATTTGAAGCAATGTCGCGAGAGGCACAACAGTTCTCGCACCAGTATACTACTGAAAAGTTTGAGGATGCCATAAAAAACCTGCTGCATTCATGAGAATACTCCAACTTATAGACAGTCTGGAAGCGGGTGGTGCAGAAAGGCTTGCGGTAAATCTTGCTAATGTGCTAGCTGGCGTGGTCGATGAAAGTCATTTGATTGCTACCCGCACGGGTGGTGACCTCCAGCAATCCATAGGAAATTCCGTAAAATATTGCTGTCTTGATCGGCAATCTACTGTAGATGGAAAGGCGTTCAAAGCTTTTTCAAACTACATCAAGAAACATAACATTCAAGTAGTGCATGCACATTCATCTTCGTATTTTTTTGCAGTAATCACGAGGATGTTCTATGTAAACTTTAAACTGGTGTGGCATAATCACAACGGGGAATCCAGAATTATAGGCTGGAAAAAGACTACCGCTCTTAAATTATTTGCAAGGTCTTTTGATCAGGTCATCAATGTGAATGAGGATCTTAATGATTGGGTAATTAACAATATTGGGGTAACCGACCCCATTTACTTACGCAATTTCTCAATACTGCCAGCACGGCATGACTATATCAAGGTTGATGGAGTTGCAGGTAGCCGTATTGTTTCTCTTGCTAATTTGAGGTACCAGAAAAACATCATTTTTCTACTCAAGGCTTTTGACAAGGTTCTGCAGCATGTGCCAGTGGCTACGCTGCACCTCGTCGGTAAGGATGCAGGAGATGAATATAGTAAAGAAATTAAATCCTTTATAGCTGCGCACCAGCTTGCGGATCATGTGTTGATCTATGGTAGTCGCAAGGATACGTTTGATCTATTGGACCAAATGGATATAGCCGTTCTCGCATCACAAATAGAAGGTTTACCGGTATCATTGTTAGAATATGGAATGGCACAATTACCGGTGG
Source organism: Nonlabens sp. (assembly GCA_049647945.1). GTDB lineage: Bacteria > Bacteroidota > Bacteroidia > Flavobacteriales > Flavobacteriaceae > Nonlabens. The sequence goes on along the minus strand of JBARYP010000004.1, from coordinate 162,517 downwards.
TGGTAACAGATGTGGGCGCCTGTAAGGAAGTGGTAGGTGATAGGGGTATGGTAGTAGAAAGTAATAACGTTGACCAATTAACTGATGCATTATTAAATTACCTAAATAACCCAGAGAGGAGAACTAAAGATGCGAGTAGATTCCATCATCACATCGTAGAAAAATATGGATCTGAGCAATACCTGAATGAGTTGTTACCTATTTATAATGGTCTAGTCCAGCGCACATGACAAATATTATCTACATAGGAAATATGCTGGCGGCTAGAGGAAGAACTCCTACCCACATTGATACACTTACCCCCTTACTGGAGAAAGAGGGATTTAATGTGCGCGCCGCATCAAGTAAGCTGAACAAGGCTATAAGGCTGGTGGATATGTTGAATACGGTACGAGCTAACAAAGATTGGGCAGATGTGGTGTTGATCGATACCTATAGCACGCTCAACTTTTGGTTTGCAATTGCAGTTTCAAGACTTTGTAGTCGATATAACCTACCCTATGTCCCCATTCTTCATGGAGGCAACTTGCCACAGCGACTTAAAACGACTGGGTCGATTTTCCACAGATACCTCAGGGAAGCCTATAAAATTGTTTGTCCGAGTCAATACCTGGCAAGCCAATTTAAATCTGATATCTATCCAAACCTGACAGTCATTTACAACACAATCGAGCTAGAAGAATATTCATTTAAAAAAAGAACCCATATAGCACCTAAGTTGTTATGGGTGCGATCTTTTGCAGATATCTATAATCCCACCATGGCTGTCCAGGTAGCCAGTAAACTGTCTGGAAACTATGATGGAGTAGAGTTGTGTATGGTAGGTCCAGATAAGGACGGTACTATGGCTACCACCAAGACCTTGGCTCAGAAAATGGGCGTCAACCTCAAACTGACCGGCACATTAAGCAGAACAGAGTGGCATAAACTGAGTACGGAATACGATGTATTGATCAACACCACCCATTTTGATAATCTACCAGTAAGTTTACTGGAAGCTATGGCCCTGGGATTGCCCATCGTAAGTACAAATGTAGGAGGCATACCTTACCTTATCAATGATAAACAGAGCGGTCTGCTGGTCAACGACTCCTCTGTTGAGCAAATGACTAATGCTATACATAGTCTCATAGAAGATAAAGATCTGGTATATAATATTACTAAAAACGGCCGGCTTACTGTACAGGATTATTCATGGAGCACGGTAAAAGAGCAATGGATAAACTTGCTTAACGAGGTTCAATCATCCCCAGTCAAATAGAGTCTGATTAACCAGTATTTATAGAATGAATCAATTGAGCAACGATTAAAGGGCAATTCTGTAAGTTACTTACTGCGTGAGGGATAGGAATGGAAATCCTTTTTGAGAGGAACGAGCAAAAAGATTGCAATGGATAGCCCGACCCCTATTTGCAGATAGGGGTCACGCCCAAAATAGCATTGTAATTACGCTAGATTATTTGCGCTGGTGACCATAATCCCGTGACCGCTGTGGATTAAACCACAAGTTTGTACCCATAACCGCGCACGTTCACAATTTCTATCTGGCTATCCCTAGAGAGTTTCTTGCGCAGCTTTGTGATAAAAACATCCATACTGCGACCGGTAAAAAAATCATCTGTACCCCATAGTTTTTTAAGGATATAGCTGCGGTCTAGGACCGCATTCTTCTTCTGTATCAAATGGTATAGCAAGTGTGCCTCGCGGTGGGTAAGATTTATGGATTCTTCATCTCGATAAGTGAGTTTCTGCCGGGGGAAATCAAACCGGTAGCTCCCTATATCGTGGATTGCGGCAGTTTTTTGCACTTCACCACGCTGCAGTAGATTTTTAATGCGTACAATCAGTTCTTCCATTGAGAACGGTTTTTTGAGGTAGTCGTTTCCACCCACGTCAAAACCAGTAAGAACATCCTGGGTTTGTGATTTTGCGGTTAGAAAAATGATGGGGATGTGCTCATTCTGTTGTCTTATTTTTTTTGCAAGATTGAATCCATCCAGCTCTGGCATCATAACATCAAGGACAAGAATGTCTGGTGCAGCTTCTTCAAAAGCTTTTAATGCAAGAGTTCCATTTGTGCATAAACGCACCTCAAACCCCCTGGTTTCAAGACTTTCCTTGACAATCATGCCTAGTGCAGGTTCATCCTCGGCAAGAATGATCTTTGTTTTAAATTCATTCATGAGGCAGTAGTATTTTGAAGGTGGTAGTGGGTTTTATTTCTACGGTGATCGTACCACCATGTTTTTCAATTATGGAACGGGTGTAGAACAGTCCTATGCCGAATCCCTTAACATTATGCCGCGCACCAGTCCCAACTCTATAAAATTTATCAAACAAAAGACGGGCATCGCGAGGACTTAGGTTTGTACCGCTATCGCTTACGACCAGCTTATGCATGGCAGCAGTTTGTTCAAGGTGAATACTTACTTTCTCGCCGCCATATTTAATGGCGTTGTCAATCAAGTTATTAATCGCGTTTTCTAGATGGAAGGAGTCTGCCACAATAGTAGCACTAGGTTGGGTGGACGTAAAGGTGATTGATTTATCAGTTTGTGATTGCCATCTGTCAACTATAGTGGCGGTCAGAGCGACTAGATCTATTTGAGATTTCTGTAATTCTAATTCGTTGCTGTCTAGTGTCGCGGTTTCCAAAAGTTTTTCCACCATACCGTTGAGTTTTTTAAGTTGTTGCTGGCCCATATCCAGATAACGGCTTGTTTTCTCGTGATCGCCACTAGCATTAAAATTTTGTACACCCTCCAGAGCTGCGGCTGTAGTTGCAATCGGGGTCTTGAACTCATGGGTGATGTTTGAAATAAGATCGTTTTTCATTTCTCCCAGCTCCTTTTGCTTTTGAATGATTTTGAGGAGATAAAAAAGACAAAAAATAACACTACCCACTAGCAACAAGCTCAATACGATACCGGTTAGGTTGCGCCGCAATACCAGCCCAGTCAGGTTTGTATATTCAAGAAAGACCTGTTGATCGCCAGTAAGCAACGCGCTTTGAGCCATTGCCCGTATTCTGGCACTATCATCCACGCTTTTCATTTTATAATCACCTTCAACAGTCCCAACTACATAATCCAGGTCAATCTCCTTGTTGTTGAGTGATTTTGCTATAATCTTACTCAGGCTACTGGTGTCAATTTTGTCGTTCTGATAGCTGAGAATAATTTTTGTTGACAGACTTTTTACAGATTTATCAAACGCTATTTTGTGAAGTTCATAAGCGGCGCTATCCTGGGCAGTAGTATTGCGCAGTGCCATCATCCTGGTGTTTTTTTCTGGGAACCTGAAGCTTGAGCTGGCTTGAAGATCCAGCGTATCCACGCGCAGGGCAGAACCGTGAAACTCGATGTCATCTAGGCTATCTTTATATTGTTCCTTTGGCTGGTATATGGTTTTTTCTCTGGTGACCCTGCGACCAGTAACACTATCCTTAAACTTAAAAGTGTACTCAACTGGATATGGACTGTAATAGACGGTATCGACGGTAGGCGGGATCCCATCGCTTTTCTCAAAAAAGTCCAGAAACTTACCTAGATCCCGTGGTGCCTTGTCTTTTGCGGTAAAGGGCGCATCTGCAACAAATAACCGATCGATGGAAATTGAGTCTATTACCCTAATACCAGCCTGCGTTTCAAGTTTGTTCAAACTGTCCATGGTCGCACCGGGGACTATGGTAACATCAGTCAGGTCCTCAGTCTTGATGGAATTAAAATCAAAAAACCCGTTTTTGCTTTTCCCTTGATCCAACCTGGAGGTGATGGAGTCTAGTGCACCATCAGTCAACCCGTTGAGACTGAATATTCCAAAGGTTTCCTCCTGCGCCTGCAGCGTGAAGTAGTCTTCGACGCTCTGGTCCAGGCTTATCTGCACATCGGCTACCAGCTGGCGGCGCGACTCCAGATAATTTTTATAGTTCCAGTAGACCTGTATGGCTAGCGTTGTAAGGATGACCACGCTTATCAGGGAAAGAACGTAGGTGTATCTGCGGTTATTCATAATTCAAAGGTGCGACATTTAAAATGCTGATTCAAAACCGGTTAACACTAGTTAACGCTGGTTAACCTAGTACGGGAGGATAAGGTTCCCATATTTGCACCATAACCTAAACATAAATGCCATGAAATATTTCCAGATGAAGATCCTGCTTGTTGTTTGTCTCGCTTTCGCGAAAGCGGAATTAATACAAGCCCAACAAGAATTTAAAGGCGTTGCCACATACATGAGCAAGATGACTTTTGAAAAGCCCAGCGAGGAGCAAGAAAAGAAAAATAAGGCGCGCAACAGTAATATGAGCGCAGAGACAAGAAAGATGATCGATGACGCGCTGGCAAAAGCGGGTGAGGAAACCTTTACGCTACATTTCACCAAAGATGAGTCCATCTATGAAAAGGTGAAAGAGCTGGAAAAACCGACGGCGGGGGGAATGAAGATCACCATGAGTTTTACCGGTGGTGGCTCAACGTATGGTACCACCTACAAGGATCTCAACAAGAAGATCTATCTGCGTGAAGATGAAATCCAGGGTAAGGAGTTTTTAATACAGGATGAACTTGAGTCCTATGACTGGAAGATAACCGGTGAGACTAAAATGATAGGCCAGTATCAAGCAATCAAGGCTACCCATACCATCCCCGCGCAGATCAAAGAACAGAAAGAGGGTGAAAAGGTGAATATGCTGGATCTGGTAGAGGATAAAGATGACGTAATTACCGCCTGGTTCACGCCACAAATACCTATAAGCAATGGCCCCGGTGCCTTTCAGGGACTACCAGGATTGATTCTGGAGCTCAATTCTGGTAATACCACCCTATTGTGTTCAAAAATAGAAATGAACCCCAAGAAGTTTGAACTCAGAAAACCCAAGGATGGAAAGAAAATCAATCAGGAAAAGTTTGATAAGCTACAAGAGAAAAAAATGAAAGAAGCCATGGAGCGTTTTAAAAGGCGCAGTGGCAAGGATGGCGTCATCATAGAAACTAGAACTATAGGCGGCTAGGTGTTAAACTTACCTTAAGTTGAAACTATTGGCTTCGTTCTGGGTCTCATGGCAGTAGGGCGTTAGACTAAATTAGCCACAAATAAATTTATTATGAAGAAGTCGATAGTTTCAATTATAATACTACTGTGTTTCACTATAGCCAAAGCGCAGGATTTTTACGGACAGGCAACCTATATGTCAAAGACCACGATGGACAAGAGCTGGATGGATAATGATCGTATGCGCAGTATGCCTGCAGACCAGCGCAAGAGAATTGAGGACCGTATGAAAAAAATGGGTGAGAAGACTTTTGTCTTAAGGTTTAATCGCAACGAGAGTATTTTCAAAGAAGAGAAAGAACTGGCAGCACCAGGAAACGGTCGTGGAGGCTGGGGAAATTTTATGGGAACCGCCATGGGTGGTGACAAGTATAAAAATCTGGATGATAAACAATGGATTGAGCAACGCGACATGATGGGTAAAACATTCCTTGTTAAAGACAGTATACCACAGCTAGACTGGAAAATTACTGGTGAGACTAAGATGATAGGTCAGTATCAAGCAATCAAAGCAACAGCGGTCAAAATGAACAATGCGCTGGACTGGAGTAGCTTCCGTCGTAAGCGAGACGAGGACAAAAAGAAGGAAGAGGTAAAAAAATCTGAAAAGAAAGATAAGGATACTGCTAGCTCTACAAATTTATTAGACATGATTGAGCAGGATGAAACCACTCAGGTAACGGCATGGTTTACTCCTCAAATACCAGTTCAACACGGTCCTGCAGAATATGCTGGTCTACCTGGATTAATTCTAGAAGTAAGTGCGGGAAACACTACGCTGTTGTGCAGTAAGATAGAAGTGAATCCAGAGGAAAGAGAAGCCATTGAACCTGCAACAAAGGGAACTGAAACTACTGAGCAGGAATACAATGCGCTATTTACTGAGAAGATGCAGGAGATGTCAAAAAGATTCAGGGGTAGAGGCCGCGGCAGTCGTGGTAGGAGGTAACCACGTCCTACCGTGAAGCTCAAGTTGGGGAGTCGATCCAATATCTCAATTACTCTCCCAGATATTCTTAAGGGCTAGGTAAAATACAAGTTACTTATAGCGCCACCCGCGGTGAGCGGGTGTGTAAGCATAAGAGTACAACACACTAATCAATCATACTCAAAACGTACGTTCCCCATTATAGATGGAATAGTATGGATGAGTTAATTATAATTATGAAAGCAAAAAATCTTTTAATCGCCCTTGCTATACTTATTGCAGGTACATCGATGGCGCAATCAGTCAAGATAACCGGTAAGGTCGTAGATAGTTTAGGTGTACCCCTAGCAATGGCAAATGTTATTGCCTATCAAAAAGATAAAAACCTGGGAGCTTTTGGTATTACAAACAATTCTGGTAGATACCAGTTGCTGGATCTAAAAAAAGACAGCACCTATGTGGTAAAAGTGTCTTACCTAGGTCTTAAAACTATAGAGGATACGATCAAGAACCTACAACAAGACTTGCAAAAAACCTATGTCATGCTCGCTGATGATAACGCACTGGACGCCGTCAACATCGTTTATGACATTCCAGTATCGATTAAGGGGGATACGATCGTCTATAATTCAGATAGTTTTACTAATGGCACCGAACGCAAACTGGGTGAGGTATTGCAAAAATTACCCGGGGTGGAAGTCAATGAAGATGGCGAGGTGGAAGTTGAAGGACAAAAGGTAGAAAAGCTGATGGTTAACGGTAAGGACTTTTTTGAGGGCGACACAAAACTGGGAACAAAAAATATCCCGGCAAATGCTGTAGACAAAGTTGAGGTACTTAAGAATTATAACAATGTGAGCCAGCTTAAAGGTCTGGGTAACGACCAGGATCGTATCGCTATCAATATTAGGTTGAAAGAAGGGAAAGAGAACTTTTGGTTTGGAGAGGGTCAGGGGGCCGTGGGGTATGGAGGACAGGATGAACGCTACCTATTACAACCCAAGGCGTTTTTCTATAGTGAGAATTTTTCCATGAATATACTTACGGACCTCAACAACCTGGGCGAGCCCTCCTTTACGGGACGTGATTTCAATCGTTTTGTAGGTTTTAGAAGAGGAAACACAAACGCTGCAGGAGCTAGTGTAAATATTGCTCCCAGAAGTGCCTTGTCACTTAATGCCGCTAATCGCTCAACTAATATCGTAACAAGATTTGCAGCACTCAACACGAGTTGGTCATTGACAAATAATCTAGATATAAAGGCTTTTGGAATCCTGACTAGTAATGATACAGACGCCCGCAACGACAGTCGCAATATATTCTTGACCACAGGATTGAATGAATTCAGGGATACGCAACAAGAAGAAGTTTCAAACGCGGCAATCTTCAAATTAGGAGCAGACTATAAGCCTAATGAAAACTTGTCCTTTGATTATGATGGACAGATCAATATTTCAGAGCAGCGATCATCTAGCGCAACCCTTTCACAACGCACGCTGGATAATGATCTGGATGTGGAGGACATCGCCGCAAATAATGAAAATAACCCCATAAGTTATGACCAGTCGCTCAATGCATATTATACGCAGGGTGATAAAAATGTATTCTCGCTAGAAACTAGGTTTCTCGATCAGGAGGAAGACCCATTCTTTAATGCATTAAGAGATATTAGGGAGGAGATAGACCCCTTGCCTTTTGGCGAGATAGGATTACAGACTAGTGAGCCCTACAACCTTAATCAACGAGAACTTATTCAAACGCAGCGCATAGATGCAAAGCTGGATTACTGGAGGGTTTTGAATAAGAAGAGCAATATTAATTTCCTCGCTGGGACCGTAATTGCAGACCAGAACTACAACTCTAATATTTTTCAAATCCTAAATACGGGAGAAGTCAATAATCTTGATGCCCTGACTGGCAACCGTGATGTGAACTATGACTATCGCAACTACTATGCTGGAGCAAAATATAAGATTGTCCTAGGTAAGTTCACCCTAACACCAGGTCTCGTATTTCATTCTGTACAAACCAGAGATGTGCAAAACGGTATTACAAACACCATTAATACGGAACGCGTGTTGCCAGAATTTGTAGCTCGCTACGACCTACGTAGCTCAGAGAGTATCAACTTCAGTTACTTACAAACCATTTCATTTAGAGACGTTCAGGATTATGCCCGTGGTTTGGTTTTAAGCAGTTTTAGCAGTTTGAATAGAGGTAATAATCAAATTACCGGTGTAACTAGTGATAGCTTTAATCTGCGTTACAGCAAATTTGATATGTTCAATTATCAGCAAATATTTGCCCTATTGCGATATTCACGTACCCGGGATGCCTTACAGCAAAATGTGGAGCAAGTAGGGATTAACCGGGTTTCCAGTATCTTGAACAATCCACTGGATAATGAGAATTTAACTGCTACAGCCAGTTACGGTCGGGAGATTAAAAGCATTCAACCCAATGTTTCTGCAAACTTTATTTATTCAAGATCAAACAACATATTCAATGGAGATCTGACTGAGGTCAATAATTACATCCAGAGTTACAGCTTCAGGGCAAGATCTAATTTCCAGAAGGGTGTAAACTTCAATTTCTCCTACGTACTGTCTATTAATAACAGTAATAGTGAGAACTCCAGGGGCACGGTAGAGAATAATTCAACCACCCACACCTTTGACACGACGCTGGACTGGCAAATCGGTAAGCGCTGGTTTGTAAGGGCAGATTATGACTACAACCTCTTTACTGCTACTGGCGGCATTGAGAACAACTTTGATCTACTAGACGCAACCATTAGATATCAAAAACCAGAATCCCAATGGGAATATTCTCTAATCGGGACAAACCTACTTAATCTAGATGCTAGGGTGTCCAATAACTTTTCTCAAATTCTGGCGAGTACAAATGCACAATTCATCTTGCCTAGATATATATATTTTCAGGTACGATACGACCTGTAGAGCCTTGATATTAAAAATGTAAAGGCCATTCCGTTTAGGGGTGGTCTTTTTTGATTACGCTTTCGCGAAAGCGTAACAACCCACCATCACCCTGTAATCAACAGCTAACTCGACTTCTAGTGAACAGAAAAATGACGGACTAAATTCTAGCACCTGCCTGCGTAAATTGATCAACCCTCAATTAACAAGAATCTAAGTACTCTAGTTCCAGCATAATCCTACATTTGGTTATGAAGATTAACCAACTCATCATCGCCATTCTAGTGGTTTTGTGCACTTGTGATTTACAAGCTCAAAAGAATCAACAACCCGTGCAGCTAGTAAATTTTACGGATTCCCAGATAAAGCAAATGATTCAGGATTACCGCCAGCTGGATCGGGGACCCTATAAATCCATTAATTGGTTTTGTCCTGATGGTAGCATACGCGAAGCAAAAGATCCCTGTCCCAAAGAAATAGGGGAGGGAATACAGCATGCCAGCTACCGTACTGAAGTTAAAGAACTTGCCAGGTCTAGGAACATTTATCTAGGCGACATTCTGGCTTCAAATGAAATTTGGGATTTCTATGACGGAAATAATAACCATAGCCGCATTAAACAATACCAGTTGCAACGCTATCTGGAAAGTATTGATAACGGCTGGATACAGGAGCGGTCGCAATTCTATCGTGGAGCAGTACAACGCGAGGATGAAGAGGAGTGGGGCCGCAAGTTTTATTATACCACCCTGGGGGATGATGATTTAATTGATCGGGATTTCTTTTTGTTGCGCGAGAGCTTAAGGGACGTGCCACATAATGGGGACACAAACCTAGCTCAAGAAATACGCAGCTTGAGCAAGGTACTGGCAGAAAGGTATCCCAAATTCATGGCCCTGCGCATCAAGATTCACGGTAACCCACAGGCACAGGATATTGAATCAGTTAAAAAATGGCTGGATAAATATGAGCAGGATCTGGATGATAAGGCAAGAAGGGATTTTAACAAGTTACTGGTGGATATGCAGGAGTTCTTCCAGCCGGTTAGTGTAGGCAAGCTAGACCAGATGGTAAATGATTGGAACGAGGACGCCTACATAAGGCAGAGAGCAACGCAGTTTTCACAGACTCACGCAGTTCAAGAAAATCCAGCCATCCTAATTCCAGCAGCGGCAAATTTAATGTGCGATATACGTGAGAACATCAAGACAGACCGTCGCGGTACCCGCCGCACCAGCGCAATGGAATTAAGTTTACGATTAGAAGAATTGATTTTCCAGCAAGCAAGTGACTGGCAACCCGCAACAGTTAGAGAACATCTGGACAAAATATTTTACCTATCACAGGCACTTGCCAGCGCGGGATATGTGGAACGATGGGAATGGAATGCCATTGAATCACAATTATTTGTTACTGCGGGAGAAACCATGGCGGCCCATGAGCTGCAAGATTTCATAGCTGCCTCGCGCAGTCAGGTAGAATGGGGTACGGGAATGGTCAACGCAATCTATCGGGATGTCGTACAGGAGTATGTAGGTTTTGAACCTCTTGCCTATGGATTTTATGACGATCGCATACGTAGTTCCTTATTGCTACCCCTGGGAGATGCGATAGGAAAATTGGGTGCGCTGGTCAACCGTCAAATAGGATTGACTAGCCAGATCGCTAGGGTGTCAAATTCCAGTACCGTGCGAGGCCTCAATCCCGGTTATACACGCGGCACGCTAGCGGTAGTACCGGGTAATGCAGAGGGTCTGGATGTAGATCCCAACAAAATCTATTTATTTGACCATCCACCTAGTGACCTTAAACCAGTCGCAGGAATCGCCACGGTAAGTGAGGGCAACCTGGTGTCCCATGTTCAGCTACTGGCACGTAACCTAGGAATACCCAATGCTGCCATAAGCGCAGACAACTTAAATGACCTTAAGCAACTGGATGGAGAAGAAGTCTTCTATGCGGTAAGTGGTAGCGGCACGGTTATCCTCAAGCCCGTAGGTGACATGACCGATAGGGAACGCAAGCTATTTAATGCAAACGATAAGAAAGAACGCCAGACCATACGCATACCAGAGGGTAAGCTCAAGCTGGACGGCGTATTACCTATAAGTATGGCAACTGTAGGAAGCAAGGATAGTGGTATTCTTTGCGGTCCCAAAGCAGCAAATCTGGGACAGCTTAAGCAAATGTTTCCCAGTAAGGTGGTAGATGGTATCGTTATTCCTTTTGGCGTATTTAAAGACCATATGAATCAACCCATGCCTGGACAATCCGGTAGCTATTGGGATTTTTTAATTGCTGCCTTTGCAAGGACAGAACAGTTGAAAATCGATAGCGATTCAACAGAAAACCCAGAAGATTATATGCTGGATCAATTGGCAATTCTGCGAGACGCTATTGCCGTGATGCCTATGAAACCACAATTTGCAGCCGCCCTAGAAGCTGACTTTAAGAAAACGCTGGGCGGGGCAATAGGCAATGTCCCGGTATTCTTGCGTAGTGATACTAACATGGAGGATCTGGAAGAATTTACCGGTGCCGGTCTTAACCTTACCGTTTTCAATGCTGTGGAACGTGACAAAATCTATAAGGGAATACGTGATGTGTGGGCTAGCCCTTATACTGAACGCAGTTTTAAATGGCGACAGGTCTATCTTGAGAACCCTGAAAATGTCTATCCTTCTATTCTAATTATTCCCACGGTAGACGTGGACTATAGTGGCGTGTTGATTACAAAGGATTTTCTAGGTAATGACAAGAATAAAGTTACCGTAGCTATGAGCCGCGGTGCGGGAGGTGCTGTAGATGGTCAGGCTGCAGAAACTTACCTGATTGACAAAAATGGAAAAGGCAAACTGCTATCTCCTGCACGCGAGAACAAGCAAAGAAAATTACCTGCAACGGGTGGATCCATCATGGAACACGTTGATTTTGACAACCGTATTTTGAGTGCGCAACAGCTTATGAGAATACGCGAGTTTGCCATGGAGGTTCATGAAACCATGCCAGGTTCTAAAGATCAGTCCTATGATGGGGCATGGGATATTGAACTTGGATTTAAAGACGATCAACTTTACCTTTTCCAGATCAGACCCTTTGTTGAAAACGATTTGGCTCGCAATTCTGATTATCTAAATTCCATCGATGAGGACATAGACCTCAACACAAAACTCTATATCAACCGATTAATTGATCCAGAAGGTTGAGCCTTTACCTGCATAAAGGGTAACCTGGCAAAAGGTTTAATTTAAGAATAGTATGAAAAGATCATTTTATTATTTCAGCATGCTTATAGTCACCGCGATATTGATGGCTTTTTATCCTATCGATGGCTACGAGAAAACGGGAATCAAAAGATTGAAACGTCTGGAAAAAACGCTGGATAGCACCCTTAAGGAATCTTATTTAAAACCAGGATCCTTTAAACTTCATGACCAAATCAATTTATGGCTGTGCGACCGCAAGGATTCGGTTCAGGAAATAATGAAAGAAGATGCAGATTTTCAAAAGGAAATGATGCGGCTATTTCCCAGTAGATCTGGTTATGGAATCACGGTACTGGATATAACTGATAAAAGCAATATGCGGTACGCACAACTTAACGAGACCGCTGGATTCCAGCCTGGTAGTGTGGGGAAAATAGCAGTGGCAACTGCCTTCTTTACAGAGCTTAACAAGTTGTGTTCCACAGATCGCAGCATACGTACTCGATTGATGAAGAATAAAGTAATCAAATCTGGAAACTGGGGATTGTATGACCACCATACCATTCCAGTTTATGATGCGGCAAATGACACCTATAGAAAACGTACCGTAGTCGCAAGCGATGAGTTCTCTCTCTATGAATGGTTGGACCATATGTTGAGCGTTAGTAATAACGGTGCGGCGAGTATTGTATGGAGGGAGGCACTACTCATGAATATCTTTAAGCAAGAGTACTTTGCCCTTACCCAAGAACAAGCAGATGATTATTTTAAAACGGCGGATAGACGCGAGTTGACTGACAGGGCTATAGAAATAGTAAACCGGCCGCTACGAGATCTGGGCATTACCCACGACGAGTGGCGACTGGGTAGTTTTTTTACTAATGGAGCAGATAAATATGTGGGTAGTAAAGGAGGTAGCATAGGAACGCCCAAAGGACTGATGAAGTATTTCATAAAACTGGAACAAGGCCTGGTGGTGGACGAGGTAAGCAGCCTGGAAATCAAGCGCCTGCTTTACATGACCGATAGAAGAATACGCTATGGAGCCAGCCCTAGGCTAGACGATGCCGCAGTTTACTTTAAGTCCGGGAGCTTATACAGTTGTGACAAGTCAAAAAGCACCCCTTGCGGTAAATATGCTGGAAACCGTTACAACTACATGAATAGTGTTTGTGTCGTGGAACATCCTAATGGTGTTAACTACATCGTGTGTCTGGAAAGTAATATTTTAAGCAAGAACAGTGCGGGTGATCACTTATATCTTGCTAGCGCAATTGATAAAAAAATTCAGGAGCATTATAGTTTTGGCAACTAACAGTATCAGTCTGTGTACGTCAATATCAACGGCGCGGCTTTACCTTATCTGAAAACAAAAATCTAGCATTGAGCCACCATAGGACAACACGGCTTATCTAATTTTAGGTAGTTTTTTCTAGTTCCTCTCTTGTTTTAAAAGCGTCTGCTGCCTTAATGAGTAAAGTTTTAGAAGAATCGTTAGTAAATACCAGTAGCAGCTCTGTACTGAATTCTTCGGGTATTTGCTCCAGTAGGTCGATGAGTTTGAGGTGAATCTCGCGATCCTTGATATTTATTAATAAACGACAAACTTCTTCCTCGCTTTTAAGGGATATTCTGGATGAAAAGTTTTTGACATCCTCTGGACTTATGAATCCGTTTTCCAGAACTGGAAATAATAGCGTCTTCAAATTGCGACCCAGCATACCGTCTAGGTACTCGATAGCATTGAGCTTGCTTTCCCTGGTTTCACTTACAAGTCCTTTGTAGGCAATAAGTACATCATCAGGGTCGTAATATAAACTTAGCCGGTTGAAAACTCTTTTCAACGTCAATTCTTGGGAAGAGTAGATTTGATTAATAAGATGCTGTCGCTGCGTAGTGCCATGGATTCCCACCTTTTTATTAATAATACGCAGGGAATAATAACAGGTAAGCAAGGTGTCAAACATTCCTATCTCGGTACTGATCGCTTTACGCAAGGAACTAATACGTACCGGGTAAGAAGAACCAGCCTTGCGCCATTTATACAACAGCTCTGTAGCGATTGTTCTGGGAAGAGCGCCGCCCTTTAAGGAAATGCGTACCAGAGTTCTGTAGGCACGTTCTGTTTTGAGCCTCGCGACGATTTTTGGCAAGTGTTGCTTAATAATGGATTTTGTATTGGGATCATCATACTCCTGTTCTAGAAATCTCAGTATACTGTTACCGTATTTACTTATTGCGGTCATTACGCTTTCGCGAAAGCGGTGATCCTCCAGCAATTCCATTAATAGTGGCAAGAACCGTTCATGTGCTTGTTCTCCAGCGGCAACTATAGCGGCGTTTACTAAGATGGGATTTTTATGCTTTAAATATTTGATGATAAGGTCGTGATACTTTGTGCCCGTCACATAGCCTAGAGTTTCTATGAGTCTTGCAATATCTGCAACCCGCAGGTCATTGTCAGCAGCTTCCAGCTCGTCGATATATAACTTTACCCGCAGGCCTAGATTATACTTGCTTGCGAGTCTAGGGTTGTCCCTTGCATCATGGGCAAGCGCCAGCAAAGCGGCAGATGATATGAAGTCATCTTCATCATCCAGGTATTGCTCAAAAAATTGATACGAGGTACGATCTTTTGACAACAAATATTCCATGACTGATACAATTAACTCATCATCACGCACACTAATTAAATCTTGAATTTGCGGTTGTGTTTGTTTGGTAACGTATGGGAGAATATCGATTGCAGCAGCCTTTACCCTATGATCTTGATGTTCTATCAATTTGATGATGGGTGCGGCTAGTGAACTATGTGCTACCTCGGGAACTCGTTGCAGTACTTTAATGATACTGCCAGGATCGCCTAGCTCAAAGGTGCGCCGCATGGAATCGCGTATCTGTCGTGTTGTTTTCCTACGTTTCTCAACGTTTTCACTATTTAAAATACTGTCCCTAAAAGTTCCCAGATAAGTATGACGCACCCTAAAAACTATGAAAATCCATCCAATAACCAGCAGAATTGTAAGGATGGTAATTGCATATGTGGGCAGTTCTAACCCCTTGATTATAAATATAATAAAGAAGCCTGCAAATCCGGTAGCAATACTGTCGACCACTACGTCTATAAAAGTTTTGGTTTTATTCTTGACATCGCTGGGAATAGGTAACGCAAGTAATTCAACTGAGCTTTTGTAGAGCGATTGCTTCAGGCTGCCGTCAAATCCCTTGAGCAGAATTACCAGCCACAATTCTGGAAAGAAGATTAACAATGCGCTGCAGGAAATGACCCCGACTGGTAATAGAATGAGCCCCAGCCCTATATCAGTACGTTCCAGTATGTGACGAGTCAGGAACAGCTGGATTGCCAGGGAGGCTATATTAAAGCTAGAAAACCAAAACCCAAAAAACGAAGCGAGCTCCTGGGCGTCTGGGATCTCTCGATGCACCACAACGCTAAATTGATAATCCACTAGTTTTGCCACTAGAACGCCTATTCCTATTACCGCTGCTAGATAACTAAGGTGCTCTGAGTCCCATATAAGTTTGATCGATGACTCTGATGATACATTTGCGCGTTCCTTGCGCTTATAACGGGTTAAGTTCTGCACGCGATCCTTCCAGATTCTCTCAAAGACAAAGGCGCATCCTCCCACCATTACGGCTGCTCCTAGAATTAATATCCCGTTTCCAACATATTGTGCAAGGATGGATGTTATATACCCACCAGCAATTCCACCCACGATTCCCCCGGCACCTATAAAACCAAAGAGTCTTTTTGCCTCCCGTACATTAAAAACCACATTTGCCATTACCCAGAACTGCGAGGTCGTGAGTAAGGCAAACATGCCTACCATGATGTAAAAAATATAGGATAACCACGCAGATCTTATCTCTAGGAACACGCACAATCCTATGGCGGCAAACCCTACACCAAAAAGGTAAAGCGTACCTCTAATCGTATGCCGTAGTGGATAGTGCTCCAGCGTCTTGTTGTAGGCATATGAAATGACTACCGCCACAACAGCGGTGATAATGAAGGCAACTGCTAGCGAGTCTGCGCCTTGCGTGGATAAAAAAAGCGCATTGACTGTAGGTTTGACTATCAGCAATGCGCAAATTATGAGAAAGATGTAGAACTGCATCCATAGACTTACGGATAGCTCTCCCTCTCGTATATCAAAAAATCTATGTACCTGGCGTGATAACTGCTTCATTCCCTGGCGATGGCTCAGGAGTGAAAATAACGCTTTGGTCTAGTGCTAGTTCAGCGGGACGTACTAAACTTCTTATAATCTTTTCTCCATTGGGACTTTGTACCATGGCTACCAGAATATAGTTCTTCCCCCTTTTTTCATCCCTAACCAGTACGCTATCACAGTGCCAGGTTTTCCATGAACCGCTCTTGCGGTAAAGATCAGCCTCTGGAGCGATGCGGTCCAGCGTATTTACAAATTTGTGATGTAGACTGGGGTCCTTGAGGTATCTAAGCATCTGGTCACTACGCTTTTTATTGATTAGCTGTCCGGTCGCCAGTTGGTAATACAACTTTGCTACAGACTGGGTAGTTGCGGCATGGCTCAAACCGCGTAGGGGCTCAGGATTGCGTTTGCCCTGTGCGGCATATCGCTTACCTACCCATAAGCCACCGTTGCCATACTTGTCGTAAAAGGGATTTTCTGGATTGCACATTAAATCCTCGATACGTTGAAACCCGACACGGTCAATCATTCTGGTAGAGGCTGCATTATTTGATTTTGAAATCATCAACCACATATCAGTCTGTATTTCTTGCGTGAGACGCAAGTCGCCTTCTTCTATAGCATCAAATGCTGCATAAAGCACAGCTATCTTGGGCATACTTGCCGCATACATCATATGGCTACCGTTTAGAGAGGCATAATGAATTTGCGAGGGGTCACTACCCAGGTCCACAAGACTTATGGCTAGTTTCTTTTGCTGAATCAGCTTTTTCCAGCGTTTGTTACTGTAAATCTGGTCTTGCAGGGCTAGTTGGAGCGCTGGATCCTGGTAGGTGATTACTTCTAGGTTGGGGGTTAAAGAATCTGCCACAACATCATCAATAGCAACTGTTGTAGTCATAGTGGTTAATCCTATGATCAACGCAATAAGTAATTTTTTATATTTAAAAGTTTTCATGCTATAATATAGTCATATTCTATGCCAATGTCTTACAAACTAGATATTTAACTAAAAACGATTGCTTTATGGATGATTGCCTATTAGTTTGACAATCTGTCGTAAGCGGTTCCCTACTTTTAATAATTTTGAGCAACCTAAATTACTGATATCGCAACAAAGAGTATATACCTTTGAACAAATTTATGCTATTGAGCGGTATTTATATTCATATTCCCTTTTGCAAACAGGCTTGTCACTACTGCGATTTTCACTTCAGCACTAATTTTAAGTTCAGGACTAGGATGGTGGACGCCATTTGCGTAGAATTACGCTTTCGCGAAAGCGGAAATCTTATTCAATCAATTAATCATATCCAATCTCAAGAAATAGAAACTATTTACCTGGGTGGTGGGACTCCCAGCATCTTAACTCTCCCTGAGCTGAATAAAATTCTAGATACTGTTTATGCTAATTACACAGTAGTTCCAGACCCTGAAATCACATTAGAGGCAAACCCAGATGATCTGAAACCAGCTGTGATCGAGCAACTGGCGGGTTCTAGAATCAACAGGTTGAGCATAGGGGTGCAAAGCTTTTTTGAAGAAGATTTAAAACTGATGAATCGCGCCCATAACGCGGTGGAAGCGAGGGAGTGCATTGAGAAGTCACGAGCTTTTTTTGAAAACGTGTCCATCGACTTGATCTATGGGATTCCCGGTATGACGCCAGCGCGCTGGAGGGAAAATCTTTATCAAGCAATTGAATTAGGTATTCCTCATATTTCCAGCTATGCGCTTACCGTGGAGGATGGAACAGCGCTCAAATCGTTCATAGAAAAAGGTTTGATTAGAAAGGTAGATGATGCCGCCGCCCACGAGCACTTCAAAATCCTATTGGATCTCATGCAGCTGCACGGCTACGAGAATTATGAATTTTCAAATTTTGGTAAACGAGGGTTTTTCTCAAGGAACAACACGGCTTACTGGACTGGCAAGAGTTACCTGGGTGTGGGTCCTAGCGCGCACAGCTATGACGGCTATAGGCGTGGATGGAATATTGATAACAACATCAAGTATATGAATGCGATCGAGAACGGTAACCTACCCATGGAAGTTGAAGAACTATCTACTACAGATCGCTACAATGAGTATATCATGACCGGCTTGAGGACCATCTACGGGGTTTCTCTTTCAACGGTGGAGCGGGAGTATGGAACAAATTATCGATCATATCTCCTGGACCAGGCCCAGGAATACCTCAATGACCATCTACTGTATCTGGACGACGATTACCTACACGTAACACGCAAGGGTAAATTCTTGAGTGATGGAATTGCCAGTAATCTTTTTATGGTCAACCTGGGCTAGATTAAACCGCTACAGTTTTTATACTCGATTATTGGGAGCTTTGACTGATTGAAGTAGAAAGTAAATTTGCGGTTTCTAATTATAATCAGTCTTTGAGCTTAAGGGTAGATTCAACACTTCCTCAAGTCGCTGTATCAATCTTTTGGTTTTTATGGAATTAGTCACTTTGCGATAGCCTTCCACTTTCTTATCGCCAAAAATTGAGGTAGGCAATAGGGGGTACTTCTTGCGATTTGCCGTCAATTGATTGTCACGTGGTTGAGCATACGGTGCAAAACCAGCATAAGGGTGCGTATTTCCCCATAAGGTTATGGTAGGCACTCCATAGATTGCCGCTAGATGACCATTACCGCTATCCATGGCGATCATTACGTCTAGATTAGAAATAATAGCTAGTTCATTTTCAAATGAAGTTGTTCCTGCGAGATTGATCACGTGTGGTGTAGTGGCTGCCACCAGTTGCAGTTTCCTCGCTTCCTTTTCTCCACCACCTATCAAAACAACCTGGGCATTAGGAATGCGAGCCAGTTGCTGGGTGATTCTTTTTGCCTTATTCACCGTTAACGCCTTTGTTTTGTGAGCAGCAAAGGGTGAGAAACCTATCAAGACATATCCATCAGTATTTACGCTACTATTGACCTCATCGGGCAACGTGAGTGTGGATAGAAATTCGTTGTGTTCAAGTTTGATGGAGAAACCTAGGTCGGTAAAAGCATCGGCATAGCGCTGGGTGGTATGCTTTAATGGTTCAAAAAAAGCGGGATCGCTAACAAGCTTCTTTTTATCGGCACGTCCCTTATCTAGTTTACTGGAAGGAATTTTACTCATGAAATTGCGCAATACTTTGGTGCGCAATACATTATGCAGGTCCACAACCGCATCAATGTCCATGGTTTTGAGCTGCTTTGCCAGACGGTAAAGACCCACGATTCCCTTGTGTCGATCACTAAGCCTGGCTTCTACAAAATTGACGTTCTTTAATTGATTGAATAGGGGTTCAAACCGCTTTCGCGAAAGCATAACCACCTCAACATCTGGGTAGTCCCGCTGCAATGCAAGCAAAACTGGAACCGTCATCGCGACATCGCCCATAGCGCTGAAACGCATGACCAGTATTTTTCTAGGCTGTAATGTTCCAGACATTACTTCTGCGCTCGCAATACCGGATTAAGTTCATCATCATTGTACATCTTCATTTGTTTGTAAACCTTCATGTACTTATTCCCATTTGAAATATCCTCTAGAAGCTGATCGAGAGCTGTTGATAGGTCCTTGCGCTGCTCCAGCAGAACCGTCAGTTTGTTAGTACAAGATGCCAGATGTGCCTGGGTAGCATCAGTACGAGTGGCTTCTTCCTGCATGTGATAGATCTTGAGAGCCAGAATGGACAATCGGTCTACCGCCCAGGCAGGACTCTCAGTATTGATGGTTGCGCCTTTTTGTATGCGTACGTCCTTGTATTTATCCAGGAAATAGCTGTCTATATACTCTACCATGTCAGTACGATCCTGATTGCTGGCATCAATCTGGCGCTTTAATTTAAGTGCAGCTACGGGATCTATTTGAGGATCTCTTATGATGTCCTCATAATGCCATTGTACGGTATCGATCCATGCTTTGCGGTATAATAGATGCTCAATTGTGTGCTCATCACGATCATATGGATTTTTAAAATCCTGATCAACGCGATCAACTTTGTGATAGTCATCAATGACTTGTTTAAATATTTGAGTAGCTGTATTTGAAAACATCTGAATTCCTTTATAGTACAAAGATAGCGACCTGAAAGGTTATGGGTCCTCACAAATCTTGAGTACCCTCTAATTGCAGCCCTGTTTTCAAACAGGATGTAGTATTTTTGCAACTGCATTGCTAGAACCTAAGTTATGAACGATTTTTTTGAAGGTGTAAAGGACGTTACAGATAATGTGCTTATGACACCATTTGACTCAGTACGTGAGATGGAGCTTGAAAACTGGTGGCTAGCAAATCTTGTAACTTGGGTCGCCATCTTGATCTTGATTGCAGCACTGGGTTACTGGATGCAACAATTAAGGATATTTGAGCAGAACAATGAAGAAGACAAAACGCAAACTGCTCATTCTTTTCTAGGCAAAAACCAGTTATAGGTCAAATCCTATATCTGTTCTATAATACATCCTATCAAAATGTATTTTTTCTATATTTTGATAGGATTTTTTTATGGCTTTTGAATGATCGTTGCCCAGGCTAGTGACGGCAAGCACCCTACCGCCATTAGTAAGAACATCCTGACCTTTAATAATAGTACCAGCGTGAAAGACAATACTATCCGTAATGTTGTCTAACCCGGTTATTTTCATTCCTTTGTCATATTTTTCTGGATAACCGCCAGCAACACACATCACGGTTGCCGCACTATGGCTCTCAATATCCAGATGCTCCAGTTCTAGAGCAGCGTTAGGAAATGAATGAAGATGCGCAAGCAGGTCGCTTTTGATGCGAGGTAATACGACTTCAGTCTCTGGGTCTCCCATACGTACGTTATACTCTATGACAAAAGGATTATTATTCACAATCATAAGACCTATGAAAACGAAACCTTTATAGGTGATTTTATCTTTTTTAAGGCCATTGACTGTGGGAACAATGATCTGGCGCTCGATCTTTTCCATCAATTGATCATGAGCAAATGGGACTGGAGAGACTGCACCCATACCACCTGTATTCAGGCCTGTGTCCCCTTCACCTATACGTTTATAATCCTTTGCCGTAGGCAGGACTTTATAAGAATTGCCATCGGTAAGTACAAAAACACTCATTTCAATCCCATCGAGAAATTCTTCAATAACCACTTTGTTAGAAGCCTCGCCAAATTTCCCTCCCAGCAGCATTTCTTCCAGCGCGTTTTGGGCTTCTATCAAACTCTCTATGATTAACACGCCCTTTCCTCCAGCAAGCCCATCGGCTTTAAGTACATAGGGAGCGGTAAGAGTTGCCAGAAATTCCTTGCCGTCCTCAAGTTTTGAACTGGTAAAGCTTTGATAAGCTGCGGTAGGAATGTGGTGACGCTGCATGAATTCTTTGGCAAATTCTTTTGAGCCCTCAAGTATTGCCCCCTGTTTTGAAGGACCTACCACATTGATGTGAGACAAGCGCGATTGCTGGAAGTAGTCGTAAATACCCTCCACGAGTGGTGCTTCTGGACCTACCACAATCATTCCTATCTGGTTTGCAATACAACTATTTGCTATTGCTTCAAAGTCGGTAGGAGATAGAGACAAGTTAGTTCCCAGGATGGAGGTTCCAGCATTTCCTGGAGCAATGTATAGCCCGTCTAATAGAGGGCTTTTAGAAAAAGACAGAGCCATGGCGTGCTCGCGACCACCACTACCTAGTATGAGAACGTTCATCTTAACGGTTTTACACCTACAAATTTACAGGCATTGTAATAAAGAACTTCTACTTTTGTCACTTAAAGAACTAGG
The DNA here is from genome assembly GCA_049647945.1 of Nonlabens sp. Taxonomy (GTDB): domain Bacteria; phylum Bacteroidota; class Bacteroidia; order Flavobacteriales; family Flavobacteriaceae; genus Nonlabens. The sequence goes on along the minus strand of JBARYP010000004.1, from coordinate 140,419 downwards.
TCGTGGATTTGTTTAGAACTGCATTGAAATTGAAGGGATTCCCCATTGATAAAGCCGAAAAAACCTTCAATGAAATTAGCTCGCTGCCAGAGGCCGAATTTGAACAATATATAAACTCCAGTAAACAGGCAATTGTTGACTATCATCTTGAGAATAATCCGCTTTATAAAACAATTGCCAGGGGTAAAGCCGCAGAGGACTGGCAGGATCTACCCATCGTTACTAAGGCAGAGTTGCAAAAACCTCTAGAGCAGAGGATTACACCTGGTTTTGAGAACAAAGTGCATTCTGGTAAGACATCAGGTTCTAGTGGTGTACCCATGTTTTATATCAAGGACAAGTTTGCCCATGCCATGACGTGGGCAAATATTTTGAATGAATATGCCCAACATGGAGTGGAGTATGGCAGTTCCTATCAGGCGCGTTTTTACGGTATCGCGCTAGATCCCATCGGGTATCGTAGAGAACGTTTCAAGGATTTTCTAAGTAGTCGTTACCGGTTTTCAGTATACGATTTATCTGATAAGGTTTTAAGTACCTATGTAGATGTTTTCACAAAGCGCAAGTTCACTTACATATACGGTTACACCAGCTCAATAGTTCTATTTGCAAAATATCTTATTACAAATAAAATAAAGCTGTCAGGTTTATGTCCCACCTTAAAATGTTGTATTACCACCAGCGAGATGCTATCAGATGAAGACCGTGTTATCTTGAATAAGGCGCTGGGAATTCCCATTGTAAATGAATATGGTGCAAGTGAGGTGGGGCTGCTGGCATTTACGGGAACAGATGGAAAAATGTACATTGATACTAGAAACTTGTTTGTAGAAGTTCTGGACGATGATGGCAACTGCGTTCCAGATGGAACCTCAGGCAGGATAGTGGTTACATCACTCTACAATAAGGCACAGCCCATTATCAGGTATGAGGTGGGAGATCGAGGCACGTTATTACCCGGCAGTAGTCCAAAGTTCAAAATATTAAAAAGTCTGGAGGGCAGGACAAATGATATCGCCCATTTGCCTAGCGGTAAGAAAGTGCCCGGTATGACCATTTATAACCTTACTAAAAGCGTCATTGATTATAGCGCAAACGTAAAGGAATTTGTGGTGGTTCAAACCGCGCCAGATAAATTTGAGGTACGCTATACCGCGCACAATAAATTGACCGTGGAAGAAGAAAGTGTGATTGTAGATGGTTTTAATAAGTATCTTGAGCCTGGTCTTACCATTAATATTGTTAAACAGGAAGCTATAGATCGTGCTGCAAGTGGAAAACTCAAACAGTTTACTACTATGGTCAAATAATTACAACTCTTCTAGATAGGACTTCTTAACCACAAATTGCTCGTATAAGAACCTACCCATGAGCAAATAGCTTTTCATTGCCGTATAACCCAGGTATTCTCTATAAATCATATAGTTATACTTGATGAGATCCAGCTTGTTTGAAGAAAGACCATCCCCCTTGCGATAGCTGGCAATAACGGTTTGAACACCGATAGCTTTTCCGGCAGTTTTGGTGATACTGAGCCACATTGCCCAGTCCTGTCGTTTACGTATGGTGGGCATATACACTTTTCCCAGTTGCGACACATCGTAGATACCAGTCAACATTCCCACATAGTTTGCCTTAAGCATTTTTGGGAAATCAACCATTGTCGGGACATTCTGTAGGTGGTGAGGTCGTGCTGGATTATCGCTAAAAATCTCGTACGCGCCGTAGGCAACAGCTGCGTTCTGGCTTGACATTACCTCTATTTGCAACGCCAGCTTTTCTGGTTTCCATAAATCATCTGCATCTAGGAATGAGATGTATCTACCCGATGATTTTTTAATTCCATGGTTTCTCGTAACGCCAGCGCCAGAATTAATTTCATTCTTAAGTGTGATAAAGGTTATTTCACTACTTGAGTGTTTCTGGGAGTACGCTTTCGCGAAAGCGTAACTATCATCCCCACTACAGTCATCTATAGTTATAATTTCTAGAGGGCGATAAGTTTGATTAACGACACTATCCAGTGCTTCTCCAAGTACTGGTGCGCTATTAAATGTTGGGATAATTATAGAGACCAGGTCGCCCATTAATATGCTTTTTCCTCTCCCAAAAAAACATTGCTTATGGTCCTGCCCACAATTTTGAGATCTAGCAGCAAACTCCAGTTCTCTATGTAATAAATGTCATTGCGCACACGACCCTTGATATCATCGTCTGTCTCCACCTCGCCGCGATAGCCGCTTACTTGAGCGAGACCAGTGATCCCAGGCTTTACAAAATGCCGTACCATGAACTTGTCAATCTTTTCTGCATACATGTTAGTGTGGCTCACCATGTGTGGGCGGGGCCCTACCACACTCATGTCGCCCATTAAAACATTGAGAAATTGTGGAAGTTCATCAATACTGGTTTTACGCAGGAATCTACCTATCCTGGTGATACGTACGTCGTTGCGACTTACCTGGTTAAGGTGAGCCTGCTTGTTAGGCACCATGGAACGGAATTTATAACAGGTAAACTCTTCATAGTCCAGCCCGTTCCTTTTTTGAGAAAAGAATATAGAGCCACGACTTTCTATCTTGATGATTACGGCAATAATAGGTACTAGCCAGCTCAATAATCCCAGGATAACCAGAAGCGAAAAAACAATATCAAACGTTCGTTTGATTACCTGGTTGAAAAAGTCGTCTAACGGTATTTCCCTCAAGGATAGAATGGGTGTCTGACCATAATAGTCATACTTAAGTCCTTTTGTGAGCAGGTCCTCCTGCTTGGGAATGAATTTAAGTGTCCTCAGGTTATTGTCTGCAAAATCTGTCAGGTCCAGCATTTGGTCACCGTTCAAGCAGTCTGTTGAGCAAAAGATTTCATCTATATTCTCTCTCAAAACCTTAGACTGAAGCGACTGGATAGAGAAATTGGGATGCAGGGGATTCACGACTTTATCAGTTCTGTAGCCCAGGTCTTTATGCTTTGTAAAGAAAGCCTTTAGGTTCATACTTTCTTCACTATTTCCTACAATCACCACTTTTCTGAAATTACCACCCAGTAAGCTGCGATAGTTTTTTAATAAAAAGAACAGGCTGGTTTTGGAGGCAGCGATGGCGACCATCGTAACTAGACAGTATTGCAATTTGTGTATGGACCCCTCATTGAGGTCGTAGTAATAACCGAAAAACGCAAAAACGATAAAGAAGAAGAAAAGAGACTGCTTAAAGAGCTTTTTTAAAACCGTTGTGTATACGGTATTCCTTTTAATCTTGTAAAATTCAAGTTGGGTAGAAGCCACGATCCAGCAAATACCCAGAAATAAGGCATAAGTCAAATATTCAAACTCATTCCCAAAGTAGAAAGTAGCTATATAGTTGATAAGCCCCAAATCCACGATATAGGACAAGGGCTTAATAAAACCGGAATAGCGCCGGTTGCTATAAACGATTCTATCGTCTGATGTGCTTTGTAAAGTCCTTGTGTTCACGTTTTTCTAAATCTTCCTGAGATAATGACCTGAAATATTCATAGGTAATCTTCATCCCTTCGGCACGAGTTATCTTGGGTTCCCATCCCAGTACTTCACGCGCTGTAGCAATATCCGGTCTTCTTTTCATGGGATCATCCTGGGGCAAGTCTCTATAAACCACTTCCTGATCAGTACCTGTAAGCTTGATAATTTCCTGTGCAAAATCCCCTATGGTAATCTCATTAGGGTTACCTATGTTCACTGGGTCACTATAATCGCTAAGCAATAACCTGTAAATTCCTTCCACCTGATCGTCAACATAGCAAAATGAGCGGGTTTGAGACCCATCTCCAAAAACAGTAATGTCCTCTCCTCTAAGTGCCTGGCCCATAAAAGCAGGAATCACGCGACCGTCATTGAGTCGCATACGCGGACCATACGTATTAAATATGCGCACGATTCTAGTCTCCAGGCCATGAAATCTGTGATAAGCCATTGTAATGGATTCCTGAAAGCGCTTTGCCTCATCATAAACCCCCCGCGGCCCTATGGTATTTACATTTCCGTAGTAGCTCTCATTTTGAGGGTGAACAAGTGGATCGCCATAAATCTCGCTTGTAGAGGCTATCAAAATTCTCGCGCCTTTACTTTTTGCCAGACCTAAGAGATTATGGGTCCCCAGCGATCCTACTTTAAGGGTTTGTATGGGTATTTTTAAATAATCTATGGGACTGGCTGGACTGGCAAAATGCAGGATGTAGTTCAGTTCACCAGCAACATGAACGTAATTAGAAACATCTTGATGGTAGAACTCAAAATTTTCTAGGGGGAAAAGGTGTTCAATATTTTTAAGATCTCCTGTAATCAGATTATCCATACCTATTACTTGATAACCTTCATCTATAAAACGATCACACAAGTGTGAACCTAAAAATCCAGCAGCACCGGTCACAAGTATTCTTTTTGCCATGGTGGGAAGTTTGTCCTGCAAATATAGTTTTTAAGAAAGCATATAGATTTTAATAGCTATTGGAATGGTGCCACCATTTAATAAATACAACCCTGGTTTACCGGATTTAAATTAAATGGATCGCCTTCAAAGGATCTTTGATGATTCGCTGGTACTTGGCAATTTCATTTATAGTACAAACACCGGGAAAATCACCGGTATAACCATCCATCGTAGTCATGAGCTGGAAGTGTAGGTGAGGACTGTAGCCTCCATTCACTTTGGTTGAGCCCAGCCTTGCTAGAGTCTCGCTTTCGCGAAAGCGTAATCCAACTTTTAACCCATATATACTATCTAACGAAAGATGACCGTAGAGGCTATAGATTTTTTCTACACCCACTTGATGTTCCAAAATAATAGTGGGACCGTAATTGCCGCTACCCAAATTATTGCTGTAACTATGTACACGGCCGTCCATGTAAGGGTGAACTGCGGTGCCTGTAGGAGCCCACAAATCAAGTCCTAAGTGAATATCTCGTATGGTTTCATCATTAAAACGACTGCTGTTTTTATAGAGACTACGTTGTTCTAGATATCCACCATAGGCTATATACTTGCCAGTCACACGTCTTTGCAAGTTGAGATAGGCCTCAAAAACCTCTACATCGGTAATGTCGTGCTCGTCCCAGTGCGGGTTATCAACACTCAAATCAATTGCGAAATAGTCAGACCGGGAATAGCTACGTTCCAGAAGCTGCTTGAACCTCATTGCTAGAATTGCATTTCTGGAACGGTGTCTGGAATGGTAAGTCGTCCCTCTGTGACTTGTTTGATTTCATCTACCGATACTCCAGGCGCTCGCTCGAGCAATTTGAACCCATCGTCTGTGATTTCTAGCACCGCCATATTTGTGACTACCTTATTGATGCAATTGACTCCCGTAAGAGGCAGGCTGCATTTGGTAAGCAGTTTTGAGGCACCAGCGCGATTAGTATGCATCATCGCAACAATAATATTTTCTGCACTAGCGACCAGATCCATCGCACCACCCATTCCTTTTACCATCTTACCGGGAATTTTCCAGTTTGCAATATCCCCATTATCTGCAACCTCCATCGCGCCCAGAATGGTGAGATCCACGTGTTGACCTCTTATCATACCAAAGCTGGTGGCACTATCAAAGAAGCTAGCGCCAGGCATCGTGGTAATCGTTTGCTTACCGGCATTGATAACATCGGGATCCTCATCTCCTTCAAATGGAAAGGGGCCCATACCCAGAACTCCGTTTTCTGATTGAAATTCTACGTCAATACCCTCAGGAACATAGTTTGCCACCAGCGTGGGGATTCCTATACCCAGATTAACATAATAACCATCTTTAACCTCACGTGCGATACGTTGTGCAATTTGTTCTTTAGTCAACATATCTAGGCCTTTTTTCTTGTGGTTCTTTGTTCAATTCTCTTCTCGTACTTATCTCCTTTAAAGATGCGTTTCACAAATATTCCAGGAATGTGTATTTGATTGGGATCCAGTTCTCCTGCGGGAACAAGTTCCTCAACTTCGGCAACGGTTATGGTGGCGGCACCACACATGTTGGGATTGAAGTTCCGGGCGGTTCCTTTAAAAATTAAATTACCTGCTTCATCTCCTTTCCATGCTTTTACAAAAGCAAAATCTGCCTGGAAGGCGTGTTCCAGAATATGAGGCTTACCGTTGAACTCCCGTACCTCCTTGCCATGTGCAACCTCAGTCCCGTAGCCGGCTGGAGTGTAGAACGCTGGGATGCCGCTTTGTGCCGCCCGGCAACGCTCTGCAAGGGTGCCTTGTGGGATCAAGTCAACTTCCAGCTCACCACTCAACATCTGTCGTTCAAACTCATCATTCTCCCCCACGTAGGACGAGATCATTTTTTTGATTTGTTTGCCTTGCAATAGCAGTCCCAGGCCGAAGTCGTCAACCCCGGCATTGTTTGAAATGCAAGTCAGATTTTTGACTCCTAATTGCACTAGCTGGGCAATACTATTCTCTGGTATTCCCGATAGCCCGAATCCACCTACCATGAGTGTCATCCCGTCCCTCACGCCATCAAGCGCGTCTTCAACGGTATCCACGGTTCTCTTGATCATCTCTAATTGTTTGGTTTAAAGATAGTAGTTTAACTCTTGATGCAGCAAGTACCACAAACTGTTGAGAAACTAGGTCTGTGTTCTAGAACTTGGGCAGTCCAGTCAGCTTGAAAATTAAACTTCGTCAAAGTTCACCACCACTCTTGCGCTTTTGGGATAGGCTTGACAGGCAAGAGAGTACCCTTGTCGCACCTCATTATCAGTAAGGATGGCGTTCTTTGCCATTTGCGTATTTCCTTCTTGAATCAGGCAAATACATGAACTACAAATCCCACCCTGACAGGAGTATGGTGCATCTATGTCATTACGTAACATGGCATCCAGCATGTTCTCGTCGCGCTTCATCGTAAAACTGGACTTCTCGTCATCCAGTATGACCTCAACCTCACTTAAATGACCGTCCTCTGTAATTTCCATCTCATTTTCTGTAGTCGTGAATAGTTCAAATTTTATCTGGTTCTCTGGGACTATTTGTTTGCTTGCCAGGTTTTCACGAGCCATATCAATCATGGATTCAGGACCACACAAATAGGCTGTCGCAAAGTCTAGATGACCACAATCCTGTTTTAAAAAATAATTGAGATTGCTTTTAATTACCCTACCGAATAGCGCCGCATCCCGTTCTTCTCTAGAGAAGGAAAACCTCAGGATAAATCGTTCCCCATATAGATCTTTGAGATCGTTGAGCTGCTCATGATAAATAGTTTGACTTACTGATTGATTGCCATAGATCAAGGCAAAAGTAGAATTTGACTCCTGTGATAAAGCCGTTTTGATAATTGAGATGATGGGAGTGATTCCACTACCAGCTGCTATTCCCAGGTAGGTGGGATTATCTGGAACGGCTTCATGTATAAACATCCCTGCGGGAGGTGCGACCTTGAGTAGATCTCCTGCTTTTAATTTTATGGCATAATTAGAGAATACGCCATTTTCTACTGATTTCACCACCACACTTAAATGAGCCTCTCCCGGTGCGCTGGAAAGAGAGTAGGCACGCCTCACGTCTTTACCATCGATACTAGCTTCTAGAGTAAGGTATTGCCCAGAAACATACTGAAAATCAGATTTGAGATGCTCAGGAATTTCAAACAGTATCTCTACCGCAAGAGGCGTTATCTTAGTCACCTGATTTATCTGTAGCTCATGAAAGGTCATTGCAATAGTGTTTCAGGCAAAAATAATCCACCGACTATTGCTACTGTAACTTTTTAACGGCTGCTTGTACTAACCTGTCAAACCTTTGTTAAGTATGTTCAAGCACTTTATCAACCTGCAATGGAAAAGCTTTTTCAGGGCGGCGTCCTTCAAGGCAAATCTTGCTATTAAAATCATCATAGGGCTTTTTGTGCTGGTTTACGGAATAGGATTTCTATTCCTGGGTGGTGGTATTTATTATATATTGAATGAGGGTATAGAAGAAGGAACAATAACGGGCTCAAATCCACTAGAGGTTATCAACCGTTTTTTGATTTACTGGTTTATTTTTGATTTGATCTTCAGGTATTTTTTACAAAAAATGCCCGTGGCAAACATCAAGCCCCTATTGCACCTACCATTCACTAAGGGAAGAATCGTACAATTCGCTTTGGGAAAAACAGTCATCTCCTTCTTCAACATACTGCCTGCGATCTTCTTTATTCCTTTTACCGTGGTATTATTAATAGAAGGGTATAACCCTCTAGGAGTAATAAGCTGGCACCTAGCGATGCTGGGAATTACGCTATCGCTCAACTTTATCAATGTTTTTGCCAATAATTTGAACAAGGTATTTTACCCATTACTTGCAGTGGTAGGTTTACTCATTTTTAGTCAATATCGGGGATGGTTTGATCTTACGGTCTACACCCAACCGGTTTTCTCATTTTTCTTTGAACAACCCTGGTCCTTTGTTATACCGATCGTAATGGCTGCGGTACTGGGATATTACGCTTATCAATATTTTTTGGGACAATTGTATCTAGATGCTGGATTAAGTGTAAAGGTAGAAGAGGCCAAAACGGAAGACCTGAGCTTCCTAGATCGTTTTGGTAAGATCTCTACCTACCTTAAAAATGACATTAAATTGATTAAACGTAATAAGCGTGCACGCATCACCTTTTTCATGGGTTTTGCGTTTATTCTGTACGGGCTGTTTTTTGCAAATGATCTATATGAGAACATTAACGGTATGAAGATTTTTGCCGGTTTATTTGTGACGGGTGGCTTTTTGTTCAGCTTTGGTGGCTTGGTACCCAGCTGGGATAGTAGTTATTATAAACTTATGATGTCGCAAAATATCCCATACCGCGAGTTCCTCTTGAGCAAGTGGTGGCTCATGGTAATCGCGACCTTGGTTAGTTTCCTGCTCAGCACATTCTATTTGTATCTAGGCCTGGACTGGTATCTGGCAATGGTTTGTGGCGCAATTTATAACGTAGGTCTTAATTCATCAGTTGTTTTATGGGGAGGCGCCTATGTGAAAACCCCTATAGATCTCACGTCGACAAAAAAGGCCTTTGGCGACAGTAAGGCATTCAATGCAAAGACGTTGTTACTCACCATGCCAAAATTGTTCCTGCCCGTAGCGATCTATTATGCCTTTGCACTTACCATAAATGAAACGGCAGGTTTTGTCGCGATTGCACTTACAGGCGTATTGGGGCTGCTTTTCAGGAACAAGATATTCAACATTATTGAAAACATCTATAAGCAGGAAAAGTATGACACGATTGCTGCCTATGGTGAGAAAAATTAAGGAGTGGGTGATGGTCACGCTTTCGCGAAAGCGTAAACCCATTCATCCATAAAGCATTGAAGACAAAAATTAATTGTAAATAAACTATCTAGAAATGCCTGCCAGCATCTCTTGAACCTAAACCAAAAAATAAAATGATTCAAATACATAACCTTTCAAAGCAGTACAACGGTGTCGAGGTCCTAAACATCGATCATCTTGAACTCCCTACCGGTAGCGCAATAGGACTGGTGGGGAACAATGGTGCAGGTAAGACCACTTTGTTCTCTCTACTCCTGGATCTTATACAGCCTAGTACGGGCTACATCCTGAATAATGAGATAAAGGTGAGTGAGAGTGAGGACTGGAAACCCTTTACCAGCGCCTTTGTAGACGAGAGTTTCTTGATAGGTTACCTCACTCCAGAAGAATATTTCTATTTCATAGGAGAATTAAGAGGGCAAAACAAGGCAGACATTGATGCTTTGATTGCTAGTTATAGCGATTTCTTTAATGGTGAGGCCGTAGGTCAAAAAAAATACCTGCGCGATTTGAGTAAGGGAAACCAGAAAAAGGTGGGTATCGTGGCCGCCCTTATAGGTAACCCAAGTGTGGTGATCCTAGACGAACCCTTTGCCAACCTAGATCCCTCCACCCAGATACGGCTTAAAAAGATCATTAAAGGCCTGGCAGATGATCCCACAAAAACAGTCTTGGTATCCAGCCACGACCTACAGCACGTTACCGAGGTAGCGCAGCGTGTCGTCTTGCTGGAAAAAGGATCTGTGGTAAAGGATATAAAAAAGGACGCGGGAACATTTGCAGAGCTTGAGACCTATTTTAAGGGAATATCAGAAAGTTATGCGCCAGTTTCCATGGAAGAGCCCATCATAGAATCAGCACCTCCTGCGGTAGGATCTGAAAATAAACCTGAGGATATCCATACTGAGATCTAAGAATGATTTTAATTCAAACTACCTCAAGAGGTTTAACCTAGGTGCTCTATGAATATTTCTCCTAAGTATAAAGCATTTATAGTAAGATTTGTGGTCTTAATTGTGTTGCTGTTTGTTTTGATGCTCCTTTTTAAGCATTACATCATTACGGACGATGACAACTTGTTGCAGGTAATCATTCCCGCGTTCCTTGCATTGATATTAGCACCTCGAGTTCATATAGCTAATGAACAAAGCGGCACCCGATACGGATTGAAATCGGTCTTTACAAAAAAAATCATTTGGTTTGATGAATAAGGAATTGACCACTAGCGACCAAGAAGCTGGGATACATGTAGTATTATGTTACTTAAATCGCTACATATAAGATTAAGTTACAAGTGAGTCTAATTTCTTCAATCAATGCTACACTATTGTTTCAATGCATTGTTCTTGTAAGTTAAGGATCAATGGTATGATAATTTTGAGACTTTTTAAGGGATAACTGCTAGAAATACAGGTGTGCCTTCTTTTATTAGTCCAGGATTATTAAAAAACACGGTAGTATGGTCTGCTAGTTGAGCCAGGATCATATAGTGAGATCCTTTGAAATAAGAGGCAAGAACAATAGCAGGTAAGCCTTCTTTTTCAATACGTAGTTGATGTGGATAAACGTTTTGGGTTTTACCAGATTTTGATTGCTCAGCGCAAATTGTGCTAGCCTCATCAAATAACGAGGCGCAATATATATTCAAGGGTGAACGATAAACATCTAGGGTAGGTCTATAATCCTCAATGCTACCATTACGCATGATCATGATTTGATTTGTAAACGATAGCGCATCATCACTATCATGGGTAGCAATAATGCTGGAGATATTTTCTTTTTTTAGATACGTAAATATCTTTCGCCTCAAGTCAGACCTCCTGAAGTGGTCAATATGGGAGAACGGCTCATCCATTAATAGTAACTGTGGTTGCTGCGCGAGAGATTTGGCGATGGCAACTCTTTGCTTTTGACCGCCTGAGAGGGATTTTACCTTGCGGTTTTCAAACCCTTTTAAATCGACTACTTCTAGCAACTCCCTGATTTTATCCAGCCTATCATCGAGCTGAATGGATAAATGGGTACCCACATTTTCTGCAACCGTGGTAAATGGCATCAGGTCAAATTCTTGAGGGACATAATTCATCATGGAATGACCTGGTATCAAATGATCCTGTGCACCTGTGAGCGACCTCCCGTTCCATAGTACTTTACCGCTGGAATAGGGCAATAGTCCGTAGATGTAGTTGAGTAGCGTGCTCTTACCACAACCACTTTCACCCAATAAAGCAAGATGCTGCCCCTGGGATAACTGTAATGAAATATTGTTGAGTATACCGCTACTAGTATCAAGATCATGACCCAAAGTGGATTCTACTGTAAAATTAAAATCAATCCCTACGAGTTCCAGCATATTTTTATCTTGAAAACTACTAGGTGCAGATCTTCTTTAATTGAATAATCTAGATAACACTTATAACCCTAGAACGTAAAATCAAATGGTACAACAACAACGCTTATTTGTAGAAAGGGACTTCTTCAATCCCGTTACTCCTTTTGTACTAGGAATTACTCTTCCTACTTGGTCCTACAGTTTAGTTGCTAAGTGCGTAAACCTAATGATAACTGGTTCTCAGTATTATTATTTTTTTATAGTGGTTTTGATGGCTGGTAGTTCCTTAAATCCCATGTTATAGAGTGCAAAACCATAAATGTCAGTCCATTCCTGAATCTGCTGCTCAGTAGATTTACCGGCACCATGACCAGCATCAGTCTCAATACGTATCAGGGTGGGGTTATCTCCCGTCTGTTTGGATTGAAGTTCTGCGGCAAACTTGAAAGAATGTGCGGGTACCACACGATCATCATGATCTCCCGTAGTGACCATGGTTGCGGGATATTCCACACCCTTTTCTACATTGTGCAATGGTGAATAGCCCTTTAGGTATTCAAACATTTCCACATCATCCTCTGCAGTACCATAATCGTAGGCCCAGCCCGCACCGGCGGTAAATTTATTATAACGCAACATGTCTAGGACTCCCACGGCTGGAAAAGCAACGCCTGCCAGATCAGGTCGCTGGGTCATGGTGGCGCCCACCAGCAATCCACCGTTTGAACCGCCCTGTATCGCTAGATATTCTGTAGAAGTATAATCATTGTCCTTGAGGTACTCTCCGGCAGCGATAAAGTCATCAAATACATTTTGCTTCTGCATTTTAGTTCCGGCATCGTGCCACTTCTTTCCGTACTCGCCACCGCCACGCAGGTTTGCAACGGCATAGATACCACCCATGTCCATCCATGCCGCCCTAGTTACGGAGAACCCAGGATTGAGAGAGATGTTGAACCCGCCGTAGCCATAGAGTATGGTGGGGTTCTTACCATCTAGGGGCAGCCCCTTGCGGTGGGAAATGATCATGGGAATCTTTGTACCATCTTTAGAAGTATAGAATACCTGTTTGCTTTCATAATCATCGCTGTTAAACTTGATGTCAGGCTTGCGATACAATTTTGAAGTTCCTTTTTCTATGTCATACAGATAAGTGCTTCCAGGGGTGGTGTAGTTAGTAAAACTGTAGTACAGCGTTTGATCCTCTTCCTTTGCGCCAAAACCACCCACGTTACCCACGCCTGGTAATTTTACCTCTCTTACCAGCTTACCATTGTAATTATATTGTTTTACCTGAGAAACGGCATCAACCATATACTCTGTAAAAACGTATCCTCCTCCAGTTGATGGAGAAAGGACATGTTCAGTCTCGGGAATAACGTCCTTCCAGTTTTCCTGTGCTGGATTGGATAGATCTGTCGTGACTATGCGTTTATTGGGAGCATTATAATCAGTCACCAGCCATAACTTGCTACCCTCATTGTGCAATAGATATGTATTTGTGTCAAAATTGTCCACGATGGTTTTCATGGTAGCATCCTTTTTATCTAGCTCCATCATAAACATCTTACCACCGTTAGTCGATGTGCTGGCAGATATTACCAGATATCTCTGGTCAGTAGTTACACCACCGCCTACGTAGCGGTATTTCTGGTCCGGGGTACCGCCAAATATAACTTGATCTTCATCTTGTGGGGTGCCCAGTTTATGATAGTATAATTTGTGCTGGTCAGTCATGGCACTCAACTCGCTACCTTGGGGTTTGTCGTAACTGGAATAATAGAATCCATCGTTACCCTTCCAGGACATTCCAGAAAATTTCACATCTTTTATCGTATCACCTATTTGTTTTATGCTTGCGGCATCCATAACAATGATCTTGCGCCAGTCACTACCACCCTCGCTTATGGAATAGGCAAATAGGGATCCATCTTTTGTAAAGCTTGCGCCGCCCAGCGACGTAGTACCTTTCTCGCTGAAGGTGTTGGGATCCAGAAAAACCTGCGCCTCGTCCATGGATTCATCATTCTTGTGACGATAGATGACATACTGGTTCTGTAGGCCGTCGTTTTTGTAGAAATAAGTATAATCACCCTCAATAAACGGGCTTCCTATCTTTTCATAGTTCCATATTTCAGTAAGGCGCTTTTTAATCTCATCCCGATAGCCTATCTGGGATAGATAGTCCTGGGTCACCCTATTTTGAGCAGCGACCCACTCGCCAGTTTCCTCGCTGCGGTCATCTTCCAGCCAGCGGTAGGGATCTGCAACCTCTTTTCCATGATAGATGTCTACGGTATCTACTTTTTTAGTTGTGGGATATTCCACGGTGTTACGCACTACCATTGCTTCATCTTGGGCTTTTTCTTCTTTGCAAGCGGTCAGCAGTACTAACAGGCTTGTCGCGGCGAGTATATTTTTCATTGGAGGTTATTGAGTGGTATAAATATAAGAATGTAAAATTTTGCTGGGTGCTTTTCAGTAATTAGGGAAGTTTGATGGTTTACGCTTTCGCGAAAGCAGAATAACCCCAAACATCAACGAGAATCTACTCCATAATTGCCATCCTGTAATCCTGAGCTCATTGAGTTTGCTGCCAGAGTTCCCAAAATGCTATTGAAAATAACATCACTTTCCAGTTTTGAGTAATTCCATGTAGCGGGCTTGAATCAATTCCTTGCCGTGTTTGCGTTCTAGCCTACGTATGGTAAAATGTCCCTGAGCCATGTCTTGATAGTGATCAATAAAAAGAGTATTTACAATGGCTCCACCAGCTGCTCCTATGGCGGGTATAGCTTGTGCGGCCGCTTTTTCAGTCACTTGTATGCTGAATCGTTCGGCGACTTTTGTGATGATCTTGAGGACTAGCGGCGCGGTCTCGTCAGAAATCAGTTTGCTGGTGGCTGCCTGGCCTATATTCTTGATGGATTGTGCAAGCGCCGTACGTACTGCCAGGTATCCACTATCTACCTTATCATCGTCAGCAGTATTACCACCCATTGCAAATACCTGTAAGCAAGCCAACTTGGTCTCGTTGTCGTTCAGGTTTTCTCCCTCGGCACGGGCAATATCTGCTATGGATCGCAACATCATGGTGGTTGAAATAGGAAGCTCTACGGCAATCGCACCCAGTCCAAAAAACCCACCAATACCGCCAGAAAGAGCTACACCAAATTTGTGCCAGCGGTTTGAAGCGGGTTGTTTTGAGCGATCCTTTATGGTCATCATTGCGGCCTCAGTAGCCTTGAGCAAGGCAGAGTGTGTGACGTCCATTATCTTGTTCCTGAATCCCTCTGGCAATAACGAAATACCCTTTTCAATGGGAGTACCGACAAATGTCGTAATTTTTGCAGCGAGCCCAGGATTTTCCAGTAATATGATGGCTTCAATCAATTCCTGTTCTTCAAGGGAATCCAGTCTCAGGTTACTGGTGTGAACCTCTTGTGTGCCAGGGTTTTGTTCTTGATAGTCGCCCCGTACGATAGGGTCTACTTTTGGTTGTGCAGTTGTATCTTTTTCATCCATATTTTAAAGATAGAAACTTGACTAGGGGTTGCCATGACATTTAAAAAACTTTAGTCTTTTCTAGCATGATGTCATTGAATCTTGATGAATATCTTATCCCATCAAGATAGAAAATTGCCTTATAGTTGTGAAGTCCTTAATCTTTATAGGCTTCCATAGTTTTGCTGGTTCATTTTTCAAGTTAATTGAGTACTTTCTCATTTTCAACGTTCCCAAGATCTCTTAGTGGTTTAGATCGTGTGTTATACTGCTTCATATATACAGTTGGAATTAACTATGTTACAGAAAATAAATCATGAAAATCCTTCTTCTGCAAAACTGCTGATCCAGCCTAAAGAACTTTGATGTTGTTTTAGATTCCGCCTAGGTCCTCTTGATTTTGAACAAATCAGCCAAATGTAATAACGCTCAGTATCACAATGTTGTAGTTTGTTTATTTAAACTCTTTGCGGCAGTAAATATTTAAGTTCCGGCAGCATCGATTTGATTTTACGTTTAACAACATGTAGCAAAAAAGCAACGGCAATTACAAACCCTATAAACAGAATCTTTTCTTTTTAAAGTTTTATAGAACGCGCAGTGCCTTGCGTGAGCGATCGTAGCGGAAATCCTTTTTGACCTTTCTTCAAAAAGATTGCAGCGTAGAGCGCGACCCCTTGGGTCACGCCCAGTAAATCATAACTCTTCTAGTAGTATAAGCGTATTGGTTATAATGGTCTTATTACCGCCGACTATTTAGTTATCTGAGACCGCTTTACACCAGTCCTTGATCTATGAGGTAGCGAGCGATTTGTACTGCATTTGTGGCGGCACCCTTGCGCAGGTTGTCGCTCACGATCCATAGATTAAGACAATTTTCTCGAGAATGGTCGCGTCTTATCCTGCCCACAAAAACATCGTCCTTACCATGGGCGGTAAGTGGCATGGGGTAATTGTTGACATCTGGATTGTCCTGGACTTTTACACCAGCGGTATCTGCCAGAATTTTCCTGATATCCTCCTCTTTAAAGTCATTCTCAAATTCTACGTTGACACTCTCAGAATGTCCCCCTACCACGGGAATGCGCACGGCGGTTGCCGTAACAGCAATGCTGCGATCGTCGAGGATCTTTTGGGTTTCTCGTATGAGTTTAAGCTCTTCCCTAGTGTATCCGTTCTCTTCAAAAACATCACAATGGGGTATGGCATTTTTAAAAATGGGATAGGGGTAAGCCATTATTCCCTTTTCACCTTTAAGTTCATTCTCAAGCTGATTTACGGCCTTAACGCCGGTACCGGTAATGGATTGATAGGTAGAGATGACTAATCTCTTTATTTTATATCGAGCGTGTAGTGGGGCTAGGGCTAGCACCATTTGTATTGTGGAACAGTTAGGGTTTGCTATTAGCTTATCCTGGCGGGTAAGCGTTGGGGCATTTATTTCTGGAACGATTAATTTCTTGTCTGCATCCATACGGAAAGCGCTGGAATTGTCGATCACCGTGGTGCCTGCGTTTACAAACTTTGGGGCAAATTCAAGACTTACTTCACCCCCGGCAGAAAATAGTGCAAGGTCCGGTCGCAGTGACAAAGCCTGTTGCATTCCTACTACCTTGACTTTTTCACCCTGAAAGTTTACGGTTGTGCCTACTGACTTGCTGGATGCCACAGGTATAAATTGATCTACTGCAACCTGTTGTTCCTCCAGCACCTGGAGAATAACTTGTCCCACCATACCAGTAACTCCTACCACCGCAATTTTCATAATACCTGATTTAGGTGAGCAAAAGTAGTCCAAGGCAATTTTTAGAAGCAAAAAAAACCGCTAGAGATTCATTCTAGCGGTTTGAGGTTTAATCGTATATATCTAGGCAAAGTAACTACCTACAGTAAGTTATTGCTTCATTTTTATGGCATCCCTAATTTCCATCAACAACTGTTCTTCTTTAGTAGGTCCAGGAGGTGGGGCTGAAGCCGGCTCCTCTTTTTTCTTGCGCACCTTGTTGTATCCCTTTACGATCATAAAAAGTACAAATCCCACAATGATCAGAGATATGATGGTATTGACCCACGCACCGTACATTATGGCATTCTCTGGTTTAGTTACCACACCATCTGGACCTATCACAGCCTCAGCAAGTACAATTTTGAGATCTTTGAAATCTACACCCCCTGCAAAATGACCGATGATAGGCATCATGATTAAATTAACAAATCCCTTGACTACAGCACTTACAGCACCCGCGAGGATTACCGCAACCGCAAGGTCGATGACGTTTCCAGTCATTATAAAATCTCTAAATTCTTTGAGCATAATATTTTTATTGATTAGTAACAGCTAATATAAAGACTTTTCAATATTCTTAAAATTTTCTAAACACCAATTCCCCATTTTTTAATGTAAGTGTTGTCGAGCTATAGACATATACTATGATGTTGGTAATTATTACATTTACCAAACAACCAACTCGATGAAATTCCTTAAAAAATCGCGTAAGCGGGCACTCCTTGCCAAAAAGCTGGGCAACTATACGGTTTACGCCATAGGTGAAATTTTACTGGTGGTACTGGGTATACTCATAGCGGTCTGGATTGACAACAGCAATAACAAAAGAATCAAAGAAGAGCAGAACAGGACAATTGCTAGGCAGATTCTAGCCCAGATTAAATCAGATTCAGATCAAATAAGCCAAACTCTTAAAGAATGGTATGTTACTGAGCAGTACATTGATTCCGTATTCTTCCATACTTCAAACCAGTGGAGGGCATCAAGCTGTCTTGAGTGTGCTAACGTGCTTTATGGAGTCAATTTACCGGAAATAGACCGTAACATTTTGACCACAGCCTCCAGGTTTCACAGCAATCAATCAGATATGGAAACCGGTGTAAAGGAGGTAGTGTCAGTCTATAAGTCTTTTTTTTCTGTGGCAGACTATTATCAGGACATCACCTTTAAGGCGATTAATGATAACGTACTACACCTGCGGGATCACCACGACTGGTATGCACAATTTACTGTTGCGGGGACGTGTAATACAGATTGTGAAACCTACTTTGACAATAGCAGTGATTTTTTGAACCGAGTCGCCTATATGCAGTTTCTGGTCTACGATGCCTACTCCTTTTCATTGTACGAGCTGCGACAGGACATGGATGCTCGCGCCAAAAAACTAGAGCTGCTGCTGGAAGAAGACTAGGTCAACCGTTGTGATATACGCGGGGCACCCTGCCGCGTATTCCGGTAAGCACTTCATAGGATATAGTCCCCGCATTACTCGCAATAAGATTTGCTGGATGCTTCCTGTCAAAAATCACTACATCGTCACCTACCTGCACCTGATCGATATGGGTGACGTCCACCATGAACATATCCATACAAATAACTCCCAGGGTAGGAGCAAGTTGACCGTGAACGATCACCTCCAGCCTACCATTCCCGTGGCGGCGGTCTATACCATCGCCATGGCCTATAGCCACAACGGCAATATGTGTGTCCTGGCGGGCAGTAAATTCCCTGTTGTAACTCACGGTCTCACCCTGGTGAATAATTCTAAGTTGGGAAATTTTTGAAACCAGACGTGCCACGGGAATCAGTTGCTTGTGTAGTGTGGGATTATTTGAATAACCATACAATCCTATACCTGACCGCACCATATCATAGTGTGCGCTTTCATAGTTTAGGATCCCGCTGGTATTAGTGGTGTGTTTAATTACCTGGCGACCCAGATAATTCTCTAGTTGGGCCGCAGCCTTGTGAAATGCCTGCAATTGTCGCAGCGTAAATGCTTGTTCTCCCAGATCCTCACTTGCGGCAAGGTGGGATTGAAATCCGCGCACTTCTACATGCTGGACCTGATCGATTAATGGCTTTATAGCCTCCCATTCTTGCCAGTCAATTCCTATGCGGTTCAGCCCAGTATTTACCTCTAGGTGTACTGGATATGCTTGTAGCTGTTCCGCTTGCGCTAAAGCATAAAAAGCCTCCATCATTTCCCTACTATACAACACGGGCTCCAGACAATGACTCACACATTTTTCAAGATTTTCCCGCTGCGGGTGCAGTATCAGTATGGGCAGTTTAATTCCTGCTTCTCTAAGGGTGATGCCCTCACTCACGTAGGCAACCGCCATGTAATTTGCTCCCAGCATTTCTAATTTCTGTGCAACTTGCACCATGCCATGGCCGTAGGCATTCGCTTTTACCACAGCCATAAAAAGAACGCGCTCTTTAACGGTGCTACGCAGGTAGTGGTAGTTATGTTCCAGCGCGGCAAGATCTATCTCTAGTCGAGTGCCCAGCATTTTAAGAGGCGTTCTTGTTATAGCTCTTCTCTGGTAGTGTTGCGGCTTTTTCTTCTCTCATGGCGCGGTAGTAGGCGGCGCGGCTCAGCGGTTCATATTCTTGTTGTTCACCCAGCATGACCACCCTTTCCTCGCCAGTCTTGCGATAGGAGTACTGCGCCAGGTTTCCAGTACGGGTGCAAACGGCGTGAACCTTGGTAACATACTCTGCCGTAGCCATGAGGTAGGGCATGGGTCCGAATGGGTTGCCCTTGAAATCCATATCCAGACCGGCAACAATTACCCGTTTGCCAGCATTTGCCAGGTCATTGCATATGGAGACAATTCCATCGTCAAAAAATTGAGCCTCGTCGATGCCTACCACATCACAGTCTGCCGCTAGAAGTGGGATATTTGCCGCTGCAGGCACAGGCGTACTGGGAATTTCATTTTTATCGTGAGAGACCACCAGCTCATCATCATATCGCGTGTCTATGGCTGGTTTAAAAATCTCTACCTTTTGCCGTGCAAATTGAGATCGCTTAAGGCGGCGTATCAATTCTTCAGTCTTGCCAGAAAACATGGAGCCACAAATGACCTCGATCCAGCCGAATTGCTCCTTGTGGTTTACCGTATTTTCTAGAAACATTTTTGTAATTTCAACGTTTGGCGACAGATTGTAAATCTACCGTCGCCACCACTCAAAAATACAAATAAACCGCAGGCTCACGTCCTATGAAAAAGAAAATTGCCGCAGATCTTACCAGTCTGGCACATCGCATACTACAGCTCAAAAGAAAAGATGATCTTGAAGTATTGCTGGATACCTCTAGAGAATTGTATGAGAAATTAACCGTACTGGCCTATGCGCAAAAGCATCTAGACGGCGTTAAGCCCACAGCGAGCATATCAGAAGTGGAAGAGCAGCTAGATGCCGCCAGCACCCCACAAAAAAGCCACATGAATGAAGAAGAAGTGGTGCGCCACAATTTACAGGATGTCATGGAGGAAGCAGAACGTGAGGCAAACGACGCATTTGAAGACCCCAACTTGAGCAAACTATTTGTACCTGTGGAAGATGATGAGCGGGAAGAAATGGACCTGCCTGGAATTGCCACCATCCACAAAATGGTTGAGGAAATGCCAGAAGAAACGGTAGATCGTGTTGAAACGCCCAGTCCCGCAAAGGAAGTTGATCTGGGCTTGTCCAGTCCTGATCGCTTTAATAAAAACGACATGGAAAATATCGTAATGGATTATCAAACCATGCCCGTTTTTGAACGCAAAGAGGAACATACCCACGAGAAAGAATCAGATCCCGTACCACAAGTTGAATCAAATAATACGGTCACCCCAGGCGCAACAGAAGTAGGGCAATCAACGGTGGGTGATTCATCTGGCCCTGAAAATCATAATGACATTTCTGATCGTATCGAGGCGTTGAAAAACTTTAATTATAGTGACGATACGTTTGAACGCAAGGTATCCCCTCAAGACACTGAAGAGGAACCTAGCATGGAAGCTCAGGACTTTAAGCAAAATATGGCTGACCCGCAGCAAAGCATTATGAACTTTGAACACGGCGCGACGCTCAACAGCGAGCAGGAGGATCGCCCCTTATCTCTCAATGATCAGCTCAATAAAGGGCTTAAAATAGGTATGAACGACCGCATTGGGTTCATAAAACACTTGTTCAACGGTAATGACAATGATTATAGCCGGGTGATCTCACAACTCAATACCTCACAAAGTCCTGAAGATGCACGACGCTTTATAGAAACCATGGTAAAGCCAGACTATAACGGCTGGGAGGGAAAGGAATCCTATGCAACTCGCTTCATGGATCTAGTGGAACGTAGTTTTTAAAGAATTACAAATACCTACTTACCCTTCCATCCATTTGCTATGGGATTGAAAACCGTAAGGGTTGCTCATGCATCATTTTGTGACAGCACCCAGTAATGTAATAGTTCTTAATGCGTAAATGCCTTAGGGTTAGTGATTAAACTATATACGCATCTACTTACGTTTATAGTTTAATAGTTATTGCGTTTAAGGTTGAATATGGTGATGGTTAGTTATTACGCTTTCGCGAAAGCGTAATTCTCATCTCTACCCCAGAAAGTCAAAAAAGTGACTAGGCAGATATACCTAAGTTTGAACAAAATGAATTCAAATACGGAAGCTAGTCGTTGATCGTGTCCCTGTGGTTTGAAAAATAACGGTACACAAAACAACACTTGCGATTTATTTGAGTTAAAAGATCAGCCTGAATTCATAACTATAGGTTTGAACACAGATCCGGCTGCTTTGATATCAACATAAATTACCACCACCTGAAGCGAGACCTATGGATATACTCCCCGACACTTTTACACAACGCCTGGACCAGGTGATGGCACATCTTGCTGATCAGGATTACGACCTCGCCTTCAGGCGATTGCTGGATACCGTAAAGGACACCCAAAATCTAGATCGTTACCGTGATGCCATTCACTTGACTGACTGGTATCATCACCATCAAGATCGTAATGATGAATTTTTACAGCGCTCGTACGGTCTAATTGAAAAATTGAGAAAGGAAGAGGTGGTGCCTATCCAGCGCAATAAGGCGATTTTGAGCGCACGGAAAATTACCAAGAGATATCGCCGCAGCAATTTTAGACTAGGGCCGGTAACTCTGGACATCCACCAGGCCAAGATTTACGGCCTAGTAGGAGAGAACGGCAATGGTAAAACCACGCTATTGCGTTTACTGGCGAGAGAACTGGAGATAAGTACGGGAAATCTTGATTTCAACTTTGATACGCCCGTTACTACAGACTACGACTTGAAAACCAAATTAGTCTACATCCCACAACGTACCGCAACCTGGTACGGAAGTCTTATGGACAACTTGAAATTTGTGTTGTCCACGCATGGAATCCCCGCTGGCGAAATAGAGCCGCGGGTACTACTCATAATTGCCAGACTGGGTTTATGGAAGTATAGAAAGCTCAAGTGGAGCGAGCTGTCCAGTGGTTATAAGATGCGATTTGAACTGGCACGCACCCTACTCAGGCAGCCAGAAGTCATGTTGCTGGATGAACCATTGGCAAATCTTGATGTACTTGCACAGCAAGTCATACTCGAGGATTTAAAGAATATAGCAAACTCATTGACCCACCCTATTGCCCTGGTGTTGAGCTCGCAACAACTCTATGAAGTAGAAAAGGTATCTGATGAGGTGATTTATCTAAAAGATGGCGCTTATACAGACAATAATCTGGATAGGGAGGATGCTAGTAGGCAATTGATCGTTGAGGTGGAATCCAGTAGCGGTAAGAGCGAGATTGATGATGCGTTCAAGGAACTGGCCCCCAGCCGGATCACTTATAACGGTGGGGTCTATGTAGCCTACTTTGATAATTTGACTCAGTTCAGTCAGGTGCTCACAGCACTAGGCGACAGCAAGATCAATGTAACCTACCTGCGAGATATTTCTGGATCTACCCGCAGATTTTTTGTTTCCTAAAACCATCCCATGAAAGATTTTTTTTACCGTAATGACCAGAAGCTACTGGAACGTTTCCCCCTTGTGTGGAACACCAAAATTGTTTGGGTCTCTATGACCGCACTTATTTTCCACATCTTATTCTTTATTGCTGGATTTTTCTCTATTGCTAGTCCTTCAATGTACCAGTTGCGCAACAGGGTGGAATCTTATTTTGGAGATGGGGTAGCCGTGATCGGGATACTGCTCAGTTTATTGTTGCTGGTTATATGGCTAGTTGCCATGTTTAGGAATAATGCGTTTAAAAATTTCTACCCATATTCTGCATGGAAATTGTTCTGTCAGTTTTTGATCTACCTGTGGATTATATTTATAAGCATCAATTTTTACTATTCCTACACATTGGGGCTTCAGCTTAACACTCAGCTCAAATACAGTACTACACAAGTTCAAGATTATATCAACACCACAAATAAGGCAATGGCTTTTGTGCCCGTGGATATCTACAGGTATGAAGTTGATAAACTCACCTATCCCGCTCCTTTTGACACCTTGTATTGTCTTAAAAATAGTGGGATGATGGATCAAAACCAGCCAATATATACCTATAAGAACCAAAGCTATCAGTTTTATACTGTAGTAACAAAATTTATTCCCGACGGGACCGTAGATGAAACTGGTCAAATCGAGACCCAAGACAGCAGGAGTATAGGTAACAAGAAAATTGAAGGCGGTACTCAATATTTTTTTAAAAAAGATGCCGTAAGTGTCGATTTTCCCAGTAGTATCACCAGTCCCAGTCTTTACAATTATTCTACTATAGTTGTAGATACCGCAATGGGTAACACCAGTTCCTATTACAATAGCGCTGAATGGGACAAGACTTATGAGGATTACGGCACATTTAGAGAGCTGAGCGATTACAATAAAGAATTGATTGCGGGACGTCATGAGCTCTTGTCAAGCAAGAATAAAGCAAGCGTAGTAACATTGTTAGACGACTTCATCAAAATCTCTGATGAGTTTGAGATAAGCCACAACATCGATAACAATGCAAGTTGGCTGGGACGGTTTGAGTCACCTTATGAGATAAAGGAACTTGTATATAATTCAAATAAGGCATTTAAAGATGACCCTAACTGGAGTAGCAGCACCAACTATGACGTAAAATACAACGATGGCCTGTATAAAAGCCTCTTTTATGACCTACAGGCAACGCAGCGTGTTTTTAATAATCTCAAAGAGATCAAAGAGACTAATGTCTTTGAGGGTAGCCTACATATATATTTATGGCTGTCATTTGCCCTTGCTATACTAGTACTGGCCTTTAGGGCTACGGGTGCACGCAATCTTATCTTCAGTATTGTCGCAAGTGGGGTTCTCATATTAATAGTCATCATGTTGTCCATCGCAGTAGGAACAAGTACGACGGGTTCCCAAACCACATTTTTTGCGATGTATCTATGCCTGATAATAGGTTTGAGCCTTCTAGGACTAGTAGCTTTTAAACTTAGATCCCTCCCTAAGCTACTGGCATCTATGGCCATCAATGTAGTGATTGCCTTTATCGTACCGTTTATGTTACTGATTTTACTGATCATCGATGAACACCAAGAGATTTCATGTATAGAAGATGGTGTAAGTAACTATGCGTACTGTCATACGTTACTGGATGACCTAGGTGTGATTACTAGCTATTTACTCTTTATATTCGGTCTAGGTGCCATCTACTGGTTGTGCACAAAACTGCTCTGGTGGCGTGCACAACCAGAAACCTAGATAACTAGCTCAGGAATCTTCAAGTCGTAATGGGTGATTGGGGCAGTTACGCTTTCGCGAAAGCGGGACCTCTCAACCAACCTTTTCAAACCTAAAATTTACCATCAGACCATAATTTTAATAGGCAGTATTCCTTTTTAATTTGCGCCGAGATCAACCAGATCATGACAGCAGCTATGGGAAAACTGGAAATACAGATATACCAAAACAATCCAGAGGACAAGAACTCCTGTAGAGTAGGAATGAGCATCACAAATCCAGTCCAGTAGATAGTTAGAAGTAGCGGAGTAATCCAGTTGTTGAATTTAAGCCTGTTTTTGTAGTACGCGGTAACTTCCAATTTGAAGTCTGCTGATGATGCTGCGGGATCTAATTTATCAAACTGCACGATACTATATACCTCGTATAATAGTCTCCCAGCTACGGTAGAGATAATAAAACTCAGTCCAGTAGTAAATAGGTTGAAACGCAGGCTACCCACATATACCGCATAGCCTATCAGGATAGCTGTCGTGGCTGCAAGCACCGCTATGGTCACCAAATTGCCACGCTTGTGTTTTCTAGCTTTTGTATAGATAGTGGAGATTGTCGATCTGGAATCTGGAACTATTACGTTGATAGGTGTAAAATCTTCAAATTTCATGGGTGATGCATTTTAAAAGTAGGGTTTTGATTCGGCTAATTCTAGAACGGATACCGGTGTGCGATTTTCCTGTTACAATTGCAATATCCTTTTGTTTGACACCGTCCATTTCCAATAGAATGATGGTCTGGTTATGAGCATTTAATTTGTGGATACAGCGGTAGAGAGCAGGAACTTCATTTGTTCTAGAATCCTGAGTGGTGACTTCAAGTTGTAGATCGCTATCATTTATTTCTCTTGTTTTAAATTTTTTGGATTTTCTGATAGAGGACAGGGCGGTATTGACGGCTATACGGTAGAGCCAGGTCTCTCTACGTGATTTGCCTTGAATCTTATCCCAGTTGATTCAGACCTTTACAAAGACTTCCTGAGTCAGGTCGCTGGCTAGTTCACGATCGTAATTTGAATAGCCCAGGCATAGCCGCCATATCTTATCATAGCTACTGTGATATAGTACCTCAAATTCCTTTTTGCTATTTACAGCCATTTATCCAGCTGTTTCTTGAGCCATACGGGTTCATCGTACATGATGAAGTGCTTTGAGTCCGGATGAATTTTCAGACTGTAATTACCTAAAAAAGCATATTTTTTTTTAATCGTTGCGACCACTTGCTTCTTGCCGTATGGTCTGCCAGCAGCAAGAATGTGAACGGGTGCCTTTATTTGTGATAACAAGGGTCGTACATCTAGCTTCAGGTAATCAGTATAACCATAGACGTAGGTTTTACGATCGCTAGCCGTAATACCATTGTTGATCAAAATCTGAGAAACTGAGTCCCTCGCCATATTTGATGCCATCATTTGAGCTAGATTGTCAAATTTCAGTTTATCCAGAGCTAGCTGTTGCTGATTGTATGGATTGTCATAGATAATATTTTCTGGTTGATAATCAGGAAACATTAACGCACCAGTAGCAGGTAATGCGTCTATGATTATAGTTTTATCTATAGCAAGATCAGGTTGGGCTGCGAGCCATAGTGCAATAGTGCCACCCATGCTATGGCCTATAATAGTAACGGGTTTACGTTGATTCTCAACTAGTATTTTCAGATCATCTTGAATCTTTGGTAACCAGGGAAAAGAAACCGGATTAAGACCGGCAAATCCCGCATAATCAATTGCTATAACCTCGTAATCCTTTTTGTAAGTATCGATAATATGGTCAAAGACGTGGTGAGAGCTAGCAAAGCCTGGCAGTAGCAGTAGCGTGTTCCCAGATCCGTATTTTGTGGCTTTAATAGACTGAGCATTACCTAATGGGCTTGCCATTATAATACTAGCAAGTAAAAGGAAGTATTTCATAATAGTATTTTATTAATCGGTTACACTCTTTAGATACCGAACTTCCAAAATGTTGCATGTCGTTTGAAAAGTGTATCAATTTTTATGGGTCATAAAAAAAAAGATTGAACCTAATCTCGATTGAGACTTTTGAGAGGAGAGCGGACTGTAGTTCGAGCGGGAGTCGAGAACTGAATCAGCGCTATTTTTCATTACGAGGTCTCGAGGGTCGCACGACCAGGCATTGGAGCAATTTTTAGAGAGAGTGTCTATAATTAAAAAGTGCTGTAGGTATAATATAGAAAGCTGTATTTCAAGCAGTTTGATTTTTAGTTCAAATAGTTAAAGAAAAGGCTTTGCAAGTTCGAGCGGGAGTCGAGAACGGGATCAGCACCCTTCTTCACTTCAAAGGTCTCGAGGATCGCTCAACCAGGCATTGGAGCGATGCTTGAAGGGGATTTACGTTCTGTTTGAGTTAAGTATGGATTACTTGATATAAGTGCTATACCAATGGCCCAATCCTGAATTGTTAAGACTAGAGTAAATAGCTTGTGGTGCTTAAGCATTACAAACTTTAAATGTTAACGATAAGCCTAGCAGCAGGATATAATAAACGTATAAATGCAAAAAGCCCCTTCCAATTAGAAGGAGCTTTTTTGCTTTATGATGACTTATTTAGTTGTTCAGCGCTTCAGCACCACCCACGATTTCTAAGATTTCATTGGTAATCGCAGCTTGCCTAGCCTTGTTATAAGTTAATTTGAGTTGATCTCTCAAATCAGTTGCATTGTCTGTAGCCTTATGCATGGCAGTCATACGTGCGCCATGTTCACTAGCCCATGAGTCTCGCACAGCTTTATACAATTGCATTTTAAGTGACTTTGGGATGAGCTCCTCAATAATTTCTTCTTTACTGGGCTCAAAAATATAATCTTGATCTTTTTGTGCTTGCAGCGCCGCAGCGTCCTTTGCTACAGGTTTAAGAGGAAGAAAGTCCTCGGTACGTATAATTTGGGTAGCTGCGTTTTTAAAACTGTTGTAAACTAGGATAATTTTGTCAAATTCATCTTCTAGATAGAGATCCATCAACTCCTGCGCTACAACTTCTACGTTTTCAAACGATACGTTGTCAAATAGATCACTCTTATTTGATTGAACGGTAGAGTCTTTGCTTACAAAATCGTTTGCTTTTTTACCTATCGCCATGTAGGAAACCGCTACATTTCTCAATTCCTCGTTGTTGAGACGTGTCAATTCTTTGATAATGTTTGAATTGAAGGCACCAGCAAGTCCTCTATTTGAGGTAATTGCTACGACTAATACACGGTTGACCTCGCGCTGTTCAGCAAACACGCTACCTGCTTCACCTTCAAGAGTAGCGCTTAGGTTTTGTAAGATCTCAGTAAGCTTGTCAGAATAAGGGCGCATTGCAGTTATGGCATCCTGAGCCTTTTTAAGCTTTGCCGCACTTACCATTTTCATTGCAGATGTAATCTGCATCGTAGATGATACCGATGATATTCTGTTGCGTATTTCTTTTAAATTGGCCATTTATTTTCAATTAAGAATTATGAATGCAGAATTATGAATTATTGGATGACTTTTTAATAATACTCACCAATAGACGTATTACTTCGTCAACTTGTGAGTAAAGGTGCTTTAAATCGTAATTCCTTGTTTCATCTATAATATCTAACCAGTATTCTACTTCTTCAGCCTCTTTCAAGGCAATTTTTCAGTTTGTTAGCAAAATCCCTAGTGCTAGAACCTCTTTGCGATTCTCTGGTATTTGCACCCACGCTTGTTCCCGACTTTAACAATTGCGATGCGATCTCGTAATCTCGATTTTCTCGCAATACATCGCAAAACTTCACAACATCACATGCTAGATAAAAAGTCTTGTCGACAACAGCATTGTTTCGTGGTCGGTGTCCCATAATTTCAATTCATCATTCATCATTCATCGTTCATCATTCTGAATTTAGAATTAATACCTAGAAGATAAATCCTTAGCAACTGAAGTAAGTGTATCAATCACTTCATCAGTCAATTTACCAGCTTTAAGAGTATCTAGTGCTCCTCTATGCTTTGCATTCAACAACTCAAGGTAATCTTTCTCAAATTCCTTAACCTTGTTGACCGGTACGTCTCTTAACAAGTTTTTTGAACCAGCATAAATAATTGCTACCTGGTTTTCAACTGGATAAGGATCATTTTGAGCTTGCTTAAGAATCTCTACGTTACGTTTTCCTTTCTCGATGATATTGAGTGTAGCAGCATCTAGATCAGATCCGAATTTTGCAAACGCCTCTAGCTCGCGGTATTGTGCCTGGTCAAGTTTAAGTGTACCCGACACCTTTTTCATGGACTTAATTTGAGCAGATCCACCTACTCGAGATACTGAGATACCTACGTTAATTGCTGGACGTACCCCAGAGTTGAATAGATCTGATTCTAGGAATATCTGTCCGTCAGTAATGGAGATTACATTAGTCGGGATGTAAGCAGATACATCACCAGCTTGCGTCTCGATAATAGGTAGTGCCGTAAGAGAACCGCCGCCCTTTACCAGAGGTTTAAGACTCTCTGGGAGGTCATTCATTTCCTTTGCAATATCGTCATCATTGATAACCTTTGCTGCACGTTCCAGTAATCTTGAGTGTAGATAAAAAACGTCACCAGGATACGCCTCACGTCCCGGTGGACGACGCAGTAGCAATGACACCTCGCGATAGGCTACGGCCTGTTTTGACAAATCATCATAAACAATCAATGCCGGGCGACCCGTATCACGGAAATACTCACCTATAGCCGCACCAGCGAAAGGAGCATAGACCTGCATAGGAGCCGGGTCTGATGCATTTGCAGCTACAATCGTAGTATAGGCAAGTGCTCCAGCTTCTTCAAGTACCTTGGCAATGTTTGCAACCGTGGACGCTTTCTGGCCTATGGCTACATAAATACAGTATACCGGCTCCCCAGCGTCGTAAAATTCTTTTTGATTGATAATAGTGTCAATACAAACCGTTGACTTACCAGTTTGACGGTCACCGATTACCAGTTCACGTTGCCCACGACCTACAGGAATCATTGCGTCAATGGACTTGATACCCGTTTGCATGGGTTCTGTAACGGGTTGACGGTAAATTACCCCAGGAGCCTTGCGCTCTAATGGCATTTCATAAAGCGTTCCTTCAATAGCACCCTTTCCATCGATAGGCTCACCTAGTGTGTTAACTACGCGACCTACAATACCCTCACCTACTTTAAGAGACGCGATGCGCTGTGTGCGCTTTACCGTGTCACCCTCTTTGATATCAGTTGATGGTCCTAGTAGTACCACCCCTACATTATCTTCTTCCAGATTCAAAACGATACCTTCCAGTCCGCTTTCAAATGAAACCAATTCACCGTACTCAGCATTGGATAGACCGTAAACTCTGGCGATACCATCACCTACGGTAAGAACAGTCCCCACCTCGTCTAGAGACGCCGTGGCATCAAAACCAGATAGTTGTTGCTTAAGTATTGCAGATACTTCTGCTGGATTTACCTCTGCCATTATTTTTTCTTTTACTTAGTTGCCAGTACTTTAACCTGCGCTGACGATTGTTGTTTATAAATTACGCTTTCGCGAAAGCGGTATTCTCAATCTACTCTAATTTGCAAATGTTCTATTAAGTTGACCGAACTTGTTTTGAACACTCGCATTGATTTGTTTGTCACCTACTCTTAGGATAAATCCACCTATAATCGATGGATCTATTTTTTTGACTAAAGTCACTTCTTTACCGGCAAGTTCCTTTGCCTTTAAGAGAACCTTTTGTTCAAGACCTGTCGTCAGGGCTACCGCGGTGGTAACTGTTGCGATCTCACGCTTGTTCATCTCTTCAAACATCACGATGTAGCTAGTGGCAACATCCTGCAGTATGTCAGTCCTGTTTTTATCAACCAGTAGGTCAAATACGCCCTGGGTGATTGCGCTGGTCTTTTTAAAAACCGCCTTCAAGCCAGATCGTTTCTTATCAGATTTAATTAGCGGGCTGGATAGAAAGTTTTGAAGATCCTTGCTATTTGAGACCGTTGCCAGAATATTCTTCATATCCTCATTGACGGCAACCGCATCGTTCTTATCCTTTGCTAGATCTAGGATTGCCTGGGCATAACGTGAAGAAGCTCGTGATAATCTCATGTCCTAGATATTTGCTTCGGCTAGCATTTTGTCAATAAGAGCCAGTTGCGCATCCTTTTCAGAAAGTTGCTTGCGGGTGATTTTTTCAGCAATATCAACAGAAAGTTCTGCAACTTGAGACTTGATGTCTGCAAGTGCCGCTTTTTTTTCTGCTTCAATAGATTCCTGAGCGCTCACCATAATAGCGTCAGCTTTGGACTGGGCTTCAAGGGTGGCGTCGGCAATCATTTTGTCCTTGATCTCACGGGCATCCTTGATCATGGCATCACGTTGCATTCTGGCTTCTTGTGCAGCAGCTTCATTTGAAGCTTCTAGTTTTGCCATCTCCAGCTTAGCGTTCTCTGCGGCGGCTAGCGCATCTGTGATTCCCGACTCACGTTCATCCAGGGAAGCTAGAATAGGCTTCCAGGCAAACTTACCCAGCAACACGATCAATATGATCAGGATGATGGCGTTCATAAAGAACAGCCCAGGAGAAAAATCTTCTAATAAATTCATTTGTTTCTTTACTAAGTAGGATTGTCAATTTAAAAACACGACCTGTAACCAACCGTTACAGGATCGTGTTTCTAATTTTAATGATTACTTATGATGGGTTACCCAAGATAAGTGCACCAAATGCAAGACCTTCTAGAAGTGCACCGATGATGATCATCGCAGTTTGGATTTTTCCAGCTGCTTCAGGTTGACGAGCGATAGCTTCCATCGCTTTTCCACCTATTTGACCAAGACCGATACCACCACCGATAACGATAAGACCTGCTCCAATTAAATTGTACATAACAATCGATTTAAAAATTAATAAAAAACTCTACTATATAAAACGTTCTCTTACTTCATCAATATCATCTTCTTCAGCTCCCGCATGCTCATCGTGATCATGCTCTGCTACCGCCATGCCTATAAATAGCGCAGATAGCATCGTGAAGATAAATGCTTGTAAAAAAGCCACCAACAATTCAATAACCATTATAAAAAGGGCTAGAACTAGTGACATACCTGTTGATCCCACCGCACCGAACTGATCCTTGAGCGTGATCATAAGCGCTATCAAACTCATAACTACAAAGTGTCCTGCGGTAATGTTTGCAAATAAACGCACCAGCAGGGAGAAGGGCTTGATCAAAATGAAACCTACCAATTCTATGATGGCTAGTATGGGTCTAAGGATATAGGGTACGCCAGGCATCCATAATATATGACCCCAAAATTCTTTATTACCGTTTGCTAGATAAATGACTAGCGTAAAAATTGCTAGACAGGCAGTAACAGCAATCTGACCAGTAATATTGAAACCGAAAGGAGTCAATCCCAGTAGGTTTGCGATCCAGATCAGAAAGAAAACCGTCAATAGATACGGCATAAATTTCTTGTGCTTGATTTCTCCTATATTGGGACGGGCTATTTCATCTCTAATATAAATAACAAGTGGCTCGAGCACTCTCCCAAAACCTGTGGGAATTGTCTTGTTCTTATATTGCCTCGCAAGTCGACCGAATAAGAACACCAGTAGCAAACCTATAACTAGTAGGCCAAAGACTGATTTGGTAATTGAAAAGTCCCAAACTTTGGCAGCATTTACAGGATGGTGGTCCTCGTCAAAATCAATGCTTGTGGCACCAGCATCTAATTCATAGATCTTGCTGTGCATTTTAGTTAGGGTCACGGCACCTTTCTTCACCATTACCTCTCCATCGTCATCATGGTGAAATTCTGATGACATAAAAACTTTTAAACCATCTGTGGTCCATACCATGACCGGTAGAGGGAAACCTACGTGCTTGCGTACACCTGCATCATTTGTATAAGAAAACAAGTGGAAGTCATGGGCATCTTTTAAGTGATGCTTGATGTAATCATTAATCTCTGTCGGGGTGTCCACCTTGCCACCGTCTTCTTCAAGAACATGAGCATAGTGACTATCATCAACATCAACATCTCCCTGAGCTTGTACACCGCAAAAAGCTAGCATGAACAAGGACAAAAGAGCAGAATTAAAGTAAGCTTTGTACATGGAATACCCTTGTTTAATAGGTCTCTAAATTCGGGTGCAAATGTACTACAAAAAACAATCTTAAGTATGACTGCCAAAGGTTAAAAATCCAACGCTCAATTAATGGAATTGGATATGGTAATCAATTATCGTTGAGCCATTTAAGAACAAGTCCTATTTCTAGGAATAGAAAAATAAAATACGGTCCCAAAAAACCGAGTAGCTGGCTCGTGCCTAGCGACTCATTCTCATCAATCAACTCTGGAAAAATAAACAGTATAAGACCTAGTTTTACCGTTACTAAAGAAAGAAAGCCCATGCCCAGCTTGTCTGGCATGCGTAGCTGGATCCATCGTAACGCTGCAACCGTGATGAAGGCAGCCATTCCCAGAAACACATAAGTCTTCCACAAGGGAATACGGGGAGACTCTACAATTAAGGAATGACCTACAAACAAGAGTAGTGACAATCCTGCGATAACTATAAAGAGTTTGAGTGAGAGCGACTTCAAGCCGTTTTATTTTCTTTATTAAGCTCCGGAAGGGAGATGGTCCTATCCTCCTGTTTTTTTATGGTACAGGTAGCCTCCATTCTACCACCGTCCTCAACAATTAGGCTAGCAGCGACTACGGTACCCTCAATTCTTGCGGTTGATTTTACAATCAGTTGACCCGTGATGGTCAACTCTCCTTTGACTACGCCACTTATGCGTGCGCTCTCGCAACTAAGAGCTCCATCTATCCTGGCTTTTTTACCTATCACCACCTTGGCGGTTGTGGTTAGTGCTCCCGTAAGCATCCCATCTAATCTAAAATTGTTGTTGCTCGAGATATCACCCGTGATTTGAGTATTGCTACCTATGGATTCTTGGTATTCTGAGGTTGATTTGGTTTTTGATGATTTAAACATGGGCAGTTGATTATTTTACTGAAATTTCATAATCATTCAGATTTTTATAGGCCTGGATGGTTTTATAATTTGCAGTAGCAATGGGTATGGCATTTTCCTCAATCTCGTAATCGCTGTCCATCAATGCGGTTATTAGTCCAGTTGCGCCCAGTCTAGAACCCAACCCATGAACTACAAGCAAGGTGGTTTGCTCATCATAACGATCTATGGAAATAGTAAAGTCAAAATTCTTATCAGCCAGAAAGTTGGTGATCTTTTCCTGTAGCGCCACAATTGCGGTATCCCCTTTATTGAATTTAAAAATGAGCTTAAAATCAGTCAGCTTGTCCTCCTTAGTAAAGGATTTTTTTATGGCAAGTTTTTTTGACTCTTCCAGCAATTGTTGCGCGCTTTTACCAAATGGCGTATTGGGGTAATTAAGCGCCACGTCGTCCAGGATGGAGCGATACGATTCTACCCCGTAGAGTCGGCCCGATGCAAAAGCCTTGAGCAGTTTAAGCCTGGGAACGATCCCATCACCGCTGAATAATTCTATGTATTTATCTGCCTCGTTGATCGTGGTGAGGTAGTCCTGCACGTCGTAGCTTCTGTACAATCGTTTATAAACAGCGTCTGGACTGGAATCATCATTTGATTTGCTCGCTGGATTTTTGAGCAGCTGTGCATATCGGGTATCGGGATACTCTGCAATGATCCGGTTTTTGAGCTGTTCCGCTTTCGCGAAAGCGGACTCTTTATAAATCAAGTATAGGTTATAGAGCGAGGGTAGCACAAGACGATCTGCGGGTTCAAAATCAAGAAGGGTCTCAAACCGGTCCACAGCCAGATCATTGCGCTTGAACTTCTCCTTGTAGATGACCCCCAGTTTGTAATAGGCTTGATCTCTGGCTACCGCGATGCTATCAAGGGTTGCCTGCGTAGTGGGCAGCTTGTCTGTGTAATAGGGCGTGGTATGTTCTGGGCGCTGCTCTTCTACCTGATCCACAGTTGCGGCATCTGGTTTCAAGATATCTCCCGCGGTGTTGACCTTACTGCTTACCCGCCAGTTGTCCCTTAATTCTCTACGTCCCCACTTGCGCTCAAAATCCTGCTTGCCACGCGCGATGGTTTGTGGGTTGTAGAAGTAAAATGTAGAGGGCTGGTTAGTGAAGCTACCCGGTCCTATCCTGGCAGTATTAAGATTCATGGGAGTGGCAGGGGTTTTGTTCTTATTCCCATTTCCGCCTAGTCTCGCAAGTTTGTTATTATTGTTACGCACGTTTTGAAAGGCAGATTTCCCATTTTGCGCCTGGTTTGCAGCTGCAATGGCAGCTTCTTCCTCCAGTCGCTTCTCTCTGGCGATTAAGGTGTCAATGTATTCTTGATAGTAGGCTTCTCGTTCAGATTCACCCATGGCAACTACTTTAAAAATACTGTCTGCGCTGCGACGGCGCAGTTCATAGAATATAACGTCTTCCAGATTGTCCCGCTTCTTTTTTACGCCACGATACTCCACCGTGCGCTTGGTATAGTTTGCAATGGCACTGTCAAAGTACTTTCCTGCTCTTACGTACTGGGCGTCATTAAAATTGATATTACCCAGTGCGGTGTAGTTGTTTGCCCTCAGGTAAGGGTCCGGAGTCCTGTTCTCTCTAAGGGAGCGATTGTAATAATCTGTGGCAGCCGCAGTATTGTCGCGCCATTCATAATAGATAGCCTTGCGGGAATAGATGTCGTCCAGCCATGGTCTGTTCTCACGATTCTTTTCAAGATCGTCCAGTAGTTCCATGAGTGCAAGCTTGTCGCCGTTTATCGTATCAAATAATTTGATCTTTTCTATAAAGGCGTTTACGTAATAATTGCGAGGAATCTTGCGATGTAGCTTGATGACCCTGTCGTAATAGGCAAGAGCGCTGTCTTTTTGACCTGCGCGGGCAAACAACTGTCCAGCGATGAACTTATATCGCCCCTCTGTATCCCTGTTTTCTGTTTGGTTTGCGGCTTTATACATATAGACTAGCGCGCTATCCACCATTTGCATGTTCAAAAATGCTTGAGACAACGTAGCGTTTGCCGTTGCCAGATCTTCCTTGTTAAATTCTGCCAGATTTTCCTGAAGCAATTTTTTGAGATTGAATATGGCAGTCTCGTTGTTGTCCAGCCGCATATTGGCACGTTGTTTCCAGATTTTGGCACGAGTCAGCTGGTCACTCTCTGGCATGAATTGCAGGATGTAGTTAAAAGCTTCTAGAGATGGAAGGTACCTCTGGTCAAAGTATCTAGCCTTACCTAGCAGCATGTAGGCCTCATCAATTTGCGGATTGTATTCTGCCCCATCAATGAGCATGGAGTGCTTCTGGACAGCTTTTACGGCTTTCTCCTCTGCACGTTCAAAATTTGCGTTGTTTTCTTTTTGTCCTGGGGTAAAGAGGGCCTCCTTATCCTTGAGACGCTCTACCGGTAGGACCTCCCAATAATTGTCCTGATAGGTTTGTTCGAGTTCCTGTAATCCTGCATCTAGTGCTAGATAGCCATTATATAGCACATTATATTCAGTACCTACAGCGTGTAGATTGCGGCTTACAAAAGTGTTTTTCTTGCGGCTACAGCTACTGGCAAAAGCTACAATGATGATAATGAGAAGTGCGCTTGCTTTATTGTAATTCAATCCGGTTTCTTTCCAATAGATTTTTAACTCCCGACTGCTCAACATATTGCCGGAACCCACAAATTTAAGGATTAATTATTTGGATAATTTTAAGAATTGGATTTGAAAGCAGTAAGCCGCCTTCCTGAGCGGCAGCCGAGGCCTTTTTGCAACTCCCGAGTGCTTTTAACTCGTTCTCGACTCTCGCTCGAACTAGTGTGGGGTGGAGCTGAGCTTTGTAATGAGACTAACCAGAGACTATAGAATTGTAGGTACTGGGAGTTGTCAGGAAAAAAAATGCTTGGTCGAGCGACAGTCGAGACCTTTTTTGTAACCCCTAGAGTTTGGAACTCGTTCTCGACTCTCGCTCGAAGTGGCATGGTGAGTTGGGCTGAACTCTTGTGTTAAGAGCAACTGTAGATTAGGTGAGTTTTAGGTATGATTACACGTTGAGGTGCCAAAAATTCTTGGTCGATCGGCAGTCGAGGACTTTTTGCAACTCCGAGTGCTTGGAACTTGTTCTCGACTCCCGCTCGAAGTGGCATGGTGAGTTGGGCTGAACTCTTATGTTAAGAGCAACTGTAGATTAGGTGAGTTGTAGGTATGATTACACGTTGAGGTGCCAAAAATTCTTGGTCGAGCGACAGTCGAGGACTTTTTGCAACTCCCGAGTGCTTTGAACTCGTTCTCGACTCCCGCTCGAACTGGCATAGGGTGTTGAGCCGAGCTCTGTTGTGGGAAGAACCGTAGATTTGGAGAGCTGTAGGTACGATTATACGGTGAGGCACAAAAATTCTTGGTCGAGCGACCCTCGAGACCTTTTTCGTAACTCCGAGTGCTTGGAACTTGTTCTCGACTCCCGCTCGAACTGGCATGGGATGATAATTTCAACTGTGGTTGTGTGAACATCAACCAATTACAAAATTTACAATTTTACCCGGTACGACTATGGTCTTGCGTACGGTCTTACCCTCTAGTTGTTCCTGTACTTTATCGTTTTCCAGCACCATCGCTTCCAGATCTGCTTTTGAAATATCCACAGGTAGATCTAGCCTAAACTTCATTTTGCCATTAAAGGAAATGGGGTAGGTCTTGCTGCTTTCTATGAGATACTTTTCTTCAAAAACAGGAAAATCGACCTGACTTATGGATTGTTCATGACCTAAGAGCGACCATAACTCCTCAGCGATGTGTGGTGCGTAGGGACTCACTAGAATAGCAAGTGGTTCCAGCACCTCGCGCTGGTTGCATTTTTGGGCGGTGAGTTCGTTTACGGCAATCATAAAGCTGCTCACACTAGTATTGAATGAAAAATTCTCAATGTCCTCGCGTACTTTTTTAATCGTTTTATGCAAGGTTTTCATACTCTCGGGACTTGCCTTGTCATCGCTTACCGAGAATCCGGAATCGTCATGATACAGTTTCCACAACTTTTTGATAAATCCGTATACGCCAGTAATTCCTGCCGTGTTCCAAGGTTTAGCTTGCTCCAGCGGCCCCAGGAACATCTCGTATAAACGTAGGGTGTCTGCTCCATACTGATCACAAATGTCGTCTGGGTTAACTACGTTGAACTTTGATTTGGACATTTTTTCTACTTCGCGATTGACTGAATAGTTCACCTCTAACAAACTACTATCCACGTCATCTGAGGTTCTATTAAGCCACTTAATAAGATCACTACTGGTGACCAAATTCTGATTGTTAACCAAATTAATATCAACATGAATGGGTCTGAAAGAGTTGTCATTCAATGAATTTAGGTCAACTTCTAGACCATCAGATTTTATTTCCCTATAGCTAGAACTTCTTTGAATAACCTCAAGAATTTCCGTTACTCCAATATCCTTATTCCAGAACTTACTAACAATTCCTTTATCGATTAAAAGTTGGATAGGAAATACTAATCGCCAATGTTTCACCTGACTATTATTAGCGTCAACTAAGTTTAAATTCAAGAGATATACAAAAGCACTCTCCCCCAAAATCATCCCCTGATTGATCATCTTTTTAAAGGGTTCTTTGACGCTCACCTTACCCAGATCGTGCAACACCTTTACCCAAAACCTGCTGTATAACAAGTGACCGGTGGCGTGTTCACTTCCTCCTATATATAGATCCACGTTTTCCCAGTATTCCTGTGCTTCTTTAGAGAACATTTCATCTTCATTATTGGCATCCATGTACCTGAACATATACCAAGAACTTCCCGCCCATCCTGGCATGGTGTTCAATTCTAGTGGGTGAACGCAATCACGATTGTCATCATTGGATACCACTTTATTGTCCTTTGTACACCAGCTCCAAGTCGTTGCACGTCCCAGCGGCGGTGCGCCATCATCCGTAGGCAGGTATTCATCCACTTCTGGAAGTTCTAGCGGCAGGTGCTTGCGATCGATCATTTGAGGCAGGCCATTTTTAAAATAGACGGGAATGGGCTCGCCCCAATAACGCTGTCGTGAGAATACGGCATCGCGCAGGCGGTAATTAGTAGTTCCTTTTCCTGAACCCAACTCTTCTAGTTTTTCAATCGCCGCCGGCATGGCTTCTTTATAGCTCATTCCGTTAAGTAAGTCGCTGTTTTTCAATGGCGTAGCATCCTTGGGCGTATAGGCTTCCTTACTAATGTCGATGCCCTGAAAAATATTCTTGATAGTAGGCATTCCCTCTTGCCCCGCAAAATGATTTGCAAAGGCATGATCACGCTCATCACCGCAGGGTACTGCCATTACCGCACCCGTACCATATCCTGCGAGTACATAATCTCCTATCCACACAGGAACGGGCTCGCCGCTTAGAGGATGCGTGGCATAAGCGCCGGTAAATACGCCCGATATGGTCTTAACATCTGCCATGCGGTCTCTTTCAGATCGGGCCGCGGTTGCTTTCTTATAGTCTTCTACGGCATCTTTTTGTCCCGCGGTAGTAATTTGATCCACCAGTTCATGCTCTGGCGCCAGGGTCATAAAAGTCACACCATAGATGGTATCTGGACGTGTGGTAAATACTGGGATTTTAAATCCTGAATCCTGAATTGTGAATTGAACCAGCGCGCCCACGGATTTACCGATCCAGTTGCGTTGTATTTCCTTGATGCTATCACTCCAGTCAAGATCGTCCAGATCCCGCAACAAACGATCTGCATAGGCGCTGATACGCATCATCCACTGTCGCATTTTCTTGCGTTCTACGGGATGGCCGCCGCGTTCTGAAACACCGTTCACGATCTCATCGTTTGCCAGTACGGTCCCTAGTGCGGCACACCAGTTCACCTCGGTTTCTGCCAGGTAGGTCAGGCGGTAATCCAGTAGTATCTTCTGCTGTTCTTGATCGGTAAGGGCATTCCATTCCTGGGCGGTGAATTGTGGCAGGTCATCTTCTGTCGCGGCGTTGATGTGGGTTGTTCCGCTTTCGCGAAAGCGTAATACCAGATCGCCAATAGGTCGTGCGCGATCTTCTTCACGGTCGTACCAGCTCTCAAAAAGCATGATAAAGATCGCCTGGGTGTATTTGTAGTAACCGGGATCGCTGGTGCGTACTTCTCGCGTCCACTCAAAGCTAAACCCGATGCGGTCCATTTGCTCCCGGTAGCGGGCAATGTTCTCACGAGTCGTTACGGCTGGGTGCTGGCCCGTCTGGATGGCATACTGCTCGGCCGGTAGTCCAAAGCTATCGTAGCCCATGGGATGCAAAACGTTATGTCCCGTATGACGCTTGAACCTGGAAATAATATCGCTGGCAATATAACCCAGCGGGTGCCCTACGTGCAATCCAGCGCCACTGGGATAGGGAAACATATCCAGGGCATAAAACTTGGGTTTTTCAGAATGGTTGCTGGCTTTAAAAGTCTGGTTCTGGGCCCAGTATTGCTGCCATTTGCTTTCAATCTTCTTGTGGTCGTAGAGTAACATTGCTTGCGCTTAAGGTAGCGGCAAAAATAGCGAGGATTGTTTAGTAAAGCAGGATAGATTAGTACGGACTATAAACCACTTTTTCCAAGGGTAGATTTGCCGCAATGGCGACGGCCAGTTCTTGAGCAGTAGATTCATCGTGCAGTTGCCGTAACAGGATTTTCTCGCGGTGATTTGTACTGAGTAGGGTGACTCGATAAACTTTGTTTGTGGAACTGGTGGTATTGTTTGACAAGCTGCGGCGTATCGTTTTTTCTGTAGCGTGTAGCACCGTGACAAAGGGATAGTCCTTCATTGATTTCCAGCTGCCGTATTTAAAGCCAAAGATGTTGAGGTACGACTTAAATCTAGCCTGGTCCTCTTCCATGAATACCCCATAACGAGTAAAGATCATACCCAGCCCAGCAATAAAGATCAACAAGCCTATCCATCCATTTGTATAAATGGCGATGCCCCCTATTAATGTGACCAGACCACCCATGATCCGGGTAGGTAGTGGCAGGAAGTAGTTAGTCTTGAAATCGTGAACGTTTATTTGCATGACAGGTCTGATGCGGCTGTGAGTGGTCAAATGTAACTCAGTTTGCTATTGCCATCCAGCGCAATGTTACCGCTCCAAAACCGTTATTTTTGCAGCTTGCCATAAACTTGCAGCATGTCCTCACAATCCAGATATCAAAAGCGCCGTTTATTCAGCTCCTATTTTTGGGTGGTGATCAGTCTCTTTCTGGTTTTGTTCATGCTGGGATTGCAGGGTTTCTTCTTGCTTAACAGCCAGAAACTGGCCAACTATTTCCGCGAGCAGGTGCCTATGTCCATTTACTTTAAAGACTCTGCCAAAGAAGTTGAAATGCAACAACTGGAAAAGTCCCTTGAAATGGCAGACTACACAAAAAGTGTCGTGTTTGTGAGTAGTGAAGAGGGTGCCGAGAAAACCAAAGAAGAGCTGGGGGAGGATTTTGTTGCCACCCTGGATGGCTTCAACCCCATTCCCAATTCCATCGACCTCAGATTGAACTCACAATTTGTAACCGCTGCAGATATACAAAAGATAGCAGACGACCTTGAGAACAAAAACTACGTTCAAGAAGTTACCTTTGACAAGCCGCTGGTGAGCTTACTCAACAAGAACGTAAAGCGCATCTCGCTCTATATGCTCATCATCTCCGGGGTGTTTGTATTGATTGCCTTCCTGTTGATTAACAGCTCCATACGATTAAGTATCTATGCAAAGCGTTTTACGATCAAGACCATGCAAATGGTAGGTGCGACCAAGGGTTTTATAAGAAAGCCATTTATCGCTACCAGTATCAAACTGGGCGTTATTGCCGCAATCCTGGCCCTGGCCCTTCTAGGAGTCGTAGTGTATTATGTGGCGCAGTATATACCAGAGCTCAATATTCTAGAGGATTATCAAACGCTTGCCATTTTATTTGTCGGGGTGCTGCTTTTTGGCGTGTTGATTAGTTTGATTAGTACCTTTTTTGCGACAACTCGATTTTTGAATTTAAAGACAGACCAGCTCTATTACTAATACCCAAAAGATGGAATTAAAACTTTTCCTTGTGTTCTTTTGCTGTTACATCTTCCCCTGTCACTCCCAGGAGGTGGCAGAACAAGCAAGCACTACAAACATGGAAGACTTAAGGGCGCAGGTCAATCGTAATGGGGCGACCATGGTCAATATAGCTTCCATACCGGATTTTGTTTTTGAGAATCCTGATCTGGGACTTTTGAGCATTACAGAATCTTATCAGTTGGAAGTGCTTCCCCAGAAAATTGAATCACTCAAAAAACTGCAACTGTTGTATCTAGGGGGTCTGGGCATCACCACTCTTCCCGATGCTGTCTGGAACCTAGATCAAATCAATAACCTTTACCTCTCAAATCTTTACCTTACTGAAATTCCAGCAGGAATAGGTGAGCTCACTAATTTAAAAAAGCTGAGCCTATCCGTTATGGATATCGATAAATTGCCGTCTTCAATAGGTAATCTAAAAGGACTTACTGATCTTGAACTACGCAATTTCACAGGAAGGTACAAGCTGGGCGATCGCGTTATAGTGCTGGAAGGCATTGATCAATTACCAGAAGAGATATCCCAGTTGACAGAACTAAATAAAGTACAGATGTATTCTGTAGGACTGAAAAGGCTCCCAAAAGAAATAGGAAACTGGAATAAGGTCCGGTTTCTCAATCTTTCCGGTAACCAATTAGAAAGCCTGCCAGAATCCATGGGTGATATGGGTTTACTGGACTATCTAAATCTGACCGGTAATAGAATTAATAGTTTACCCAGTTCAATAATTAGATTGAGCAATCTGAAAACGCTTAAGCTTAAATATAATAATCTGGCTACTATAAACGTAGATCTCTCACTTATGACTGGTCTGACTTACTTGGACCTGGAAGGGAATCCCATTACCGCAAAACAAGTTGAAGTATTGCGCGCCAAGATGCCCAACTGTAAGATCAAGTATTGAACTTTTTCACAGCTCAAATACAACTGAATGAAAACACCAAAAAAACAGATAGATCCAGCATCTACTGAAAAGAACCTCACTCCTCGCATGGAGTTTTTTTTTAAGAAAAAGAACTATCTATGGATGGTCATAGGACTGGTGGTTATCGCCGTGGGCTTTATATTGATGTCTGGTGGGGGCAGCGATGATCCCGAAGTTTTTAACGAGGCGATATTTTCATGGCGCAGGATCAGGCTTGCACCCATTGTGGTTCTCGTAGGGTTTGGCATAGAAGTTTATGCCATTCTTCTCAATCCCGATAAGTAAATGGAAATCCTAGATGCCTTTATCCTGGGTTGCATACAAGGCCTGACAGAGTTTCTTCCCGTATCGTCTAGCGGCCATGTAGAATTAGGTAAGGCCCTGCTGGGAACTCAGGTTGCGAGTAAGGAAGAGAACCTCCTTTTTACCGTCGTGGTTCATTTTGCTACGGCTTTGAGTACCATAGTAGTGTTGCGCAAGGATATTGCCCAACTAAGCAAATCCTTATTCAGTTTCACTTATAATGAGGATACAAAATTCATACTCAAGATCATTCTCTCTATGCTGCCGGCCGTAGCAGTAGGTTTGTTGTTTGAAGATTATCTGGAATCCATGTTTGACGGTAACGTAATCCTGGTGGGTTTTATGTTGATCATTACTGGATTGCTTCTCTTCCTGGCGGGCAGGGCTGTCAATACTGCCAAGGGTGTAGGGTGGCAGGATGCGCTTATGATCGGTATAGCCCAGGCAATTGCCATGTTGCCAGGGATTTCCAGGAGTGGTGCCACAATTTCAACCAGCGTATTGCTGGGTAATGACCGCACTAAGGCAGCAAGATTTTCCTTTTTAATGGTCATTCCCTTGATTTTTGGAATGATTATAAAAGATCTGTTCAATTCTGATCTAGTCTTAACTACTACCTCGAGTACACCGCTTATCGTTGGCTTTTTAGCTGCGTTTGTAACTGGGCTGCTTGCGTGTACCTGGATGATTGCCCTGGTCAAGAAAGCAAAATTGCATTACTTCTCCTATTACTGTTTC
Organism: Nonlabens sp.; assembly: GCA_049647945.1. Lineage (GTDB taxonomy): Bacteria > Bacteroidota > Bacteroidia > Flavobacteriales > Flavobacteriaceae > Nonlabens. The sequence goes on along the minus strand of JBARYP010000004.1, from coordinate 96,634 downwards.
ATAGTGGGAATGCTAGCTATAGCTGCCGGAGTATGGGTATAGCCCAACCCTCAAAAATTGCCTTTCTCCTTTGAAACCTTATCTTATTTTATAGTTGGTTAACTATAAGCAAGTAAAGTGAGTTATATCAAGGTCAAGTATTGTAAGACTTATATTCTCCAACACCTTTCTATCCTTACAGGTATTTGTGAAACAAATCAAACTATTGCTTATCCTGAAGTAAACTTAAGGACAATAGGTAAAGGCGTGATTCCCAAAATGCGCTTAATCATTCTACCACACCGCTGCTAACCATGTAAGCAACGATTGCCTCTTTCATGAGTAGGGATTGCTCTCCAGCCTTGAGTGGCGGCAACCTCTCCCTTACTATATAATGAGGCCATTTATCGTCGTCAAAATGCGAGAATTCGTAATATCCATAAGGTTCCAGCACTCGGCATATGGCGATGTGCATGAGTTGTAGCTTCTCGTCCTTTTTAAACTTGCGATGTAATTGCCCCAATTCTTGGATTCCAATTACAAATAAAATGGCATCTAGATCCATTTCTTCCCCACCACCGAATTTCTCTTGAAAAAAAGCAATTGTTTGCACCCATCGCTCTTTTAACACGTTGTCTCGTACCATGCCACAAATTTAATTCAAGTAGTGTCAATCGAGCTACAAGAATGAGCCGCAATAGCGCTTGCTCTTAGTAAAACTATTAAGGAGCTGGGTAAATACTTTGCACTTTAAAATACGCAGCTAAAATTCCTGGTGTAGGTAAACAACCCTGGCGCCTACATTAGGGACGGTTAGATTATTGTAGAGGATTGGGAATGTTACGCTTTCGCGAAAGCGTAACAAAGAACAAGTACATGTTAAATACATCTCAATAAATACTGAAACGATCATTCCAGTATTAGATTTGCCCCAGTTATGCCCAGAGAACTCAAATTTGATCAACAAAAAGTGTTGAAAAGTGCCATGGAGCTGTTTTGGCTTAAAGGCTACAATGCTACGAGCATGCAAGATCTTGTCGATGCAACTGGTCTTAATCGCAGTAGCCTCTATAACACATTTGGTGATAAGATGCAGTTGTATGCTGCCGCGCTACAGCACTACATGAAACAGACCGCAGTACAGTTTGAAGAAGTTCTTAAAAACAAGGTAAGTGCTTATGAAACTATTGAAAATATCTTTAAGAGCTTTTTACCTGAAATAGCAAGGGATTCCAGGGGATGTATGAGTATGAACTGCAAGGCCGAGATGAACGCAGATTCTGCAATTAAAAAGTGGTTAGAAACAAAGCAGGAGCAAAGCCTGGCAATGTTCCAGCAACTGATTGAACAGGGGCAGCAAGATGGGAGTATCAATACTAATAAAAGTAGTCGCACCTATGCCTGGCATGTGTTCAATGCCTTTCAGGGTTATCGCATGACGGGGATTCTAGAAAAAGACCCCCATACGCTCAAGGGAATAATCAATACGAGTCTAGAAATATTAAGATAAAAATTTTTAACCCGATCTGGAATGAACGTTCCAGATCATAATAATCAATGTTATGAGTAATTTAAATCGTAAGGTGGCCGTCGTTACGGGCGGTAATTCAGGAATTGGTTTTTCCACGGTAGAAAAATTGTTGAAAAGCGGGGCTAGGGTGGTGTTCTCTGGTCGCAGAAAAGAGGCTATTGATGAGGCCGCGGGAAAACTATCTGGTGAGTTTAAAGCGGTCCTTGCAGACCAGACCAGTATCGCAGACAATAAGCGTCTGGTAAAAGAGGCGGTAGACGCCTACGGAAAAATCGATCTTTTGTTTGTTAATGCAGGGGTAGCACAGTTCCACCCATCAGATCAAATCGATGAGGATTTTTATGATCAGCAATTCAATACTAATGTTAAGGGTCCCGCATTTCTGGTAAAAGAGGCGCTTCCGCACCTTAACGATGGTGCCAGCTTGATATTTAATACATCGATCGTACACCAGAAGGGATTTGAAGGCGCCGGGGTCTATAGCGCAACTAAAGGTGCTTTAAGAGCTTATGCTCGCGTTCTCACTACTGAACTTGCACCCAGGGGGATACGTGTCAACTCTGTCGCACCGGGACCCATAGGAACGCCCATCTACAGTAAAATGGAAGGAATGACTGATGAACAGGTAGAAGAGATGGGCAAAGAATTTGCCCAGAATGTCCCGCTATCCCGTTTTGGCGAGCCAGAGGAAATTGCAAATGCAGTTGTGTGGCTGGCTAGCGACGAGGCGAGCTATGTGAACGGTATAGAGCTGGAAATCGACGGTGGTATGAGCCAGATCTAGGATAATCGAGTTAGTATCATTCTTTAAAGGCAGGCCGTAAGGCCTGCCTTAAGATATGGATTGAATTTAGAAGCTGTTTTTTCTAGGAAAATTTTGCCAGCTTCATCATGAGTAGTGCATAAGCTACTTACAAAAGACGTGTATTTAGCGACTGGTAGTGATTTAAGTCATCATCAGATATTCCAGGTACTTAACAAGGTGAAAATTTCCAAGAACTATAGAAAAAACAAATTAACTCTTATATAAAGCAAAGCTTGTAATAAGAGATTAAATCAATTATGTAGTATTCACTTATTTGGTCTATAGGTTCTGAAATTGAGCTTCGCAAAAACACTCACTATAAAACGACGCTTCTTCCCATTCTATGATATGATCTAGTCCCGAGTCATTGAGCCGTTCTGGTAGGTTTCGGTTCTTTGCAGCATGCCTTTCTGGTCGTAATACTTCCAGACTCCATTCTTGCGCATCATTTTATAGGTGCCTTGTTCTTTAAGCTTACCGTCCCTATGGTACTTCGAAAATGCGCCATCCACAATTCCATTAACATAGCTGGCTTGTAAAATGATAATGCCTTTATCATTAAACTTGGTAAGAGATTTATTCTTAAGATCTGTTTTGGGGAATCTCAAAATTTCTTTGAGAAGACCAGTTGAGCGCAATTCCTTTATAATTAGACTATCACCACGCCAGAACTTGAGTTTCTTTAGGTTGCGGTCTTCATAATACTCACGTAAAGTATCATTACTATCCGGTAGGATTTCACGTTCTGCACCCAGGGTCACGATAACGCTGCCCCGCGGGTTTTGGGATCTAGCGATTAGAGATACAAAAAGCAAAAGGATCAACACTATAAAATTTCTCATAAACCAGCAGTAAGACTTTATTTACTGAACATATAACTTTAAAAGTAATCAGGAGCTTTGTAATTTAATATTTTAGTTCCGCTTTCGCGAAAGCGTAAACACCATCACCCACTTGTACTAGATTAAGGCACTCATTCATTTTAAATAGGTAGATTGATGACCTCTTTTCTAGACTTCACCTCCAGCTTTGAATAGATGCTTGATACGTGGGACTTAACCGTGGTGGTTTCCACATTGCAGGCGGCGGCAATTTCCTTGTTGGTCATGCCCTCACGCAAATAAGTAAATATTTTGCGCTCTTGAATGCTGAGCAGCTCTAGACCAGGTTTCCTGTTTCTACGTCGATAAGACACCACGGACAACAGGATAATAATGGCTAGTGATACTAAACTTATTCCGGCAATAACCCAATTTACATTTGCATTGGTTTCCGTTTCATACCCATAGCCCAGATCGGTTATAAATTCTTTGAAGTACGGGCTTTGCTCGCTATTCCACCTGGAGCTGAAATTGCTGTAGAATTGCTCGTCTACTTCAGCATCTTTACGATAGTCGGTTTTATGTAGGGCGTATAATGCAACGAGTGGATTGTGGGTGGAATCTGCAATGGTCTTGAGTTTCTCATCAACCACTTCCTCAATGAACTGCCGCTCAATCAATGAGCTACTGTAGTCTATGGAGCCGGGATAGCGCACCAGCTTTTTAATCTGGTCAAAGGTCTTCATATATGGGGCCCCTACCACTTGCCTGTCTGAAAATACTGGCAACCCTAGGGGAACGTCCAGTTTTATCTGTGAGCTCTTGCGAGCCACCAGAAAGAAAAAATTCTCATCATTACTACCTATTACCAGCGAGTTAGGAGTTACCCCCTTTTTAACAACGTGTAACCGGACTAGCGACCAGGTTTCTGGAAGAGAATCTAGAGCCAGGCTAAAGCTACCTGTAGAATCAATGGTCGCCTTATTGAAAAACAGTTCATTTGAAACTACAAACTCCTTGTCAAAAGAATCAATATATGCTGCATGGATCACGGGCGCATAGCTGTTGTCCAGTTCAATACGACCTGTAATCTGGCCTGATTCCTGACCGCTGGTTGTAGCGATAGCAGCTATGCTTATAAGGCAACCAAGTAGTAACCTGGGAACTACGTTTATCATTCAGAGGCTTTTTTTAACTGGGCAATCCTGATGGTGGCACGTCCTTGTACCGCTCGTGCTTTTGACTTTACGGTCCAGGTACCCAGCGCGGGATTCTCTATGGTCTTGTCCAGCTGGCCGTTTGTTTGAGAACTACCGCTAGAGCTGGCAGTTGCTTTCTGGCTCTCGACTCCCGCAAGGTTTAGGTTCAATTCACCTACTTTCTTGCCGCTGGGATCAAAGATCTCTACATCGTGTTTGCCTTTATTTATCCTTGAACTCACTTCTATTTTCAATGTGTTTCTATTGACTACCTTAAAAGAATAACGCTCATCTTGTTTTGATTTGGTAAACTGGATTTGCTCATCGAGTAGCACGGTGGCATTTTTTCTCCAGGCCTGTTCACGCTGGCGTTCCTGTTCTGCAATTGCACGCTGTGCAGCGGCAAGTTTGCGCAGTTCCTTTGATCGAGTCCTAAGACTCTCGGCTTGCTTGCGTAGTTCTGTAGCACGTTCCCGCTGTTCACTAGCCTTTGATCGCCTTACTTCGGCTTGTTTGCTCAGTTCTTCGGCTCTATTTCTTTGTAAATCTGCAAGTGCTCTATGCCTAGCTGCCACCTCTCGCGCTGCGGCAGCTTTTTTGCGTTGTTTTGCAGCTGTTTTCCTTAATTTACTTGCCAGCTTCTGTTGTTGTCCTACCTTCTGGAAAAACTCTTGTTTGTTAGCTTCATATTGCTGCATTCTTTTCTCGTACTCTGTAGAACTTAAGTTTTCTGATTTGAGCTGTTTAATATAAGCTGCTTTATGGAGTTCCCAACTTTCCTTTGGCGTCAGGTTTTCATATTGTTGAGGTGGGTAGGTATTGCTTTCATTGATGGTATCGTTTACCACTTGCCCTAGTGCTAGTTGCAAACTACCCATCACGAGTAATACTGTCAAAATTGTAAATCTCATAGCCTTTATATTTTTAGGATTACTATAAGTCCAAAATTAGCCGGATGGGAACCTGCGTACGTCAATTTAAGGGTGCTAAAAAAGTACTAGAAAGGTAGTAAATGCTTTACAAAAGGCCGAATATCAAGGAAATGAATAAAAGAAGTGGTTTTCACATCATCAACCAGACATCAAGGAAAACCGATAATCTATCAAACGGATGGATTGAAAACCTAACACCATCAACCTTCTTGTTTTACAACAATAAAGCTATAGGGTAAAAGCGGGAAGTACCGTGATTATAATTAAGAATCGGGCTTCATGTTCTCGTCTTACTTACAATCGTTTTGCCAGGTATGATGTAAGCTAGACAACTAACCTGACTGTGTAAATGGAAAAACCATATTATTGTAATGATTGCTTGAATGGGATCGCCATGCCATCCTGAAATTTGCGATGTTCAAAAAAATTTGGAATTTTCTATTAAGCGACTGCATCGTCACTAGTTAGTTGATCTAGAGAAAGAATTTATCACCTATATTATGGGGTTGACCTTACGCCATCCAGAATCTCATCCATTAAAGTATCATCGGCATCTTTTGATGACTTGTGCAGGACAGATATATCTCCGGTAGATTCCAGCACCACAGCGCACACCTGATCGTAATGCAGCACATTTGCCTCGCGTAATTTTGCCAGTAATTGTGATTTATTGATCCTGCCATGCGCTAGATTTTTTTCTAGGATCTCATTGCCTTTCATCAATAGCAAGGGCTTATTTGAAATAGCATCATCTAGCGGCTTGATTTTCTTTTGTAACGTAGAAAAAACAAAAGTTATGATCAGCAATCCACCTATAGCGGTTACACCATGAACTATACTTGTACTAGAAGTAAGAGTGGAAGATATGATACTGCCTATCGCAACGGTAAACGCAAAATCATAGGCAGTAAATTTTGCAAATGACCGCAGTCCCACGATTCTGGTAAGCACCACTATGCTTATAAAAATCAAAAAGCTTCCCACCAGGGTTTGCCATATAGGGTCATCCATCTTATAAATCCAGTCCATAACAATGTATTAAGAGGCGCGAGCCATGAGTGTCAAGATAATTGCAGGGCAGCGATTGATTTGCAACAATTTGTTAATTTGGTTGATGCAGTTAGTGCAACTTTCTTGCAGTAGTGGGGTGAGCATTCCGCTTTCGCGAAAGCAGAACAATTCAACCAATTTCAACTGACCCTTCCTATTTACTAGCCTAGTGCCCAAGAAGTATGCTAACCATTGCTAGATAATTTAAAAAATCTTTTGTGGAGATTTTTAAAAGGTGCTGTGAGGAGTGTACTCATTCCTTCAAGTTTGAGTGGGTTCTAGATGCGTAAATTACAACTTCTAGAACGTCAGTAATTGCTGCCCTGTATGGTCAGGACAAATTCACCTTTTGGTTTTTTGGCTTCAAAATGGTGGATCGCATCCTCTAGACTGCCGCGATAATGTTCTTCATACAACTTGGTTATCTCTCGAGAGACACTTACCAGCCGGTCGGTTCCTAGATATGAAGATAGATCTTTGAGCGTGCGGGCAAGTTTATGTGGTGATTCATAAAGAATGATGGTACGGTTCTCGTCTACCAGCACCTCCAGCCGCTTCTTGCGACCCTTTTTTACGGGCAAGAATCCCTCAAATACAAACTTGTCGCAAGGCAATCCAGAAACCGTGAGCGCTGGAACAAAAGCCGTCGCACCGGGAAGCGCTTCCACCGGCACGTTGTTTTCTATACACTTGCGGGTAAGCAGGAAACCGGGATCACTTATACCGGGAGATCCCGCATCAGTAATCAGTGCCATGGTCTCTCCTGCCAGCAGGCGTTTGATGATTGCATCGCTCATTTTATGCTCGTTGTGCATGTGATAGGCCAGCATGGGTGAGTTCACGCTATAATGCTGGAGCAACTTACCGCTGGTGCGTGTATCTTCTGCAAGAATAAGCTGTGCTTCCTTCAACACCTCTACCGCCCTGTAGGTCATGTCCTTGAGATTTCCTATAGGTGTGGGAACTAGGCATAGTTTCATGGCAGGATTTTATACAAAGATAGTCCAGCGTGCAATCTATACGCAGTCTGTATTACTGGTCATAGCCTTTGATCCACTAAGTGCGTTTAAGATTACCTAGAAATAAATACCGACTGCTATTTTAAAAATACATCTGGTTATTGCTAAAAATAAAATCCTTTTATACTGTGAACTAACTCTCAACTGCGTTTACAAAAGTCTGGTTATGACAAGAGTTGACACAGTCGCCATGATTTAATCCATGAGCAAGAAGCATAAGATGATGTGAACAGGTGTCGACACTTTGAAGATCGGATTAGGGTTTTAGGAGTCACGCTTTCGCGAAAGCGTAATACAAAACAACCCAATAACGAGCGATAAACATAGTTTGCCGCTACGGAATCCTGTAGCCTAATACAACAATTAAGCTATGGTAATCGCTGGAACCAGCATCCACATTTTAAAAGGCAGTAATTAATCAATCATTTATGAAAGGCTGCTTCATCTTTGCTACAAAACGGGTTAGGCGGTATCTTTGCAAACCTTTAAAAAACAAGCTTTTTGGCCCAAGTTGACGCTATAGAAAATAGCCCCGGTACACTTAAAAACTACGTTGAGATTACTAAGCCACGATTATCTATTGTAGTGGTTTTTTCTTCGTTGATGGGCTATTTTTTAGGAACTGATTCCTATGAACTGCTCACGCTGGTATACTTGACTGTAGGAGGTTACTTTCTGGTGGGATCATCAAACGTGTTCAATCAAATTATAGAAAAGGATCGTGACGCCTTAATGAAGCGCACCATGAATCGGCCCATACCCACGGGACGTATAGCAGTAAGCCACGCATGGATCTATGGCTTGCTCATGGCTGTTACCGGGGTGTTCTTATTATACTTGATCAATAGTGCTACGGCATTCTTTGGCGCACTGAGTATCGTACTCTACGCCGCACTTTACACCCCACTCAAGACGGTCTCACCATTATGTGTGTTTGTGGGTGCATTTCCAGGTGCGATTCCCTACATGCTGGGCTGGGTGGCAGCAAGCGGCAGTTTTGGTATAGAGCCAGGAACCTTGTTTATGTTGCAATTTTTCTGGCAATTCCCACACTTCTGGGCGATAGGATGGATGCTAGAAGACGACTATAAAGCAGGTGGTTTTAAAATGCTTCCCACTGGTGCTGCAGATCGTGGTACCGCGCTGCAAACAGTCCTGTACACGATATGGACCGTTCTAATATCACTGGTCCCGGTCCTGGGAATTACAGGTGAGCTGTATATGAGTCCCGTCGCCGCCGTGGCGGTAGGATTACTGGGTTTATGGTTCCTGTATAGCGCAGTTGAATTGTACCGCAAACGTAGCCGTGAGATAGCACGTAAACTTATGCTGGTAAGTGTGAGTTACATCACCTTAATACAGATCATCTATGTGGTCGATAAATTTTTGAGATAAAAACAATTATGGACGTTACACAATTACCGTTTAAAGAGAAACTGGCGCGGTCAAAAAAACAGATGCTATGGTTCGGGATTGCGAGCTTGATCATGATGTTTGCCGGGTTGACCAGTGCCTATATCGTGAGCAGTAGCCGTAGAGACTGGGTGGACTTTGAACTGCCACAGGAATTTTACTATAGCACGGGGATCATCTTACTTAGTTCTCTAACTCTTTTTCTGGCCAGGAAATGTATTGAGAATGGCAATAAGAATGGAGCAACTCTCCTCACCGTAATCACCTTTATATTGGGTAGCGTATTTGTGGTAATGCAATTTATGGGGTTTAATTCACTCACAGACCTTCAAATATTTTTTACTGGACAGGGTAGTAGCGTAAGTGCGTCCTTTGTCTATTTGATCGTCATGGCTCACCTGGCACATATCGTAGCTGGTCTGATCTCGCTTTTTGTAGTGACCATCCAGATCTTGAGAGGCAAGTATTCTAAAGAGGACCATCTGGGCTTTGAACTAGGTGCTATATTCTGGCATTTTGTCGATTTTCTTTGGATATTCCTGCTCTGCTTTTTACTTTACTTTTAGAGCACAGTTCCCTATTTTTGCAGGATAACAATCTCTCACTATGGATACGACAGTAGTTACTACTGGTACCGAAGGCCAAAAATGGGGTGGAGGCCCCGGTCTAAGACCACTTAATGCGAGTTACGGAAAGATGATGATGTGGTTTTTCATCCTTTCTGACGCACTAACCTTCTCGGGTTTTCTTGCCGCCTACGGTTTTTCCAGATTCAAGTTTATTGAAGAATGGCCCATAGCAGATGAGGTGTTCAATCACTTTCCATTCATGCATGGCGTGGATGCTCCCATGTTTTATGTGGCTTTAATGACGTTTATTCTCATCGGTTCATCCGTGACCATGGTGCTAGCCGTAGATGCTGGACATCGCATGGATCGTAAAAAGGTGGCGCTTTACATGCTCCTTACGATTATAGGCGGTGCCATATTTGTAGGATCACAAGCCTGGGAATGGGCAAACTTTATAAAAGGTGAGTACGGCGCAGTAAAAACGAGAGGTGGTAAGATCCTACAGTTTGTTGATGTCAATACGGGTAAACGAGTTGCGTTAAATGAATTTGTGGTCGCGGGAGATCGTGATGTGGCCACTTTTGGAAACAGCGAGGGGATCTGGTACGAGACCTCGGGTGAGTACAATGCAGACTTTACGATTGATGAAGTACGAGAGGGCTTTATGGCAAATCCGGCCATTACCGTACGCACGCAGCAACTGATTGTCAACGAGGAAACCGGCGCAAGTGAAAAGCTGGTGCTTTCTAGAGAAGACGCCGTAGCAAAGTTCAACCGCGATGCAGTAGGTGTGGTACAGGGAGCAAATCTTACTGAGAATGAATATGGCGCACCGCTATTTGCAGACTTCTTCTTCTTTATTACGGGATTCCACGGATTTCACGTATTCTCTGGGGTTATGTTTAACATCATCATTTTCTTCAATGTTCTACTGGGTACTTATGAGCGACGTGGACACTACGAGATGATTGAAAAAGTAGGTCTTTATTGGCACTTTGTTGATCTAGTATGGGTATTTGTATTTACGTTCTTTTACCTGGTTTAATACATATTTTAAAGATTTTACGACATGGCAGATCATGCAGCACATAACAATCATCACGAGCATCACGAGCACAAGCTCGCCATATTCCGTGGTAGGTTAAAGTTCAAGAACAACGTTCAAAAGATTTGGGGAGTTTTGATCTTCCTTTCATTGATCACGATTATAGAAGTTGCTTTAGGATACATCAAACCAGACATCCTAAACGGTAAATTTCTAGCGCTTAAATACCTCAACTGGATATTTATTATACTTACACTGGTTAAAGCCTATTACATCACATGGGATTTTATGCACATGCGTGATGAGGTAAGCGGCTTGCGCCGCGCCGTTGTCTGGACAGCCGTGTTCCTAATTATTTATTTGATAGCCATCTTGCTCGTGGAAGGTGACTATATCTACGAGATTTACAAAAACGCAGCTGTAAGTTTTGATTTCTAAAGGATACTAAAAGTCAACAACATAAGGGATGGTCGTGACCGTCCTTTTTTTTTACCCGATCATGAAAAAACCTCCTAAAGCCGAGGGTATCAAGCAAACCAGCGCAGTATCAAAATATTTTGTACTCGTTATTCTCTTTGCCCTACCACTAGTCGCTTATTTGTTTTTCCTGCAAGGCAAGCATAATTTTGACACGCTGCCAGTCATGGTTGAGAATATAGGCGGGCTGGAGCGATTTGAAACGCTGGATGGAGCAACCGTTCAACTCAAGGATAGCGTTTCCATCATAACTTTTCTTGGAAATAACCCTTACGATCGACTTGGTTACATTTCTAATGTAAATGAAAAGATCTATAAGAAATTTCACAAATTTGACACGTTCCAGATGATCAGCATTCTGCCAGAAAGCGGTAAGCCTCAAATAGCAGAGATCGTAAGGCAAATGAGTGAAACAACTGATGTGACCGACTGGCACTTTGTGGTAGGTAGTGATGAGGCGATCAATGACTTTTTCAGTTCACTACAAACTAATTTGATGATTAACGATAATCTGTCGTCAGATTTTGCCTTTATAGTGGATAAGAATGCCGCACTCAGGGGTCGTGATGATACGGATCCAGATGAGGTAGTCGTCTATGGTTACGACACTAGCTCAGTTCCTAAATTGCAAAAGGTCATGATGGATGACGTACGCGTTTTACTTGCAGAATATCGATTTGCTTTTAAAAAGAACCGCGATGATAAAATAAGGGAAGATGAATAAAAAAAAGGATACACCCTATTATATAGGATTGGGAATCATCATCTTGATCTTTGGATATTTTGCAGTAAGCAATGTCATTCACTATATCAATAAAGATAAGGTTGTAGACAGCAACCGTACAGAAGATCGAGACCCAGTTGCTGATAAGTTTCTCAAGAAATTCAACAAGGTTCCCGACTTTGAATTTATTAATCAGGATGGTGATACGATTAGCAATAAAGACCTACTGGGCAAGGTATATATCGTGGATTTCTTTTTTACCACATGCCCTACAATCTGTACGCCCATGAGTATGAACCTGGCGGGAATTGTGGAGGATCTAGAAGAATACGACGACTTTATAGCCGTAAGCATAAGCATCGATCCAGATAACGACACGCCAGATGTATTGAGTAGCTATGCAGACCAGTATGAAGCAACAGCTAGCGACTGGCAATTCCTTACTGGTGAAAAGGAAAAGGTATATGAACTGGCTAGAAATGGATTTAAGGCTTACGTAAACAAGAGCGCAAACCCAGCAATAGGTTTTGAACACAGCGGTAACTTTGCGCTGGTGGATCGAGAGGGGTATATAAGATCGCGCAAGATCATGCTGGATGGACAGAATGACAACTGGATATACAGTTATGCCGGGATAGAAGACGGAGAGTTCCAGCCGGACCAGGTCAAGGAAATCACCCAGGATGCCGTTACGCTATTAAACGATTAAAAGGATGCTGGAAAAAAGAGGCCCCGCTATAATTATTTCCATATCGATTATTGTGCCGCTGGTAGTTGTGGCATTGATGTTCATGCCAGAGCGATTTAATTTTATGGGTGTGGAAGCTGGACTGTTCCCATTATTTCACGCCGTGCTTAACGGGATGACCGCAATTTCATTGGTAACTGGATTTATTCTTATCAGGAGCCAAAACAAACTAGCACACCGCAGGGTGATGACAACTGCTTTTATTTTAAGTGCTGTATTCCTGGTAAGCTACGTAATCTCAAAGATCAGCAATGAACCCATATCTTATCCAGATGAAGCTCCGCTTAAGGCCGTTTATCTATTCATCCTAATTACTCATATCGTACTCTCGGGTATCATATTGCCGCTAGTGCTGTACACCATGTACTTTGCCTGGAACAAGCGATTTGAAAAACACAAAACGATCGCGCGATGGACCTTTCCTATTTGGCTTTATGTGGCAATTACCGGCGTGCTGGTTTATGCTTTCATGCGACCCTATTACTAACTACTGCAATACGCACCTATTGAAAAAGTCTGCCATGAAAAAATGTATCGTATTTATTTTTTTGTTGTTGTGTTCCGCTTTCGCGAAAGCGCAATGTGCCATGTGCCGTGCCGTAATAGAAAATGGTGGCGATACCGCGACTGCCGAAGGGCTCAATAATGGTATCACCTACCTGATGATTTTCCCTTACATTATAGTGGGGGGAATCATTTATAAGATCTACAGATCTACCAGTAAGCGTGAAGCCGCCGAGGAATAAATTTACCAGATTCTTTCTTTAAGCATAACAACTCCATAACTCCGCCACTCTATCATCCCTACGCAGGTCGATATCTTACAAAACGCAAAGAGCATTAGTGAATTGCAACAATTCTAATGTGGATACAGTACATCTATCCAGCACTTGCTACGTTTGGGAATGCTGATCTTCATTAGCATGACAGACTGTGTGGGTAGGAACAATGAGGATTTGGCTTTGTAGAATACAATTGAATTTTATACGTGTTACTTTATCGCACGATTTAATTTACATAATCAAAAATAGACCCTTGTAAAAGGCCAAGATTTAAAGCCTAAAACGAATTCAACTTCTCGATAGGTAAAATTGTCGCATTTGCCTTGACAAATTTGAATTTGCCTAGATCGGTTCCTTTTTCAACATAAGTTCCTTCCTCAAAGAAAGTTTTGCATTCCTTCCAGCCCAGTATCCACCCCTTACTGTAATCGTTCAGAATACGTAGGAAAATATAAAAATCTGCTTCTTGCTTGTGAACGCCGGATAGGTTATGTGAGTTGACCGTACACCAGTAATCTGGTTTTGGCTTGAATTTACAGGTAATGGTTTTTACTTCCAGCCGTTTACCTTTATTGGATATAAGATCATAGTCATAAGTATCGCTATCGATTTCCAGTCGTAGATAATCCATAATGATCTTCTCACCTATATAACCTACGAGAATCCGGTCCCGTTCAGAACCAAATTTGCTCAAGTTGCGATGATCTGCGTGGGAGACTTGACGCAGTTTTTCCTTCGCATAGGAGATGGTACTTTTAGGAATGTCAATAGCGATCACGTCTTAAATATACTGCTTTATGGCCAGGGCCACGGCTTTAGCCAGTAGTGGCGGCACGGCGTTGCCAGTCTGCACCCGTGCCTGTACGGTGCCGCCCTTCACAATAAAATCATCTGGAAAACTTTGTAAACGACACCGCTCCCTTATGGTAAGCCCGCGCGCATCATGCGGGTGTCCCAGCTGGAACTGTGGTCGTATGCCACCAGAAACCTGGGTGGGACTCAACCCGTCCCATGAGAGTCGTATGCGCTGTTTGAACCGCTGGTACATAGGCTCGCCGGGCCTTGTGCTGTTTATTCTGTCAATTGTTGCTGCGGTATGGTTAGGTGCTGTATGATCCATCAACTCCTTAAGATTACCGCTGCGCATCAATTTCTGATAGCTGGAAGTGGCAGGTAGGGAATAGATCGTTTTGGTTTCTTGGCTGGTGAGAGAAGGCAGGTCGCCTATGGCTTCTTCTATCGTGACATATTCTTGATCTGTACCGGATCCGTGGGTCTTTTTTATAGCGGCAAAATCAAAGTCGGCATTCTTGATGCCTACAAATACCAGCCGCTTTCTTTTTTGCGGCACACCATAATCTGGCGCGTACAACAACTTGCTGCGCATTCTCATGTTTCCCAAAGTCCCGAGGTGGTTTTCAATATCGGTCACAAAAGACCCCGTGCTTTTCATACCAGAAACATTTTCCAGCACCACGACTTTGGGCTGCAAGACTTCTACAAATCGTGCAAACTCGCGGTACATGTAGTTGCGATCGTCCTGCTCGTGCCGCTTGCGGTTGTTAAGTGAAAACCCCTGGCAGGGAATACCACCTATAAGAACATCAGGAGATGTACCGCCCAGTAAATCAATAACCTTTGCAGGATCCACGTTTTTAATGTCGCCTAAAATAGTTGCGCTATCAGGATGGTTTGCCTTAAAGGTTGCAATGCTGGGTGCATGGATGTCACAACCTAGAACAGTATGAAATCCAGCCATTTCAAAACCTAACGAGGTGCCCCCACAACCGCAGAATAATTCGGCTACCGTGGGTTTTTTATTTTTTTGAGTAGATCCAGAGATATAAACGGGTTCTGCATTCCAGTAATAACCGCTTTTTTCTACTGCTACCGTTTTGTCCCAGGCATTAGGTTTGTCGGTTTTGAGAGCAGTAGGCATGAAAGGGAAATTGGGATTGGCTTACAAAGCTAAGACTTTGATCCGGTAGTTCTTAAAGTTGAATTGATGATGAGTATGGTACAGGTGTCTGCATTATGAATTTATTCTTTGGGAGCTAATAATCCTCGTAAATAATAGCTATGTAAGTCACGTTGATCTTACTGGACTCACGTATTTTATTCCAAGCGTACGGTTTTCAAAAGAGTTTAGATTACTCTTTTACGCCATCAACAGTTCAGTAAACATTACGACTACCTCAGGAAATATACACCACGATAAAGTTTCCCGGGATATATGCGATTTGATAGCCAATAATAACGAGGAATGGTATTCTATTCAAACTGCTTCAATTGAATATTGAGTCTCAACTGAAAGTCTGTAAATCCCCTATCACACACCACATTATAGGTAAAACAGAGAGATATTATTTATTTTTCATGCATGGTGATTATTCGATAGCAACTATCCGCAGCTAGTGTTTTGCAGCTGGCAACTGTAGTGGTTCTTTCTTTAGCGAGGCGATTGCTCCCGCAACTCTAGCGTGAGGGATAGTAGTGGAAATCCTTTTTGTGAGGAACGAGCCAAAAGATTGTAACGTATAGCCCGGTGCCGCTTGTTTCAAGCGGCGCACGCCCAAATCGTCAAACCATCAGAATCCATGAAAATTTGATTTGCAGACTTGCGTGAAGTGAACCAAAACGCACAACAAATAATCAAAATCAACCCAAGGATTGCTGGGGAACCGTATTTTTATAGATTACAAAATCCCCACCTGTGACTAACGATGGAACTGACGACAAGAGACTTTTTTTACTGGATGCGTATGCGCTCATTTTTCGCGGGTATTATGCCCTGATCAAGAACCCGCGTATCAACAGCACGGGAATGGATACCAGCGCGATCATGGGTTTTACAAATTCGCTTTTCGATGTCATACGCCGCGAGAAACCAGAGTATCTGGCAGTTGCATTTGATAAGGAGGGGAGTTCTGAACGTGTGGAGATGTATGCAGACTATAAGGCAAATCGGGATGAGACGCCAGAGGCGATACGCATTGCGATTCCCTACATACAACGCATTCTCAAGGCGATGCACATACCCATAGTCGAAGAAGCTGGGATCGAGGCAGATGACCTGATAGGAACGCTGGCAAAACAAGCCGAAAAAGAGGGCTTTACCACCTATATGGTCACGCCGGACAAGGATTATGCCCAGCTGGTTTCAAAGAATATTTATATGTACAAGCCCGCCCGTATGGGCAACGGTATTGAGATATGGGGAATACCAGAGGTACAAAAGAGATTTGAGGTGGAGCGACCAGAACAGGTCATTGACTACCTGGGCATGATGGGGGATAGCAGCGACAACATTCCAGGATTACCGGGCGTGGGGGACAAAACCGCCAAAAAATTTATCGCGGCCTACGGCTCGATGGAGGGATTGCTGGACAACATCGACCAGCTTAAAGGCAAGATGCAGGAGCGCGTGCGCGATAACGCAGAATTGGGGATCCTATCTAAAAAGCTGGCCACCATACGACTGGACTGTCCCGTACAATTCAAGGCACAGAGCTACCACCTGGACGATCCCGACGTTGCGGCCGTGCACGAGATTTTTGACGAGCTGGAATTCCGCAGGGCAAAGGAAACCATGGCTAAGATCTTCAGTAAGGATGCTATGGTTCAAGCCGAGGTAAAGGCTACCAGAAATGCCGAAATCGACAGTCCCGGTGGCGGTCAATTCTCTCTATTTGACCAGCCAGGCGGTGCCAGTAATAACGAGAGTTCCCCCACGGCACGCAAGAATCTGGAGACCGCAGATCATTTTTACCAACTAGTAGAAGAGGGGCTGGGCACGGCGCTTTTCCTCAAGACACTCATGCAGCAGGACAGCGTGTGCTTTGATACCGAGACTACCAGCCTCAATGAACTAGAAGCCCAGTTGGTGGGCATCGCATTCAGCTGGAAAGCAGGTCGCGGGTTCTACTTGCCGTTTCCAGAAGATCAGGTTGCCGCACAGGAACTGGTCGATCAACTCAAACCGTTTTTTGAAAGTACCTCCATTGAAAAAGTGGGCCAGAACCTAAAGTACGACATCAAGGTGCTACATAAATACGGCGTGCGGGTGCACGGGCAACTTTTTGACACAATGCTCGCCCACTACCTGATCAATCCAGATATGCGCCACAACATGGACGTACTGGCAGAAACCTACCTGAACTATACGCCACAATCCATCACCGCACTCATAGGAAAAAAGGGCAAGAGCCAAAAATCCATGCGCGACATTCCCGTGGATCAGGTCAAGGAATACGCGGTAGAGGATGCCGATATCACCCTGCAGCTCAAGGAATATTTCACAAAGGAACTGGGGCAGGCCGGAACGGACAAACTCTTCAAAGAAATAGAAATGCCGTTGCTGGAGGTGCTGGCAGCCATGGAAATAGAAGGAATTAATCTAGATGCTCGCTTTTTGGGTACGCTTTCGCGAAAGCTGAATGAAGACATCGACCAGTTACAAAAAGACATTTATGAAGCCGCAGGCGAGGAGTTCAACATAGGATCGCCCAAACAGCTGGGAATCATTCTCTTTGAGAAAATGAATTTAGTGGACAAGCCCAAAAAGACGAAAACAGGACAATACTCCACCGCCGAGGACGTGCTGAGCTATCTGGCGGCAGATCACGAGATCATCCAGAAGGTGCTGGATTACCGTGGGCTGAGCAAACTAAAATCTACTTATGTGGACGCGTTGCCCAATCAGGTAAACGAGCAAACCCAGCGTATTCATACCAATTATATGCAGGCCGTAGCCGCCACGGGCAGATTAAGTTCTACAGATCCTAATTTGCAGAACATTCCTATTAGGACGGAGCGTGGGCGGCAGGTACGCAAGGCTTTCGTGCCACGAGATGAAAACTATACCCTCATCGCTGCCGATTATAGCCAGATCGAGTTACGGATTATCGCCGCGCTGAGTGACGAGACCACGATGATCGAGGCGTTTTCTAAGGGTGAGGACATTCACGCCTCTACCGCGGCGCGGGTCTTTAATGTACCGCTGGAAGAAGTGACGCGAGAGCAGCGCAGTAATGCAAAGACGGTGAATTTTGGGATCGTTTATGGAGTTTCGGCATTTGGGTTGAGCCAGCAAACGGGGCTGGACCGCAGCGAGAGCAAGGAGTTGATCGAGACTTATTATAAAACCTATCCCAGGTTAAAATCCTATATGAGTGATCAGGTTGATTTTGCGCGACAACAGGGTTATGTAGAAACCGTGCTGGGACGCCGCCGCTATTTAAAGGATATCAATAGTTCTAATGGGGTCGTGCGTGGCGCTGCAGAACGTAATGCGGTCAATGCACCCATTCAAGGAAGCGCGGCAGATATCATTAAAATTGCCATGATCAATATCCACAAAAGGTTTAAAGAACTGGGATGCAAGTCTAAAATGTTGCTTCAGGTTCACGATGAATTGGTCTTTGATATTCACAAGGATGAGTTGGCTCATATGAAAGTTCTTATTAAGGACGAAATGGAAAACGCTTATAAAATGAGTGTGCCTCTAGATGTAGAGGTGGGAATGGGTGAGAACTGGCTGGTGGCGCATTGATAATTCAAATTACTATGATTGATCTACTGTGCTGAATGCTTTTTTCAATGCAGTAAGGTCATATTCGGCTCCTGTGGGAACAAACTTTTTAGTAAGTAGGATTTCCTTGTTCTTAATGGCTCTTACATAGTTGCTGTTTACAATGTGCTTGCGGTGTACTTGGTAAAAGTTCTCGTCTAGATCTTTTTCAATCATCTCTAGCGTGCACCTGGTTTTGTACACTTGTCGCGTACAGCTTATGTAGGTATGACCGCGATCATATTTTAGATAGACAACATCTTTAAGCTGGATCCTGAGCCTACCGTGCAATTTTGAATCTACCAGTATGTAATCGTCATCATCCTGAGACTTGCGCAACGCTTTATTAGTATGATGTGCCGAATAGTGTTGAATGGCAACTTGAATTGTAGCCTTAAGGTTTAAGACATGATAGGGCTCTACAAGATATCCATCTGGCCGTAAGTTCAGCATTTCATCCAGTTTTTCCTTACTGGTATTTCTAGTGAAAATAATTATAGGTTTTTGAAACACTTTCCTGATTGCGGTCATGGATTGAGCTGTATCTATAAATTTGTTTCCTGTTGATTCTAGAATGAATAAGTCTGGTGTGCGATTGTTAAATTCTTTGTCAGATTCAATGTTGTTTAAACTAGAATTTATAATGCCTATTTCCAGTTCACCAAGTTGAGCAACAAGATCTGATGCAGTTGTCGACGACTCTGATACCAGGCAAACTGTAATCGAACTCATATTTATAATTTTTACAATTGAAGGGCGCGTACTAGAAAATCAGCTAATTGGAACACTTCAGCATTGACTCCAGCGAGGTAGTTGCTAACAAATCAACTTTACTTTTAAACCGGTTGCTTTGTCCCAGATTTATCCCTGGGAACATATTGCATTACTTCTAGCGTATCGGGTCGTTCCAGCTCTCGAGCAAGTAACGCGATTAGGGCGGCAATTAATATCACGTTTTTGAAAACATATTGACCCAGTAAGGTAAATTCAAAAGGGAAGGTGACAAATAAATCTTCTGGGAACAACGCTACAGTAGTAAACGTTCCAAAAAGATGGAGGATAGAGATAATACATACTTGCTTGATGTACTTACCTATCATAAGAAGTACTCCAAGTAGTGTCTCAAAAACTGCTAGTAATACGAGTAGCGTGCTTTCATCTACTAGTTCAAAAGTAAGTTTGCTCATGGTGGCAATAGCTATATCCTCTGCTGGACTGCTGGCTACAAAAAATTTAAGGAAGCCAAACCATAGAAAGACTATTCCTATGGTAGCTCTCAACATAAACAGCGCAAAATTTGCCCTAAAGGATTTCCTGCGGCTGGTAACGGGCTGCCAGAATTGTTTCAAGTTTTTAAGACCCATAGTAATTTATTAGGTTCTTAAACTAAGATCATAAATATTACGATATTTTAAAATCGTATCTCAGTTTAAATTTTTATTCGTCTAGTTGCTTAAATCGAGGGAATTAATGTTTCTGCCTATGTCGTAACCTTGTTCCAGACCTAGGAAAATCGCCTCATTGTAGTGAATACCGCCATAAAGACGAGAGAGCGCAGCCTCGTTTGCCATTTCATAGAACGTACTATAAGTGCGTGGTGTGCCATCAATATCTGTTCTGTCTTCATGGGTGCGATCTGTAAATGTGTAATTGTCACCAAACATATCTGTCATCAACTCGGCAAGTGCGCCTGATTGCACAGAATGCCCAGAGGTATATTCTGGAAAAGGTGGAGTCTCAAGGATAGTATCCCAGTTTGCATCTATGTTATTACGTATATAAGTAATGGGGCGTAAGTAATTTGTATCATATTTAGTCTTCCAGCAGGAAATAAAGGCGTCAGCAATCCCCATTCCTAATTTCCCAAAAGCTATTGATGATTCTGCCAGATTTGTATTGTTCTCGCGTATCAATTGATTTAGTATGGAAATAGAATGTCCGGGAGGTGTGGCCGTAGTTACTGGATCATCTGACCAGAATTGTGCAATAACAACTTGCTCTGGTGTTACGTTTTCTACCGTATTGTAAACTTCAAGTGCTCTTTCATAGAAGATACTAGCCGGATCAGTTGAATATGGTGGTGGAGGTGCAGGTTGTGTACTTTCTACGTTTGCTGTTAAAAAAGGACGGTTTGAACCCCAGTAAGGTTGTAGTGCTCTTGCAAAATTAGGTGGAGTGGGTACCCAGAACTCAGGTCCTGATGGCGGATTGTAATCTGTAGGGAAATTCCTGAATTGAGCGTTGTGTCCACCATCATTAAGCGAATAGCTTATTATTTGGTCAGTAACATCTTTTGAAAGTGCAAGAGATTGTTCAAATGAGGTTGCGCTTATCAATGCCCTAGCTTCATCATTGAATCTGGCTTCAAGTTCCAGTACTGCTTGATAGCGTGCGGGAGTTGTATTGTTATAAAAGTACTTAGTCATCTCAGCGAGCGTTGCATTAGCAACTAGGGGCCAGTAGATATCCTGACCATCGATATTAGAGAGCCTAGGATTGAAATCGGTAATTTTTCCCTTGAGGGAAGTATTATCCGGCATACCGTATTGCATCGATTCATATAAAGCAACTCCAGTATAGCCAAAGGCTCTTGCTGCAACTGGTGGTGTATAACCTACGGTCTCTGTGGTAAGTATTTTGATAAGATCATACCATTCTGTCACCACTACAGCATCAAACCGAGTAACATCTTGATTTGCTACAATTTCAAGTTCATCATCATCATTGCTACATGAGTTTACGGTAACTGCCAGGAATACAATAACAATAGCTTTCAATGCGAACCACTTGTTTTGTTTTGATTTTTTTAAATCCATTTCTCTATTTAACATTTTGTTTGCAAACAAACATAGAATAAAACATGACAACTTACCCGTAAACCACCTTACTTCCCAGTTTTCTGGGAAGTAAGGTGGTTTCCACAATTTATTATAGTAAATTATGTGGTAAGAAAGTCACTAATAAGAATGGAGGTAATGCATCAAACCATTGATTTCCAGATGTTAAAAGTGATTTTACTTTGCTAAGTGAATAAGTGAGTTTGCTTTTGTTATTAATTGATTAATAATAGGCAATTAGGATTGTGCATCTACTATTTATCTAGACATAGAATGCTAGACAGCAACTCTTAACTTGAATTGTTTACTGGAACTATGACTCATGCGTGGCTAAATGAATAAAGTTAGCTGGCGGCTAGTTTTCGCTTTTGTTTAAAGCTAAATATTGAATACCTTTATTTGTATTCCTTCACACAATTGCAGTATTGCATATGATGTAGGACTTCCTTATTAACAAATCCTAAAGAAAAATTAGTCTAGTGAAAAATCACCAGAATGGTTTACTCTACAACCACCTTCTCTACAACTCTCTGATTACCAGAAGTAAATTCAACAAAATAAATTCCTGTGGTGAGATTGCTCACATCAATCTGATTGTTGTTTGTAATAACGACGTCTATTTTACTTCCTACTGCATTGTACATCGCTACTCTGTCAATGGATGTATTGCTCCGCAAATTCAAGGTGCTGCTAGTTGGATTGGGATAAATTTTTACATCAATTGCTGATAGGTCACTATTACCGGCAGTATTTTGAAAAACCCTAACGTAATCGATAATCATTGAGCTCTGTGTAAAACCAGGTTCTACCGGTCCTGCAAAACCACCCATAGCTACGTTGAGTAGCATGTATTGATCACTATCAAAGGGCCAGGTGCTGGCATTTTTCATGGCTGGATTATAGGTATAGTAGGGAACATCGTCCACAAGGAAAACGATTTTATTTGGCGACCAGTTCATGGAGTAGATGTGCCAGTCATTAGCTACATCCTGTAATGTCCGTGATCTTGTGTTAACGGTATTTCCAGAACTACTGGGCGTGTGGACTGCGCTGGAAACATGATTGGTAATTCCCAATCCATGCTCCATCACATCTAGTTCACCGCAAGCTGGCCAGTTTACCGTACCAAACTGCTGATCAAAGAATCCACCGTCCTCGTTGATATTCTTACCTAGCGTCCATATCGCAGGCCAGGTTCCCTCGCCCAGAGGTAATTTTGCTCTCACATCTACACGGCCATAGGTAAAGCCATACTTTGAGTTAAGTCTGGCACTTGTAAATGACTTGGTCAAATTGGGGTTTCCAGGATCTGTGTATTGCTCGCGTTTTGCGGTAATGTATAAATTGCCGTTTTCTACATAGGAATTTTCCAGCCGATCCGTGTATAATTGATCCTCGCCGTTGTACCACCCAGTAGATAGGGGTGTTTGCGTCTGGTGGAACCAGTTGCTAGTACTCACGGGATTGTTAGTTCCCGGGGTATTAAATTCATCACTCCAGACAAGATCGGTATAAATCACATCAATAGGATTAGTGGGAATAGTACCGTCGTCGATATCATCTATGAGAAAAGTCCCTGAAATCAATTGACCACCATCAATAAATACGGTTATACGACTATATTCTCCTGTAGCATTAATGGTCGAGGACTGACCACTAATAACTGCGTTTGCAAAATCAAATGTGAGCGGCACCCAGTTGTTCAGGTTACCTGCAGTAATTCCACGGGACACCTCTACGTCAGCATTTGCGCCATTTTCTAATTTTAATATAATTGTGTGGGAGTTATTATCAGTAGGTCTCATGCGCAAGCCTATGACTTTGTCAGTATCCAGATCTATGGCGCGGGATAAATCTAGAAAAGCACCTTGATAGGTAGCGCTACCACTATTAGAAAATTCTCCTACGGTATTATTTGAATCCTCAGGGTCATTCACAAAATTGAAACTGGTTCCTGAAAAGCCTGTAAAATTCTCAGCATTATCTTCAAAATCTACAGGCATTTGTTGTCCGGTAACTATAGACACAAACCCTAGAATAAACAGACTAGCAATTAATTCTCTCACGTTCAGCATATGACAAAGGTATTGTTGAAATTCATGGAGTCTATCAAAAAGAACCCAATGTATAGGACGTGTAGGGTTAGAATAACATACAGATCAACCCCATTTTAAGATCTTTAACGAATATGAGTTAAAATATCCGTCGCATCTATATCTATTAATGTCGTCGTTTAATAATAAATTAAATCACTAGTCAGCTCCAACCGATCGCAAAATAGGTGGTGTTAACAACGGTCACGTTACTATTAGAATCTCAATTTGCCCGTATGTTGACACAACAATTTCAGCTCCTTGAGGTAGATTGAGATGCGTTTATCTCTTTAAAGCAAAGTATCCTCTGACCTGCGGCCGGCCAGGTATCTGGAGAGTAAACCAGTAGGTACTAGATGGCAGTAGTTGATTCCTGTACATACCGTCCCAGCCTGCTCCCTCAGGAGAAATTTGTTTGATAAATTTGCCATGGCGGTCATAGATCTTTACAACGGCATCGGGAAATTCAGAAAGTGCTTCAATGGTCCATCTATCGTTGAACCCATCGTTATTGGGAGTGAAAAATCGTGCAAAGTCTAGTGTTATGAAGGTCTCGGTAATTGATCCACAACCATTCTTATCCCTTACGGTAAGTTCATGAAAACCACGGTATAGTCTATCAAAAAAATTGCTGTCTTGAAAATCGGTTTCATCCACTTTGAATTCATAATTCCCTGTGCCTGATACTATAATGGTTGCACTATTGTTTCCAGATTGAAAATCACTGATAATAATATCCTCTATAATCGCTGGTGCAGACGGCTCTACCATAAATTCCAGTACTGTTGAACAACCAGTAGTATTAAACACTTCCACCGTATAGGTTCCTGGTGTTGCTACCTCGATAGTAGTTAGATCATTGCCATTCTCTCCAGTACTCCACTCGTAAAAATCAAACCCCCTCTCAACCATTAATATTACTGGATTGTTAAGATTAGTGCAAATGACCTGTGGTTCCTGCGCCCTTAAATCCGGAATTTCCTCTATGCGATAGGTAAAATCTAATTCACTAGTACAACCAGAATCTCGATCTCTCACGCTCACATATAGGCGATTGTTATTATTATTTCCCGCCAGCGGGTTGTTAACAGCATTAATTGCGGCATCTCTATCGGCTGGATTGAAATAATATGTTGTTGTATACATACCTGGCAAACCTTCTAAAATCTGGTCGGTAAAATCATCTAAATCTATAGTTAGGGACCCATCAAAATCGTCGTCACAGTACTGCGTATCTACCGGTATCTGAATTGTTGGAGGTGCTTCTGCCACTATAGGGGCGGTAATGATAACATCACACACGGTGTTGCTGGGATCATTTGCTTTTATAAAGTATGTGGTCTCTGTAGCACCTACCATAATAACAGATGATTGTGGGTTAATGTCATTCAGGGCATCGTCAAAATCCAAAAAATAACCGATGTTCAAAGAAGCGAGATCGGAGAAGTTCTCGATTGCAATCGTGTTCAAATCAAAATTGACAGTAACCGCATCAGTGCACAAAACCCTGGTGTCGAGAATAGTATCCTCATTACCCGTTCGCACACGCAGCTCAAACTCCGTAAAGTCCGTACAGTTGGAGTCCGTACGTTCTGCTCTTAAAAATATCGTTTGTGGATTTGAAACGTTGAGGTAATCGAGCGGTAATGGATTGATCCCTATGTTGGCATCATTAAGTGTTTCATGGTAGGAAACATCCACCTGGTTTTGAGTCAGTAGTACTTGAGGGGTTGCGCCTGCAAGATTAAATTCAGTAATGCCGTCCTCTGTACCTACGGTATCGCACAATTCCATGTCCATGACATCATTTGCGGTAGGCGAGGGTGGGAGCTGGGTAGTCCCTCCTACTTCCATATTGAAGCCACCATTGCCTACGGCTAGTCCCACTATAATGTAATAGGTCTCGCCAGCCTGTACATTGAGCGCAGCGAGAAAACCATTGCCCAGAGCTGAGGGACCCTCTGAAAAATCAGTTTCTGTTGCATTGAGCCCGGTGTCACCCGTGACTCCTGCCGCAGCTGGATTTGTGCTGGAACACCTTATGGCAACACCTAGATTGCTACAGTCTGTAGTAGGACCGAAAACCGCAAAATCGTAGTCTGCCTGCGGCTCGTCTGGTGACAGGGTAAATTCAAAAGTTCCGGTAGTCTCCACTTCCACTTTGAACCATGCCTGTGGCGCCTGAAAGTTGTAACAACTGGGCGTGATATTTCCTGGCTGGGCAAATTCATTATCACCTATTCCATTAGGAGTCAATCCCAGATCTGTATCCCCGCACAATAAAATAGCTCCCACACAATCGTTAGGCGCTTGAGCTACACAACAAGTACTTATAAAAAGTAAAATATACAGTAGTTTCATAAGAACTGATCTAGTAGCTGGGTAAGATAGTGCAGTTCATCCTCTGTATTAAAAAAATGAAAGGAAACCCGTACCCCATCACCTCGCAGTGCACAAATAACATGGTTATCCTGTAAATGATTGAATAGTTTGACGTCGCCACGTAGGTTGAAAATGGAGGAGTGCTGTTCTCTGGCAACAACCATCTGGTCAATCAAACCCCGCTTTTCAAATGCTGCACGCGCTAGTTTTCCTATACGATCAACGCGGTCATAAATCCTTAATTGACCTATACAATTGAACTCATCTATTGCGGCACCCAGACTACTTGTGGCGATCAAATTGTGGTGGCCAGGTTCAAAAATTCCCATAAAACACCCTCTCGCATTGTTGAAGCTATCAGGCTCAATATCTTGAAAATTGTTTGGTTTTAAGAGGTTTGCGACGTTTGGCTGGAAGGTTATAAAGGCATTGCCCTCACCTGCATGCAACCACTTGTAGCAACTTGCGATGAGTATGTCTATTCCGCTTTCGCGAAAGCGTAATTCTCCCGATCCCACGTATTGTGTGCCGTCTACAATGATGGTGAGATTAGGAAAATCAATTTTCAACTGCTTGATAAATTCAAAATCTATCTTTATCCCAGAAATATACTGCACCAGGGAAAGGCACAGAAAATCGGGTTGTTCCTTAATTACCTGTTGTTTGATATGATGCTCCAGGTTCTCGTCCAGTTGCGCATACATGCAGGAAAAACCCATGGAATCTACAGCCCAGTTGATTGAAGGATAGTCACCCTGGACAAGCAGAAACTTCTTTGACCGGGGAATCAAACCCAGCAATAGGTTGAAAGCAATGGAAAAGTTGGGAAGCAGGCCAGTAAGATGCGTGGGGGCGTCTAGGAAAGTGGCAACCTTCTCCCTAGTCTCACTAATAATTCCCTCTTGTCTTTCTAAAGCAAGTACCGGATCTTTAAGCACCGTCTCAATCAATCCGGTTCTGTGAGCCGCCATTTTCTGACTGATTAGGCCATGGGTAGCCGTATTGAGATAGGTGTAATTGTCCAGCGCGGGAAAGGCAGATCTTAAATTATTCATTCATAGCAGGTAAGTGGGAAGATCGATATTTACATTTGGATAAAATTACTACAATGCTAGGTTCACGCAAGAAGGAACGTCCTACCATAGATCCTGAACAAAAGGAGCTTATTGAAAATGCACAGCGGCGTATCAAGCAAAAAAGGAGGTTGTTCACCCATTTTGTTGTTTTTCTCGTTGCATCTGTCGGGTTGATTATTATCAGCAAGGTATTGATGACTGGAACCGTGCCCGCACCCCTAGGTGTTGAATGGTGGATCTGGATCGTTTTTTTATGGCTTCTGTTGTTGATATATCATGCCTTCAATGTTTTTGTGACCAGGCGTTTATTAGGTCCAGAATGGGAAAAAAGACAGTATGAAAAGCTGGTTGATGTGCAAAAGAAGAGAATCGCCAAATTAGAAGACCGGGTACAAAATGAATTTCCACTAACTAACAGCCACGTACTCAAAGCCAGTAAAAATGCTAGAGAAATTACCATGATTGCTGCCGTGGATGGGAACATGGGGATAGGTAAGGACAATGACCTCGTCTGGCGCCTGCCTGATGATTTTAAAAGATTCAAGCAGTTGACTACGGGTCACCATATCATTATGGGCAGAAAGACGTTTGAGAGCTTCCCAAAACCATTACCCAACCGTACCCATATCGTAATTACGAGAGATGAAGGCTATACCTCGCAGGACGCAATTATAGTCCACGACATGAACACCGCAATTGCTGCTGCCGGCGATGATCCACAACCGTTTATAATTGGTGGTGGTGAGATCTACAAGCTGGGTCTCGCAGTTGCTCATAAACTTGAACTCACGCGTATTCACCACGTTTTTGATGTAGACACCTATTTCCCAGAATTCAGCAAAAAGAACTGGAAACTCATAAGCAGTCAACACCATGCTATCGATGACCGCCATGAATATGCCTTTGACTTTGAGACTTGGGAACGTAAGTAATAATGTGAACAAAGAAAAATTCTAATTGGTATTTTTGATCAATAGACAATTGATATGAAAGCATACGTATTTCCAGGACAGGGCTCACAGTTCACCGGTATGGGGCAAGATCTCTATGAAGCCTCACAACAAGCAAGAGAAATGTTTGCCACAGCAAACGAGGTGCTGGGTTTTGACATAACCAAGACCATGTTTGAAGGAACTGCCGAAGATCTAAAGCAGACCAGTGTGACCCAACCTGCTGTATTCATTCATTCTACGATTCTTGCCGCCTGTATGGGCGATAGTTTTGCTCCAGACATGGCTGCGGGTCATTCCCTAGGTGAATTAAGTGCGTTGACGGCAATACAGGCCATGTCTTTTGGAGATGGATTATCCCTGGTTTCTCAGAGGGCCCAGGCGATGCAGTCTGCTTGCGAAAATTCTAAAAGCACGATGGCCGCAATCCTGGGTCTAGAAGACGGGATTGTAGAAGCCACCTGCGCAAGTATTGACGGGGTAGTAGTGGCAGCAAACTATAATTGTCCCGGTCAATTAGTGATCTCTGGTTCATATAACGCCGTTGAGCAAGCTTGTGAAGCACTTAAGGAAGCAGGAGCAAAGAGAGCGTTGATGCTGCCGGTAGGTGGCGCATTCCATTCTCCCTTAATGGAACCGGCACGCGAGCAGCTAGCCGCAGCAATTGAAAAAACCAGTTTTAAGGAACCAGTTTGCCCTATTTATCAAAACGTTTCCACATTTGCCATTACCTCTACAGATGAAATCAAAACAAACTTGATCTATCAACTCACCGCGCCCGTGAAATGGACACATAGTATTAAAAACATGATGGCAGATGGTGCAACTGAGTTCATAGAGGTAGGACCCGGAAAAGCATTGCAGGGCATAATCAAGAAGATTGATCGCGGTAGTGTAGTAAGCCAGGCTACGCTTTAGTAACCAATGTTTTTATTTCAGTTTATAAAATAAATCATACACCACGATTCCAGTACAAACTGAAATATTGAGACTGTGCTTAGTGCCGTACTGTTCCAGTTCTATCACTTTGTCACAGGCATTCACCACTTTTTGCTGAACACCCTTGACCTCGTTGCCTAGAACGATGGCAACCTTTTGTTGTTGATCAAATTGAGACTCGTGTAGAGAAATAGCGTCGACAGCCTGCTCTATGGCACAAACCGTATAGCCTTGGCGCTGTAATTTTTGCACCGCGTCCAGCGTTTCGTCCTCATAATCCCAGTCTACGGTCTCCGTCGCGCCTAGTGCGGTCTTCCTAATTTCTTTATGAGGAGGCTGGGCGGTAATGCCACACAAAATGATCTTCTCTACTCTATAGCAGTCTGCCGTACGGAATACGGAGCCTATATTGTTGAGACTGCGCACGTTGTCAAGGACAATGGTAAGCGGGGTCTTGATGAGCTTATCATATTCCTGTGGGGTTACCCTGTTCAGCTCTTCATTGCGTAGTTTTTTCATTGGGATTTGTTGGTAAATAAAAAGCCCTCCGGATTTAGGGGAGGGCTTTGAAGAATTCCGCTTTCGCGAAAGCGGAAATAATAATTATTATCGATTGACCGCAGGACAGTTACAACTCCAGCGATCCTTGCTACACAAGAAATCAAACCCTAGAGTAATCTGGTGGAATCCTCCATTGTCAAATTTAATATCACCAAACTGGTAACTATAGGTATACCCAAAACTGAAGTTATTGTACTTTATGCCCAATAGGGGGGAAAGGAGCGATAGGTTCTGTTCCTGGATACTGGTTCCATCTAGAAACTCAGTCCCTTCAAAACTTTGACGGTAGGATAGTCCTAGATATAATGAGCTGTTGTCATTGATCTCGTAGTAGGCCTTACCGTTGATATCAACAAATTGTTCCTCAGTACGATCTGTTCTTTGGTATAAAATGGATGGTTCAAATTGCCATTTCCAGTCGCGAGGTGCAAACAAATATCCTATGGTTCCTATGTAACGTCGCTGGTTTGCGCTCTCAAACTCATCTGTAAAGATATCCCTGCTCTGAAATACTGCATTCTTGACCGTAAGGTGAGCATAGAATTCCTTGAAGAAATAGGACATTCCCACATCTACGTTCATATAGGAATCGCTACGTATGACGCCGTTGATTATGGGGTCAAATGTCAACCTGCTGAATTCTGTCTCATCAAGACGACTTTGTACAATTCCCGCATTGATACCAAAGGAAAGCCGATTCAAGTCGTTGTAACCACCGCCTATCTGTAGGTGGTAGGCATAGGATAGGTAAGCACCCGTTTGAGAGTGATATCCATTTTGATCATTGAATAAAATGGCTCCCACACCACTATTTTGTCCTACTGCGGTGTTGAAACTCAAGGTTTGCAGGTTAGGCGCCTCGTCTTGATCAAACCATTGTTGTCTTACTGTCCCTCTTATCTTACCGCAATTTGCCGCACCTGCCATTGATGGATGGAGCAGGTAGTAATTGTCCATAAGGTAATCAAGATAGACAGGGATTCCTTCTTGAGCAAAACCTATCTGAAAGCTAAATGCAATCGTTAATATCCCTAAAATTCTTTTCATTCTAAGTTATGTCTATCATTCAAAATATTAGCTTGTTGTACTTACCGTTTGCTTTAAGCTATGCTTAACGATTGCAAAGTACCTACAATCCTCAAATATATAAATTTGTGTTAAGCCAGCATCATAAATATGAGAGTATTAATATTTGCTTGATACTCTGGTTTAAACTACTCAAACAAAACGCGTTAGGGGTTATTAAATTGCTCAATGACTCGATAGAGATGAAAATTTAATTTTACACGACTGCGCTTTTATCCAGATTATCTTTGCACCAAAATCGAAAAATGAGTTCCTATACTATAAAGGTGAACCCCACCACAAATACATCAATCGTAAAATTTGAAGCAGATCAATTTCTGGTAAAAAATACTTCTTACGAGTTTCACAATATTGACGAAGCAAAACCCTCTCCCCTTGCCCAGCAATTGTTTTATTTGCCATTTGTCAAGACGGTTTATATCTCTCAAAATTTCATCGCCATAGAGCGATACGACATCGTGGAATGGGTAGATGTTCAGGACGAGGTTGCCCAACAAATTGAGGATTACTTGAATGGCGGTAGCCCTCTACTTAATGACCACGCGACGGGAACCATGAAAAAGGTACCCGTAACCGTGTATGCAGAGGCTACTCCCAACCCTACTGCCATGAAGTTTGTTGCCAACAAAAAACTAACCGTACAGAGCCAGGAATTTAAGACTATAAGTGATACTAGCGAGGACTCGCTTGCGAGGGCGCTTTTTCAGTTCCCGTTCATCAAAGAATTTTATGTAGATGAGAACTATATTTCCATCTTGCGCCACGATATAGTAAGCTGGGAGGATGTCACCCATGAGATCCGATCTTTTATCAAGGAATCGCTTGAAAAAGGAAAGGAAGTGGGAGCTAGCAGCTATAAGTCCGGTATCCAGATGGCAGCTCCTGGTGCTGAAAATGCAGTAGTGGATCGACAGATACAAGAGCTTGATGAGGTTTCAAAAAAAATAGTGGAAATACTCGATGAGTACATAAAGCCAGCTGTAGCAAGTGATGGGGGAAATATTGTCTTTGACAGTTATGATGAAAAGAACCAGGTGGTAAACGTTGTGCTACAAGGCGCATGTAGCGGTTGTCCTTCTTCTACCATGACTTTAAGAAATGGTATAGAAACCATGTTAAAAGATATGATTCCCAATAAGATTAACAGTGTTATTGCAATTAACGGTTAATACCAACTTAATTTTGTGTTGAATCAATAAAATTTATTAGAATGGCAGTTTTAAAAGTAATAGAGGTACTAGCAAATAGTTCAGAGAGTTGGGAAGACGCAGCGTCGAATGCGGTAAAGGAAGCTTCAAAAAGCGTGAAGAATATACGTTCTTGCTACATCAACGAGCAAACCTGTATCGTAGATGATGGGAAAATCACGGAGTATCGAGTAAATGTAAAGATCACCTTTGAGGTAAAGTAGAGGATTAAAAAGGTCGATACTAGCATTAGAAAGAGGTTACAAATATTTGTTAACCTCTTTTTGTGTTTTTAGAATTATACTTGGTCATACACTTATTATTTCGAGAGGTCATACGTTGTGAAAAAGTGTAAATTTGGAACAATAATTGTTGTATTAAAAAAAAATTAACTTATGAAGCTTTTATCTGTAATGTGCTTATTTCTTGTTGCTCTAGCCTATGGTCAAGGAGTAACCAGAACCGTTGCCCCTAATTCGCTAGATTTTAATCTTTATCAAAATCAGGGTGCTTCAATAAATGATGAATCTGCTCTTGGATATTCGGGAACAGCATTCCTGAACAAAGAATTGACCCAGGCGAGACTGATAGTAAATGGTGGAAATACTCAGGTTTTCTTTATGCGTTATAATATTCTAGAAGATAGAATGGAGTTTAGTCCTAAGAAAAATATTAGTAATCTCAAGGCTATGCCCAAATCTTCTGATATCGTGATAAATCTTCAGGGTAAAAGATTTCAGTTTTTAAATGCATCACTTAAAAATAATAATAGGTCAGGTTATTACGAGATCATACATGCTTATGATGAAAATACACTACTTGTTATTAAACATAAAAAAAGTATTTTGGAACGGGAAGGTTCGCAGAGCAGTATGTACTCAATGAAAACCAGATCAACATTAAAAGATTCTAAGGAATTGTTCCTATTTGAAGATAACAATTTAACTGAGTTGAGTAATAACAAAAAACGACTTTTAAAGATTCTTCCTAAAGAGTATAAGAAGGCTTTATCTACATTCATAAAGGATAATAAGATCAAATTCAATGATGATTACAGAGGTCTTACTGCAACAATTAAACAATATTTAGCTCTTAAATAATTTTATTTATCCCACCTTAAAATCCTTAAGGTAGAAAGGTTCAAAATAGGCAACATCAACGGTGTTGCCTATTTTCATTTGGTCTATAGCCATATCGCACATGGTTAGAGCAGTAGGAAGTGCCTGGGTAAAATTAACATCGTTTGAGAATGGTAACAATTCCTCAAATTTCCTTATGCCCGTACCGATGAATGAGGTTGTTCCGCTTTCGCGAAAGCGTAAAAAGCTGCTCTCATCAAGTACCACAGCATTAGGCCCTACAACCTCCCTACCGTTTTCAAAAACAGAAGCATAGACTTCCATGCGTCTGGCATCGAGGAATGGAATAACAAATTTGGTTTCACTCAAGTCTTGTAGGCTAAGAGCGGTCAAGGTATCAATTGCTATCAACGGGATGTCTAGTGCGTAACACAAGCCCTTTGCACTACTCACCCCTATGCGCAAGCCTGTATATGACCCGGGTCCCTTACTTATAGCAACGGCAGCTAGATCCTGTGGTGTAAGTTCATTGCGTTTTAGGATATCGTCAATGAACACGTGTAGTTGCTCTCCATGTAAGTATTGGTCAGAATTATTCTCTAGAAGATCTAAGCAATGGTTTATGGAATAAGAATTCTGATACCCTCCATCTACACGAGCTAATGCGACAGAGCAATTCGTGGAGGTGGTTTCAATACAAAGAATGCATGACATTACTCCTGGGTATCTTCTTCTATCTCGTCATTTGAAATGGCATCACGGTCTTTCTTTACCGTAACGTCGCTACCTGTGCGCAACCGATTAGTAACCGTCCTATAAGGACCTGTGATCACTTTATCTCCCTTACTTAGGCCGGAAAGAATGACAATATTCTTATCATCCTGTATACCCGTAGTAACTACCTGTAATTTTGCCTTTCCATTATCCTCTAGATACACACATTCAAATTTCTCGTCGGTAATACTGCTGCTTTGCCTTCTTCTTTTTCTAGAGCTCGAGGTGTCGTTTTTTACTACAATTGAACTTATGGGCACAGCGATGGCATCTTTATTTTCTCTGGTAATGATATCCACGGTGGCCGTCATGCCAGGCTTAAAAGGGCTGTAATTTTCACTCTTACCCTCCAGTAGCATTTTATAACTTTCAGGCAGTATCCTCACTTTTACTTTAAAATTAGTTACTTGATCTGCAGATAGTTGTCCAGACGCAGTATTTGCGATCTCAGTTACGACGCCCTCAAATTTCTTTTTGAGGTAGGCATCAACTTCTACGATTGATTTGTCTCCCACTTCAATTTTGACGATATCATTCTCATTGACATCTACCTCGACTTCCATCTGGGATAGGTCTGCAACTCGCAGCAATTCTGTTCCTGCCATTTGTTGGGTTCCCACCACGCGCTCTCCCAGTTCCACGGCTAGTAGCGAAATGGTTCCCGCCATGGGCGCAAAAATTGAAGTACGGCCTAGATTATCAGTCGATTCATTTACAGTAGCACCAGCACTTTGTATGGAATAAAAAGCAGATCTCTCCTGAGCTTGTGCTCTATCAAAAGCCGCCTGTGCGGTATCAAAATCTGCTTGAGAAATAACTCCTTTTTTAAAGAGTTTTGAACTCCTCTCGTAATTTGCTCTTGCCTCTACAAGAGAGGCTTGAGTTTGCCTATAATTTGCTTGTGCGTTTGCCAGACCTGCCCTGGACCTACTTACACTAGACTGTAATAGGTCTGGGTTGATCTTAACTAGTAGATCCCCCTTTTTTACTGCCTGACCTTCCTTGATGGGAAGTTCTATTATTTCCCCAGGAACCTCCGGCGACACACTTACTTCTACTTCAGGTTTAATCTTGCCTGTGGCGCTTACGGTTTCTATGACATCCATAGCGGCAACTTCCATTACCTCTACTTTGATTCCCTCCTCGCTATCGCCATTAAAGAACATAAAATATCCACCTATACATACCAGTAATAGAACAAATATTATAATAAGTGCCTTCTTCATCAATTTAGAATTTTAGGTTTTCAGCTTCAATTCCATTGAACAACTCAAGGACTTTCAGCTTAAAAACGTAGTCGTATTTGTTACGCAGCAAATCAATCTGTGCGTTAGTTAATGTGGTTTGAGCCTGATTGAAATCAAATGCATTCATCATACCTACATCATACCGCTCTTTTGCATAATCAAAAGCCAGTTCGCGAGCTTCTAGTGCAGATTGAGAACTTTCAAAGGTAGCTCTTGATGCCAGGGCATCATTAAACGCTTGATAGATATTTCTCTCTAGGTCTAGTTTTGCCTGGGTTTCCAGCAGCTTATTGCTTTCAATCGCAACTTTGGCCCTCTTTACCCTATTAGACACGTTGAATTGATTAAATATTGGGACACTCAATCGTAAGCCATAGCTGATACCATCATTTAGGTAAAGCTGTTTAATCCAGCCATTCACTAAGTCTCGATCAGTTTCCCTGGTGTTGTAGTTAAAGAATGCATCGATGCTGGGAAGTCTTGCTCCTCGGGCAATCTTTAAATCCTGCTCTGCGAGGGCGGTATTTTGTTCTGCAATTTTTATTTCATATCTAGTTTGCACGGCATTGTCATAAATGTTGTTTACACCCTCGTCTAGGACAAATGCTTCTGGGTCTTCAAGATTGGGGTCTGCTACGTCAAAGTTCTCATAATCTGCAATGTTAAGGATTTGAGCTAGTGCGATCTTTGATACCAAAACCTGATTTTGTGCGGCAAGCACCTGTTGGACACCCTGCGCATAAGTTGCCTTAACTTCAAGTAGATCACCTCGAGGTAACGAACCTGCTTCTACAAGTTCACTTGTCTGGTCGATCTGTTGCTGTGTAACGGCATTTTGATTTTCTAGCTGTGTTACTGCTTCCTTGTTAAATAGAACATTTAGATAGGCGTTTGAAACGTTGAGCAGCAGGTTGTCTTCTATTTGTTCGTTATTGTACTGGGTTGCGAGGATATTCATTTTTGCTCGCTGCAGCTGGTAAACGTTGCGCAATCCATCAAATAGCGTAACTCCCGAGGTAATGCTGTAAGAGGAGTTTCTCGTGACTTGATTTTCCAGGACACCTGTCACAATATTCTGGGTAAGTCCCGTATTCCACGCGTTGCTAACCGAGGCATTGAGCGATGGCAGGAAACTACCTATTGCTGCACGTTTATCCAGCTCAATGTTTTCTAGGGTGAGTACGGACTGTTTTATGTCAATATTGTTATCCAGAGCATATTGAACGCATTCCTGTAGCGTCCATATTTTAGGCTGTTGCGCTTTCGCGAAAGCGGAACCCAAACACAGTACCGCTAGTAATAAATAATGTTTCATGGTGGTATAGTTGCTTATAAGTATTGTGAAGTTGAAATTTGTTACAGCAGGATTATTAACCGCCATAGCCGCCACGTCCCTGAGGTGCCTTTAAAGGATTCCAGACCTTTATTTTCTCCTCCTCTGTTACCCCGCTCAAGATTTGAACATGGATACCATCGCTTAAGCCCAGTTCCACATCGCGACGCTCAAATTCCTGATCGCCCGTCTCTATCTCTACAAAGGGTTTTTTGGTTTCAGGATCGTACTGTACCAGCGCCTCCTTAATAGCAAGAACATTATCTGCTTTATCGAGGATAATACTGGCGTTTGCACTTAAACCGGCTCTTATGAAACTGCTATCGCGATCAACCTCCTTGAGTGTGCCTTTAATCTCAAATTGAACGGCTCCATTTTCTGCAACACCCTTTGGCGCTATGTAGTCTAGAATGGCATCGTATTTCTGATTGTTGTACGCACCTACCGTGATTTCTAGTGGCAATCCTTCTTTGATCTTTCCTACCTCGCTCTCATCAACCTTGCCTTCAAAAATCATCTTTTTGATGTCGGCAATAGTTGCAATGGGTGTTCCCTCATTAAAGTTGTTTGCCTCGATTACCTGATTGCCTTCCTTGACCGGGACATCAAGTACCATACCCGCTACCGTGGCACGTACACTGGTATTTGCATACTCACTCAATCCAGCGGTTGTACCGGTCTTGATGATATCGAAGTTTTGCTGGCTTCCGGTTAAATTAACTTGTTCCTGCTTATAGCGTTGCACGGCATTGTTATAATTGTTCTGAGCAATGTCAAAATCGTTTGCCGCGATAACCCCTTTATCAAACAGGGCTTTTTGACGGTCGTAAATGGATTTCTGGTTTTCCACAGCAAGGCGGGCTGTCTCTACTGACGTACGTTGTGCGGCAATGTTGTTCTTTGCGCTGGTGAGTGAGTTGATGTTAGGAACAACCTTTATCTCTGCAATAAGATCGCCAGCCTGTACATATTCACCTGCCTGTACGTGGATTTTGTCGATTACTCCTGAGATATTGGGCTTTATGTTCACCTCTTCTTTGGGCACAAGACTTCCCGTAGCTACTGTTTCCTTAACGATTGTCTGATTGTTGGCTTGTTCTGTAGTATAGGTTATAGGATCTTCAAGATCTTTCTGATAGATGTACCAGATACCCAGCGCAGCAAATGCTAGGATCAGTATAAGTGTAATGATGGTTCCTGTACGTTTCATGAATGGTGGTAGTTAAAGAAAAATGGTGTTGTTGAATGTTAGTTGTGTTATTCTGTTCTAAGGGCTTCTACAGGCTTCATTTTTGTAGCTCTAGAAGAAGGGATAAATCCTGCCAGCAACCCTGAAAAAATCAGTATTACTAGGGCAATAAGGACTACTTGAATGTTGACGCTGGGGTTTTTAAAATTCTCAACACCCCCAGCCGAATCAATAACGTAGTTGAGCGTCCAGATTAGTCCCGCGGCAAATGCTATTCCTGCCAGGCCTGAGATAAGCGTCAAAAAGATTGATTCCTGCAGGATTTGAGCCTTTATATTCCATGGCGTTGCACCTAGTGCCCTACGCACGCCTATTTCATTGGTACGTTCCTTGACCACAATTAACATGATGTTGCTTATACCTATGCCACCGGACAACAGCACAAGTGCACCAACAAAATAGCCTACAAAGCTGAGTATGTCAAACAGCCCCGTGAATTTTGCAAACTGTTCTGCAAGATCAAAGTTGCCTATAGCGCGCAGATCCATGGGATGCACGCCTCGCTGTTCTCTTACTATTGAGAGTACTTCTGGTTTGAGCGCGGTCATGCTTACATCATCTTGAGCGGTTATTGCCATCCAGCCTACATTGTCCCCACTATTGAATGCCTTACCAAACGTGGTAAATGGGATGAAGATATTATTTGCCTCTTCCTCACTGTCCCCCTGGCTATTGGGATTGTTGAATACGCCTACTACCTTAAAGTTTACTCCCTGTAAAGAAACATACTCGCCTAGTGGATCCTCACCTATATCAAATAGAGCCTGCTCTACTCCCTTGCCTATGACACATACTTTCATAAGCTTTTGAATGTCTGAGTAATTAAGCCACCGTCCCTTGAGGATATCCATAGGCTGCTGATCTATGTACTCTGGATAGTCGCCGTTTACCTGAAAAGCGCCCGTTTTGTCCTTACGTGTCACATTGTTTGCGCCCCTATACCCACCTAATTGTAGCCTGGGAGAAACAATTTTAAGATTGGGCATTTTTGTTCTCAGCGCTTCAACATCTGATAGCTTGAACTGCACCCTGCGCCCCTTGTTCATTCCCTTATAGGGCATTGAGGTACTTTGTCCCCACATGAACATGGTGTTTGTGGCACCATCGCCAAAATCTGACATGGCCCCATATTTCAATCCGTTTGTGAGCGCTAGCAGTACCACGAGAATAAATATTCCCCAGAAGACCCCAAAAGCGGTCAGCAACGTTCTTAACCGATTAGAGTTAAGTGCTTCTAAAATTTCATTCCATCGATCCCTGCTAAACATATTATTCGTCTCTTAATGCATCAATAGGTTTGATATTGGCAGCTCTTCTCGCGGGAATAAAACCTGCAAAGGTTCCTGCCACTACTAGAATAACCACCGTTGTGATGGATGTGGCAAAGTTTACGTTGGGCGATTTTATAAAATCTTCCTGAATCATGGGAGATACAAGTTCTAATAATCCCACTCCTAAAAAGAGGCCTATCAATCCTGCTATTGCCGTAATAAATATGGATTCCTGCAAAATCATCCAAATGATTTCTGCCGGTTGGGCCCCGAGAGCCTTTCTTATTCCTATTTCCTTTGTACGTTCTTTAACCACAATGAGCATTATGTTACCTACACCTACTACCCCCGCGATAATGGTACCCAGACCGATAAACCAGAAAACACTTTGTATCATGCCTATGATGCTGTAGAACTCCTGTGCGTTTTCAAGACTGTCGTACACCTGTACAGCTACGCGATCATCTGGCGCTACTTGAAATCTCGTGCGCAGGTCCTGCTCGATCGATTCTTTCATTGCAGCACTCAACGCTACTGCCTCGTCAAAGTTATCACTCATCTTGACCGTATAGGCCATACGATTGATATCGTTACCGGCATTGAAAACTTTTTGCGCTGTAGTAATGGGCATAAATAGACGGCTCTCTTCTCTTGTCCCACCTGGATCAGTATAAACTCCTACCACCTTAAAATTCAGGTTGTCATTGATAATTATTTCTTTACCTATAGGATCTTCTTTTCTAAATAGATCCTCTTTCATCTGGTACCCTATTACCCCTACTTTACGCGACTCTTCAACGTCCTGCTGGTTGATAAACCTACCTGTAACCAGTGTAGCATTTTCAATGTATTGCTGGTCTGGCAAGACACCCTCTACACGGTAGTTGCCCTGTTGTGCCTTGTAATTCATCTGCGCACCCCAGCGGTTGTAGATACTGGTTTTGTATTCTATGTTCTCTGAATATTTCTGGTTTGTATTTTCAAAATCCGAGTTACGCAGCTGTAGGCGTCTGCCTGGGTTCAACCCTTTGTATTCTTTTGTAGTAATCCGTACGCTGGCTTGCAACCTATTTGTGGCATCCTGCTCAAATTGCGAGCGTATGCCATTCTCCAGTCCTGTAGAAAAGCCCAATAATATGACCAAAATAAATATTCCCGACGCCACGGACAAACTGGTCAGAAAAGTGCGCAGTTTGTTTTTTCTGATGGTCTCAAATATTTCTTGCCAGCGCTCTACGTTAAACATGAGCGCTAGCTTTTATTTGATTGACAGGCGTGTCATCAATGATTCTTCCGTCTTTGAGATTAACGATGCGCTTAGTCATCTCTGCAATATCAGGTTCATGAGTCACCACCAGTATGGTGCGTCCTTCTTCATTGATACCTTGAATTAAATCCATTACTTCATAGGAAGTTTTGGTGTCAAGCGCTCCCGTGGGTTCATCTGCCAGTAGTACCTTGGGATCACTAGCAAGTGCTCTTGCAATTGCGACACGCTGTTTTTGACCACCAGATAGTTGATTGGGCAAGTGGTCTGCCCAGTCGGCAAGGCCTACCTTTTCCAGATAGTGAAGTGCCTTCTCATCTCTTTGTTTCCTAGCAACACCTTGATAATACAGCGGTAGCGCCACATTATCAATAGCATTTTTATAACTTATTAAATTAAAAGACTGAAAAATAAATCCCAGAAATTTATTGCGGTATTGCGCCGCAATCTTCTCGTTAAGATTTTTAATGGGTGTATTGTCCAGGGTATAAGAACCCTCATCTGCCTCGTCAAGCATACCCAGAATGTTAAGCAGTGTGGATTTACCTGACCCAGACGACCCCATGATGGAGACCAGTTCCCCTTCTTTGACACTAAAATCGATACCTTTTAAAACATGAAGCGAATTATTCCCCGTCTTATAGGACTTATGTAGGTTCTTGATTTCAATCATGGATGGTGGTTAGCTGGATGGTATTACAACAAGACCACAAAACTCTTGCCTTGTTACACTTGTGAGAATTAAGGAAATGTTAAAAGGAATTAATTGATTGGTTTTGTTGGGGTTACGCTTTCGCGAAAGCGTAAACTAATTTCTACCACCAGTATTGTTCATGAAATAGATATCTGATACAACAGTTTTAAACGATGGGATAGCTTAGTTTTATTGTAAATAATTTTCTATGAAAGCGTTCTACTGGATGTTTGCGATGTTACCACTTTTAGTCTCTGACTGTGATCCCCCTGCAGAATTGCGCAGCAGCGCTCGAGGATACTTCAGTACTAGGGTAGTTGATGCACAAGGCTCTCCTCTTGCGGGTGTACCGGTAGAGTTGTTCGGATACCAGTCTTTTGGGGATAGTCGTATAGAAATTTTGCCTAGCCGCCCACTCTTGCAGCCCGAGGAATTCAGTCTAGGTACCGGAGTTACGGGAGCAGATGGTTTTGCTCAATTCACGGCGCTCACTAGTACTAATAGAGGTTATAGGGTGGCCTACGGCCTCAGTAATGGTAGCGTCGCCGTGGTGTACAACGACAGCATAAGGCTACCAGGCAGTAATAGTGTTTTTCTCATTCCCGAGATTGAGGTGGATACCGTAAGTAATACAACATTCAGTTTTACTGATGCGTCTGCAAGTGTTGACCAGTTACAAGTGTTAGCCACCTATCAACAAGCAATTTGCGTACGAGAGTGGATTACTGATGAAATTCCTGAGTCGCTGGATTGTGATGCGATCGAACGCGATTTTTTCCTAAAACCCAATTCAGAACGGGGGTCGTTTACCCTACCCGCCAGAGTGGGATCCACAGTTATGCTTACTTATGAAAACGCTATGGGCAACGAGGTGACAGACACATTTGTAATAAATACCAATACGCCAGACTATGAGATTGAACTTTAAATTCTTAGTAGGCGTATTCCTTATAATACAAGGCGTGATTTATGCTCAGAAAAACGATAGCATCGCCAGCGACTTTTACATAAAGAAAAGTTTCACCCTTGAAGTGCATTACAGGCAGGGAATTCCCGTAGGGGACAACTTTGCCAGTAACGGTCTAGAAGGAGGTAGCGGTGGTGGTATGCGCTTACACATGTTTCCCTACCGCAATTTTTATGCTGGTGCCGGTTTTGGGTGGAACAACTATTCAGTCGTGGATCGCAGCTTACTGGGTAGCTATTCAGAATCCGATAGATTTGAGGGATATCTCTATGTAGGTTATGACTACGTTATTAATCAAAAATGGAACGCTGGAATAGACTTAAGTCTGGGTACCGCAAACTTTAGAAACACGCAGGAACTTATTGATGGAAATGGTGATTTCCAAGAGCGAGGGGAACTGTATCGTTTGGGTTTGAGTATAGAATATGCTCTTAACAACAGTTTTGGTGTTTATCTAAGTCCCAACTATACATTTATGAATATGCAGTTCCGTGATCTGGCGCCGCAAATCGCAGGACAATTTGAGAATGCGTCCTTTTTTGATTTTACCATAGGCATACGATACACCGTAAGAAATAAGCGATATTATGAAAACAAGTAAAAAAAACAGGGGAGCTGTACAGCTCCCCT
Source organism: Nonlabens sp. (assembly GCA_049647945.1). GTDB lineage: Bacteria > Bacteroidota > Bacteroidia > Flavobacteriales > Flavobacteriaceae > Nonlabens. The sequence goes on along the minus strand of JBARYP010000004.1, from coordinate 54,349 downwards.
GTTTTTTAAAATTTCAATTTAGTTCTTTATAGATTGAACGCTTCTTTTACCTGATCCACGTGATCCAGTTTTTCCCAGGTAAAATACTCCACCTCACATTCTACCTTTCCATTGTAAGGCGATTCAAAAGTTCTTACCTCAGTAAAAGGTTCTCTACCCATATGACCGTAAGCCGCAGTTGTTTGGTAAATGGGGTTCCTTAACTTCAATCGCTTTTCTATTGCTGCCGGTCGCATATCAAATAGATCAGCCACTTTCTGGCTAATCTCACCGTCAGTCATCTCTATGGTTGCAGTCCCGTGGGTGGATACTAATACTGATGTGGGTTCCACGACCCCTATGGCATAACTTACCTGCACCAGCACCTCACTTGCCAGTCCCGCGGCGACCAGATTTTTGGCAACGTGTCGTGCTGCATAGGCAGCACTGCGGTCCACTTTACTGGGATCCTTTCCAGAAAATGCGCCACCACCATGGGCACCCTTGCCACCGTAGGTATCCACAATAATTTTACGACCAGTAAGCCCGGTATCCCCATGCGGTCCACCTATAACAAATTTGCCGGTAGGATTAATGTGGTAGATGATTTGGTCATTGAATAACTGTTGAGCGTATTCTGGTAATTGCTGCACGACCCGGGGAATCAATATTTCCTTTAGGTCGGTCTTGATTTGAGCAAGCATGGCATCATCATCCTCATTGAAAGGATCGTGCTGGGTACTGATCACGATAGCGTCTATGCGCTGGGGCACGTTCTCATCATTGTATTCAATGGTTACTTGAGCCTTGGCATCCGGTCTTAGATAGCTTATTTTTTTACCGTCGCGACGCAGTGCAGCCAGTTCCTTAAGGATTTTATGAGAAATATCTAGAGCAAGCGGCATATAGTTTTCAGTCTCGCTGGTCGCATAACCGAACATCATTCCCTGATCTCCCGCACCTTGTTCTTCTTTGGAATCACGGTCCACGCCCTGGTTGATATCCTGGGACTGCTCGTGGATCAGAGAGATCACGCCACAGCTGTCGCCAGAGAATTGGTACTCACCCTTAGTATAACCTATATCGTTGATTACGGTTCTGGCAATATTTTGAACATCCAGATAGGTGTTGGATTTTACCTCTCCCGCCAGGACTACTTGTCCTGTGGTTACGAGCGTTTCACAGGCTACTTTGGAGTCGGGGTCAAAAGCTAGAAAGTTGTCAAGAAGCGCATCACTTATCTGATCTGCTACTTTATCCGGGTGTCCCTCACTTACGGATTCACTGGTAAATAGGTATGGCATATTTTTAGTTTACGCTTTCGCGAAAGCGGGATAAACAGTACACAGGAAAACCTGCACAATAAAATATGAGTGGGGTGAGTCTTTAAGCGATTCACTTGAGAATTACGTTTTAGCGTTTATTTCCCATTGCTGGAAAGAGGTCGCAAGCAGTCAAATCCCTCCTCAAATTGTGGGACAAATGTATAGATATTATATATCGCAGAAAAATTTGTGAATCTTTATTTTGAACTCCAGCTACATGGCTATACTAAAAGTAAACCTGCTCATGTGGCCTAACTGGCTTTCCACGCTTATATCGCCTCCTAATGCGGTTACTAATTGTTTAACCGTAGAAAGGCCTATGCCATGTCCACGTCTGCCATCACGATCATTCTCGCCCACAACAGAGAATAAGTCAAAAATTGTGTCTATCTTCTCGTTGGGGATCCCACGGCCATTGTCCTGTACCGTAAATATATAATGAGAGCTGGTGATTGAGATATTTACATCTACCACGGTAAGTTGCTTATCATTATACTTGATGCTATTACCTATCAAATTGAGAAAGATCTGTTCTAGCGCAACTCTATTGCAATGAAGACTGGCGTTGATCTCAGGAAGATTAATCTCACAATCATGTTTGATATTGATTAATTCAATGATGTTTTCAAGCAGATCATTGAGGTCAAAGTCCGTACGGTCATCAAGCTCGTAAGAGGAACTCTCATAATGGTCCAGAATGCTATTGATATACTCACTAAGTGACAAAGAGGATTTTTTAAGGTAACCCAGGTATTTCCTCCCGGCAGAATCTAGAATGTCCTCATATTTCTTGTTGAGTAGGTCGGAGGTTACAATCAGGTTTGCCAGGGGCATTTTCATATCGTGGGACACCGTCCCGGCAAAATCCTTAAGCAGCTCGTTGTGCTTTTTAAGGTGCTTCTTTGACTCCTTAAGCTTACTGTTAAGTGCGTGCATCTTTAACAATTCCTCAACTTGCTTCCCCAGGTTTTGTAGGGCTTTCTTTTTATTTTCAGACAGTTCCCTAGGTTCATTGGCAATTACACAAAGTGTTCCTAGTGCATTGCCATGTTCATCCTTAATAGGCATACCTGCATAGAAAATCACATTTGAGCTACCATTAATTACTAGTGGATTGCCTTCAAATCGAGGGTCAAGTCGCGCATCTGGAACAATCATAAGATTGTCCTTATCTAGTATGGCATGAGAGCAAAAACTCTCTTCTCTTCCAGTCTGGCATAATTCCATGCCTACTTTAGACTTAAACCACTGTCTATTGCTATCGACTAGTGAGATCAGGGCTATGGGAGTTTTACAGATGTAGGAAGCAAGCTCAGTAATGTTGTCATACTGCTGCTCGGTAATGGTATCTAAAATTTTGAGACTTTGAAGTGCGTGAATTCTAGCATCTTCATTTGCAGTCTTTTGTGCTACTATCATAAGAGGTAGAATTCAAGGAAAGCAACTTAATTGTTGCTACATGCAAAAATAATTTTAATGTAGGAATTTTACCTGTTTATTATTATATAATCGTCGAAATACACAAATTTATTCCTACATTGTGTTAAATCGTTAACATTAAACAAATTTAATAAAACCCTAATAATCAACCATCTAATACTAATTTTTTAAAAGCTGAAATGTAATACATTGATCATTAGTTTTTTAAGTTTGGTTTATTTATTAAAATATTTGTAGGAGTTAGTATGGTGCACTTGATTTTGTTTAAGATTGTTGCTAGATCTTTGAACCGATTTATCCGATAAAGTGCTTTAATTGTTCAATCCATTAATACTCCTGATTTAATTAAATGGTCATAACCCTTCTTTCAAGGTTTAAGAAAGACTTTGTTGTGCGACAAACTCACCCAACCGACCTTTGCAGCATTGAACGATTATGGAAAAAGACCTTATTGAAACTGATATTCTAATTATAGGCGCTGGCCCTACTGGACTATTTGCCGTGTTTGAAGCCGGATTGCTTAAGTTAAAGTGTCACCTTATAGACGCACTTGCCCAGCCGGGTGGTCAGTGTACTGAGTTGTACCCTAAAAAACCGATTTACGATATCCCTGGTTTTCCCGAGGTTCTTGCCGGTGATCTGGTAGACAATTTGATGAAACAGATTGAACCCTTCCAGCCAGGATTTACTCTAGGGGAGCGAGCCCAGGAAATTGAGACGCTACCTGACGGTTCCTTTATAGTAACTACTAATAGAGGCACAAGGCACGCTGCAAAGGTTATTGCAATCGCTGGTGGTCTGGGATCATTTGAACCTCGCAAACCCATTATCCCTCAACTGGAAAAATATGAGGATAAAGGACTGGTTTATATGGTCAAGGATCCAGAGGATTATAGAGGAAAAAAAGTAGTACTTGCGGGAGGTGGGGATTCTGCATTGGATTGGGCAATTTTTCTGGCAGATGTTGCTAGCGAAGTCACCTTGATTCACCGTAGGGAGGAATTCCGTGGGGCTCTAGATAGCGTAGAAAAAGTCCAAGAACTCGTATCTCAAAATAAGATCAGGCTCATCACTCCAGCCGAGGTTTTAGAAATAAATGGTGAGGAGCAAGTAAGCGGCGTCGTGGTGCAACACAATGATAAGGCAAAGAGAATGGAAGTGATTGACTGTGATGCGTTTATCCCGCTCTTTGGCCTGGCGCCAAAATTAGGACCCATCGCAGACTGGGGACTGGAAATCGAGAAAAATGCAATTAAGGTAGATAACACGCTTGATTACCAGACTAACATTCCTGGGATTTACGCCATAGGTGATGTTAATACCTATCCGGGTAAGTTAAAACTTATCCTGTGTGGCTTTCATGAGGCGACCCTGATGTGCCAAGGCGCCTACCAGCGTATTTTCCCAGATAAGCGCTATGTTATGAAATACACTACTGTAGGAGGCATCAACGGGTTTGACGGTACGCGCAAGGAAGCAGAAAAGGCGGTGGTCAAAAAGATAGCAAACGTATAATGCAGGACAAAGACATAACGATTACCATTATTGATAGAGCCCAGGTAGCTCACGAGGTCGCCGCGCCTACAGACATGAACATGAACCTTATGGAAGTGTGCAAGTCTTATGACCTGCCGGTCCAGGCGGTTTGTGGTGGTATGGCGATGTGTGCCACTTGCCATTGCTATATTATAAGTGAACACAACATCCTGCAACGCAACGAGGATGAGGAAGCTATGTTATGGGAAGCAAATCATGTAAAGGAAAACTCGCGACTGGGTTGCCAGATCCCCATAAGTATGGACCTGGATGGATTGATTGTCGAGCTGGCACCAGAAGACTGAGCCTTTTCTCTACTTATTTTCAGCCTCTATAACATCGGTATCCTTACGGTATTTCAGTAGTGAGATACCTGCTATAAAAAAGATGATCCCCAGTATAATACAGGGCCAGGTAGCAGCACCCATGGCTACTGAACCGAATACACCCAGGACGCCAGCTATTAAAGCAATGGCTCCACCTATAGTCATAATAACGGCTAGAATCTTAATCATTTTGATAGTTTTTAGGGATCAATAGTACCCAAATAATTGATCATACTTTAGGATTTTGCATTTTTTATAACATGGGAACATACCCATTTTGAGTGGTCAAAAAATGGGTTTCGTGATCTTTTTGTTACAATTTAGTTCTAAGTTCGCACAGGATTAAAAGTATTGAACTCCAGTCGACAACATACCGCCGTTCTCGTATTTGCCCAGTCGGGTAAGCAGGATGCATTTTTAAAATCTTGCAAGGAATCTGCTGGACTGTTTGATGCACTCACACAACACACCGTAAAATTAGTCCAGGATACGGGTTTGCCTTATTTCATAAGTACAGAGAGGGATCAACGAGGCGATAGTTTTGGAGAACGATTGTACAATTCTATAGAGCAGGTCTTTATAAAAGGCTTTAAAAACGTTATCGCCATCGGTAACGATACACCTCACCTGGGCATTGAGCACTTGAAAAAATCAGTTCAACTGGTAGATTCTGGCAACATGGTGATAGGTCCATCCATGGATGGGGGCTTTTATTTACTGGGTATTAGTAATTACGCTTTCGCGAAAGCGGAACACCTCAATCCCCAAAGAACTTTTCAAGAACTCGACTGGAATACGTCCTCGCTACTGGTTGATCTACAACAATGGCTCAATACTGAACCCGTAGTTTTACTCACCAAGTTAAGGGATCTTGATCACCATGGCGAGGCCCGCCAGATCCTGAGATCGCGCAAACAACTGGACGTAGTTGTCTTCCAGATTCTCCAGCTTTTTAATGAGCAGCTATCACAAGACATCCAGCATTTATCAACTATAAATGCGGCATTCTTCATTGATGTACTGCACAACAAGGGATCACCTTGTTAGATTAATTAACTCATTTATCTGAGCTCATATTGAGCCAAATTGTTGTCTTGGTTAAGAGAATATTTGACTTACCACATTCACGACATTCATGGCTTGATCCATACCTTCTTGACAGCAAAAATTTCACAGTCAAAACTTACCTTTTTTTAATATGAAACAGATTATTTTACTGGTAGCGTTTTGCGTTACCTCATTACTCATGGCTCAGGACCTTACGGTCACCGTCGTAGATTTCAACACCACGCTAGCGGTGCCAGGGATTACGGTAACCCTAATTAATGAAGCACGTGGATACAGCGTGGAGCAAAAAACCGATGCCAGCGGTAAGGTGGTCTATAAATCACTACCCACCATAGGCGGTTATAAGGTGGTGTTTGATGGAAACAACTCATATGCGTTGACTACCTCTAGAACCATCGATATACGCTCTAACGAGAACCCATCCATTATTCTACAACTCTTGCCAGCGGGAGATAATACGCTGGACACCGTTTTGATTGACGGGAATAGGAATAAGCAAATCAATCGCCGTGACGCCGAGGTTTCCTTTGAATTGGACGAAAAGGAATTGCGTGAGATTCCTGTTGAAGCTCGTGACATTACCCGGGCGTTGTTCAGGTTGCCTAACGTCACCCAGGCGACAGGTTTTTTTCCCGAGGCTCCTAATGTAAGCATCAACGGTGCAAACCCACTCTTTGCTTCCTACCTAATAGATGGTATGGATAATAACGAGAGATTTCTAGGTGGACAGCGGTTCAATATTCCCGTAGGTTTCACAAAAAACATTACCGTATTGACTAACAATTATAGTGCAGAGTACGGTCAAACTGAAAATGGAGTGGTAAACGTGACCACAAAATCGGGGTCTAACAACACGACTGGCGAGGTGTTTTTTCTCACGCGGCCAGGGCCGTCCATAGATGGTGAGAGTCCGTTTGCTCAACGCGATTTGAGCGGGAATCAGGTTCAGGATGGATTTGCCCGCTATCAAGGAGGATTTGGAGTAGGGGGAGCTCTTGTTAAAGACAAAACGTTCTACTATGTAAATGCAGAGTACACGACTGATTTTAAGGATAATCTACTCACTTCTCCAGCGCTGGGAATAGCAGAAACCGTAGAAGGCAGAAATACGTTCAAATACTTTTCCACCAAAATTGATCAGCTATGGAGCGACAACTTTCGTAGCTCGTTGAGGGCAAACGTGGGTTTGATTGACATAGAGCGTCAAGGTGGTGGACTGGAAGGGGGAATTCAATTTCCTTCTGCAGGCAATACCCAGCAACGCAACAGTATCAACATCGCTTTTAAAAACTCCTATAATCTAGGCGGGTTGTATGCCGAGACAAACCTGCAGTATTCCCGTTTCCGCTGGGATTATGCCACTCCAGAAAATCTGGATTCACCACAAGTGACCGTACGTGACGAGAATGGTAACAATATTGCAATCCTGGGCCATCCAGGCTTTGTGTTTGATGAACTGGAGAACACCCTCCAGCTCCAGCAAAAATTCAATTACTATTTAAAGGACCACACTCTTAAGGCAGGTTTGAATTTTATAAGTGGAGACCATACGCTTTTTGGTGGTGGGGTTCCTAATGGTGCATATACCGTAGATCTAACTGCTGGCCAGCTGGATGCCATCAGGTTGAGCGGTGTGGGCGCCAGTCTGGATATATTTGATATTCCCTCAAATGTTACGGTAAGCAACTATAATGTTGAGCTGCGTCCGGCAGAGTTTGGGGCGACCCAAAACTTATATTCCGTCTATCTAGAGGATCTCTGGAACGCTACCGACAAACTCAACGTGACCGTAGGATTGCGATATGACTACGATAATTTGAGTGTGGGTGGCGGTACTGATGGCGATAGGAATAACTTGGCGCCTAGAGTTAATTTGAACTATCAGATTAATGACAGGAGTACCCTGCGCGGGGGCTATTCCCTTAACTATGGTAAAATTCCCTACGCAATCTACAGCGATGCGCTCCAACAAAACACCATCAATCAAGACTATGCTGCGCAGATCCTAGAGTTTGTCGCGCAAGGAATCCTACCAGCTAGTACGGATCTATCTAGAGTGCTGTTCAACGGGAACCTGACTGCAAATGTGAGTGGGGTGAGCTATTTAAATGGTCCTACCGCAGCATCACTACAGGGTAATCGAGAAGGCGTGTTCTCTAACGAGCGCCGCATATTAAACCCCAATGGTTATGATAATCCATACTCGCACCAGTTTGCCATAGGCTATCAAACACAGATAGGAAAAGACAAACTCTTTTTTGTAGACGTGATCCATAATCGGGGAGAAGATCTTTTTAGACTACGCAACCTAAATGCAGCGGCACAATATCCATTGACAGATCCAGATAATGTAGTAGTGAGAACACCTGCCCAGGCAGATGCAACCAGACCTGTTGCCATTGTCAACGGGGGTGCAACCATTAATGGGGTACGCCGCACCGGCGTTGCGAGAAATGTTGTGATCACTGAAAACGGTGGGATCTCAAGATACTGGGCAGCCAGTTTCAATTTGCAGAAATCCAGAAACAATGACGACTATTCCTACCGGGTTAATTACACCTTGTCCAGGCTGGAAAATGATACAGAGGATATCAACTTCCGTGCGCAGGACGGCAATAATTATGCTACAGAGTATGGACCTTCCATCAATGACCGTACGCATAACATTAATGGAATTTTTAACTATTATCCCTTTATGGGAACCACGCTTACGTTTGCTTCTTTATTACAAAGTGGCCAGCCTATCAACAGAATTCCCGATGAGCGATTCGGCACGACGGATCTTAATGGTGATGGTAGTGGTTTTGGCGATGCCTACCAGGGGAATAGTGATCGTTTCCCGGGGGAGGAACGTAACAGCGACCGCTTACCCTGGTCCGTCAACTTTGACGTGGGTGTACAGCACCAGTTTGCCATTGCAGGGGATCAAAAACTAGAACTGCGTGCTGACTTCTTTAATGTTTTCAATGTAGAAAATTTAAGTGGTTATAGCAATAATGCCACACAAAGCAACCAGATCCAGCAAGGCAGTGCTGCCAGCGGTAGGTTCAACCAGCGCAATGCAGGACCACCTCGCCAGTTTCAGTTTGGGATCAGATACTTGTTCTAGAATCTGATTTATGTATGAGAGTAAAGAGCAATAAAGCCGTTTTTGTTTTACAAAAAAAACCTAAAGTTCAAGGATGGAGCTACTTAATACCGCATTAAAAAAAAGATTGAATCAAATTTGAAAAAACCACTTTAATGAAAAATATCGTAGCTGTTTTCTTCCTGTTTATTCTAGTGGGCTGTAGGAACAGCACAGAATCTACCCTGGACACAGAGCCATTGTCTTGGGAACAAATAGAAGAGGAGGCGAGAGGAAAAACGGTCACGATGATGATGTGGAGTGGCGATCCTAAGATCAATGCCTACATGAACAATTATGTGGCTCCAGCGGTAAAAAAGTCACATGACATTAATCTTGAATTTTCAAATGGCCAGGGAAATGCTATTGTCCAGTTGTTGATGACTGAAAAACAAGCAGGGCGTGACAGTAATATAGACATGATGTGGATCAATGGCGAGACTTTCTTCCAGCTCCAGCAAATCAAGGCGCTATACGGCCCGTTTACAGGCCGACTGCCTAATTCAAAGTACATTGACCTCGACAATAAATTTATAGGTACTGACTTCCAGGAACCCGTTAATGGGATGGAAGCTCCATGGGGTAATGTCCAGATGGCATTGATATACGACCAGTCAAGAGTTACTGATGTTCCACAGAGTCGGGAAGAGTTGTTAGCTTTCGCGAAAGCGTACCCCGGAAAATTCACCTGGGACAACCACTTTACCGGATTGACTTTCTTAAAGGCTCTACTTATCGATATTGCTGGTGGAAGAGGATCGCTGGACGGTAAGTTTGATGAGAGGAAATATGAGTTGTATTCTACACAGCTCTGGACCTACCTCAATAAACTGAAGCCTTACCTGTGGAAGGAAGGGAACGTATTTCCAGAAAACGTGGCACAAATGCACCAGTTGTTTGCAAGTGGTGAGCTACTCATGACCATGAGTAACAATGATGCCGAGGTGGATAATAAGATCAACGAGGGTTTGTTCCCAGAAACTGCGAGAGCCTATGTCCCAGAATTTGGCACGATCCAGAATAGCCACTATTTAGGGATAGCAGACAATGCGGTGGATAAAGCAGCTGCGATGGTGGTGATCAATTTTATGATATCTCCCGCTGCCCAACTAGAAAAACTTGACCCTGCTGTGTGGGGTGATGGGAGTGTTCTGGACCTGAAGCAACTTGATGAAAACTGGCAAGAGAAATTCAGCAACGTACCGGGAAGGATTCACGCACCCAGTCGCGCAGCCATACAAGAAAAAGCATTGCAAGAGCTCGCACCAGAATATATGATCCGTCTTGCGCAGGATTTCAGGAACCATATCATACTCAACAATTAAAAAATTTTGACGACCAGGAATTTTTGGCTAGCATTCTTTACCCTATTCACGGTGTCTCCGGTGTTACTGGGATTTCTTTATGCGTTGCTGTACAGCGTGGGATTAATAGGACTGATGAACGATGGTTTTACTTTGGAATACTGGACAGCGACTTTGACCACACCCTCGTTTTGGTCCGCCTTGGGATATAGTTTTTATATTTCTCTTACCGTAATGATTTTCTCGATCTCCATGGCCTTGTTCATGGTCATAAGCTGGTATAAAGATTTACAAAAAGGATGGCTCTCCTATGTGGTCTATTTACCACTAGCTTTTCCTGGGGTAGTACTGGCGTTTTATGGCATGCAATTGTTTTCTAAGGGAGGTTTCTTAAGTAGATTGACGATTCAACTAGGTTTGATTGAACAGCTGGGTCAGTTTCCTGACCTGGTAAACGACTCCTTTGGGATCAGTATTATTATAATGCTTTGTTGTATCGTGACTCCATTTTTCACAATTTTGTTTTCCAATCTTTTCCAATCTGAAAATATTACAGAATTACATCATTTAGCGCGTACCCTAGGCGCTCAAAATCAGGCCTTAAACTGGCAAATAACCATACCCCTACTATTGAGGCGCGCTACTTTTAATATTATTCTCTTTTTTATTTTTATCATGGGCACTTATGAGATACCGCTGTTGCTAGGCCGCCAGGATCCATCAATGTTATCGCCTCTGGTCATTCAAAAGTTACAGAAGTTTAATCTTGCAGATATACCCCAGGCCTATTCCATTAGTGTGATTTACATGCTACTGGTATTTACGGCACTCGTGGTATTATATAGATCACAACCACAATTATTTAACTCAAGACGATCATGAGGCGAGTTCTACAGATTTTGTTTGCAGCTACCGTTGCGTTTGCCATTGTGTTTCTACTGGTTTTGAGCCTGGGTCGTGGCTGGTCCTATCCTCAACTACTGCCAGCGGTTTTATCTCTGGATAACTGGCGATTAATTTTTAGCGCAGATCATTTCCTGTTCTCTACTATCGTGCAATCTCTACTTATTTCCTTGAGCGTTGCCCTATTAGCGACAAGCCTAGCATTTGTGACCAGTAAAACCATTGCCTACAGCAACAACCGAAACAAATGGATGTTGCTGGCCTACATTCCGTATGTATTGTCACCAGTAATACTCGCAGCTACCCTACAATTCTATTTTGTTTATCTAGGAGCATCGGCAAGTGTGGTGGGGGTAATGCTGGCGCAGTTTTCTATTGTTTTCCCATTTTCCGTTATTATACTCAGTAATTTCTGGAATGAGAAGATCCGCTCGCTGGAGCAGCTAGCACTCACTCTGGGTAGTACTAAAGCACAAGTGTTGCGTCATGTGTTAATTCCAGTATCAAAAGGAGCGTTGCTTTTATGCTTTATTCAAGCATTCCTGGTGTCCTGGTTTGAATTTGGTTTGACTAATTTGATAGGAGTAGGTAGCGTTCAAACACTTACTATAAAGGTTTTCAGTTACGTAAACGAGGCAAACATTTATAATGCTGCGCTAGCTTCTTGCTTGCTTATATTGCCTCCTATGTTACTAATCTGGGTCAACAAGCGTTTTGTATTCTCTGAAGAAATTGCTGTATAAGTGCTACGGGTAGAAAACATATCAAAGTCTTATGGTGACACTCAAATTTTGAAAGACATCAATTTTGAACTGCAAGGGAAGGAAGTCCTCAGTTTACTAGGGAGATCTGGAAGTGGTAAAACAACCTTGCTTAAAATATTAGCTGGACTGGAACAGGAAGATAGCGGTAAGATATATCTGGGTAGTAATGAACGAGAGTGTGTTCAGTCCCTCCAGAACCTAGGTGCTGAATCAAACAGTACGGTAGCAAGCAGCCAAGGGCAAAAAAATCGTGGAAGTAAGATCTCTCAGGAGAAGTATCATCTAATTAATTTGCTGCCTCCACAAGAGCGTAGTATTGTTTATTTGTACCAGGAGCCTTTATTGTTTCCACATCTTAATGTTGCCGAAAATGTGGCTTTTGGGTTGAAAATCCGACAGCAGGAAAAATCCTTTATAAAAGAGAAAACCATCAGTATCCTGGAAGAAGTGGGGCTCAAGGATCAACTGCATAAAATGCCCCACGAGCTCTCTGGTGGCCAGAGACAGCGGGTATCGTTTGCTCGCGCCGTTGTAATCGAACCGCAGATTTTGTTGCTGGATGAACCCTTTGGAGCCCTAGATGTAGATATAAGGGCACAAATGCAGGAACTGTTCAAAACAATAAGTGAGCGCAAAAAACTTACTGCGCTCTTCATTACCCACGATTTGAAAGAAGCGCTGATTATGGGTGACCGTATAGGGAAAATTGAACAGGGCAGTTTGCACCTGTATAAATCAAAACAAGCATTTTATGAAGACGAGGCCAGCGGCGCTAAGAAGGAAGCTCGTTTCTGGAGGCAATTTGAGTAACAACGATCGAGATCAGAAACATGACAAAAATTAAAACCGATTTCAACCATCTACAATCTTTATACTGGGTATTTACCCAATTGTGTAATGACGATTGTGACCATTGTTACAATGATAGCAGCCCATTCGGTAAGCGCATCTCGCAAGAGGATTGTATGGCTATCATTGAAAATATGCCAGAGCACATAGATCGCATTATATTGAGTGGTGGGGAACCGCTGGCAGATATCAAGTTGTTGCATGCCATCCTTGATAAAATCAACGATAGATATCAGGGTCGTACTCAAGTCATGATTCAGACTAACGGTGATTTGCTCAATACGGAAAAACTGCAGGTGCTTATCGAGAAAGGAGTAAGCCGCTTTGATATAGCGAGCATAGATCGATACCATAAAAAAGCAGGCAGCCGCCTCATGGAACTTGCAGGTATTTTTGAATCCTGTGGAGTGGTGGGAACTGAAAAAGATCCATTGATAGAGGGAGGGCATTATCTTACTGAAAATCCATTGAGCTGGGGTTACTGGGGTGCCAGCGAAGAAATGTGGCTGGGCGGTAACTGGGCCCGAGGCAAGGCAATGAAACACGATATATGGATGAAAGATCCAGAACATAACTTTTGTACCATATTGAGCGGTGCGCGCAATTTCCTGGGTGGCTATGACGACATCCCAGTTGAAATAAGCATACAGCTGTGGCGCATAAACCCCTGTTGCCCAGGCACTCATTTTCCCATGGGAGATGCACGCAAGCAGAAGGTGAGTGATGTACTGGACCGTGCCAGCAAGAATTTTGTGTTTAGAATGCTCAATGATGGCGAGCCCTTGAAAATGGGTATGGAACTGGGGGTAGATGAACAAACTGCCCAATCAAAAAATAAGGAGTTAAAGAATATTTGTCTTTACTGCGACCATTTTCTCAAGTGCCATAAGAACGATATTTTTGATGAAAATGGAGTGATGGCAACAGATGGGATTACTGCCTAACTAATATCCCAGGTATGTCGAACCGTATGTATAGCTTACATTTTTATTAAGACCTTTCACATCGTTTGCCCTGTATTTTTATTCCTGACTAATAGTTCCTCACATGCAAATTCCCATTTGGTTCTGGAAACTTATGATAATCATGTGCGCCGTATGCGTAGCCATCATAGGTTATAGAATTTATACGGGAGAGCAAAATCGCAGTTTCATCTGGTTTGCCTTTCTTTTTTTAATGGCTATCTGGTACGCATTGCGACAATTACGTGCAGGGGACAAGGACAATACGTAAATAATGGCGCTATTTAAAAAAGACCCGTGGATACTCGATCCCTATAGGACCTATTGCGGGAATAACCATCTCTATATAAGAGGTCGCGCCCTGGAGGACCAGCCGCTCAAACATTTTGAACAGCAATCGTTCTACCAGACCCTGCGCAATACCTGGCGCACATTTGCTACAGACGAGATACGCCTTGCCAAAGTAGAGATCACCCTGGAAAACGGTAAGAAATATGAAGCCCAGGCAGATAGTGAGGGGTATTTTCTAGTGGATAGGACCGTAGATTATGATCTGTCAGACTATGCCACGGATGCGGGATATCTTCCCTACGTGGTTTCCTTTGATGAGGATAATTCCGCTTTTGCGAAAGCGAAACAGCAAAAGAGAATTAAGTCCAACAAATTTACCGGCGAGAGCCTTATACCACCGGTTACAGCTACCTACGGTATTATAAGTGACATCGATGATACCATCATGCATACCGGTGTGACCAGTTTCTTGAAACTGCGTGTAGCATTCAATACGTTTTTCAAGAACTATGACCGTCGGCTGCCACTCAAGGGTGCTGCGAGCTTCTACCAGTTGTTGCATCGCGGCAAGGGTGGCAACGACCAGAATCCCATGTTCTACTTGAGCAACAGCCCGTGGAATCTATACAAATACCTAGAAAAATTCCTGGACTTTCACGGTTTTCCCAAGGGACCCATCCTGTTAAGAGATTTTCCTACCCCATGGGATCGCACGCCCAAGCTAGAGAAAACCCATAAGGAACACCAGCTGCTCAATATCATCAAACACTATCCGGATATGAAATTCATACTGATAGGCGATGGAGGCGAGCATGATGCAGACTACTATAAATCCGTGGCAGAACAATTTCCGGATCGCGTGATGGCGATCTATCTACGATCTGTCAACCATAAGAAAAAAATGCTGCGCATACAGAACATGGCAAATGGTTTTACGATTTGCCCCATGTTACTGGTTCAGGATTCAAAAGTCGCCGTGGACCATGCCCGTAAGAGCGGCTGGATCGTGTAGTACTAGCCGCGTCTTATTCCCAGTACTGACTTCTGTTCTTCATAGAATGCATCTGCTTGTTGTTTCAGTAACTGGGCGGCAATTTTCTTCTTGTATTCCTGCACCTCGCTTTCATTTGCAAGACCACGGTAGGCACTCTCGTTAAGCTCAATATCAGTTGCGACAAGTGTATTGCGTTGATGATCTTGTTGTATTGCCCATGATGCTACTCGCTGCTCTCGCTGGAAAAAGCGGTAGTCATACTCGCCGCGAGGAGAAAGTAATTTTGCCAGGATCGGTGAGGTTTCTATGGCTAGGAATAATAGGAAAATGAAAAAGGAAGTCCAGAATGGCAGCTTGTTCAAGGCAGTTATTCTAGCCATGAGACCATCAAAATTATCGACGATTTCTTGAGAAGCTGCGCGTTGTTCAAGCTCATTTGCTTTTGTTGCGGCGTTTTGTTGCTCGAGCTGATTGATTTTTATCGTGTTGCGTTCTCTTAGAACTGTTAGATCGCGCAGCGCTGCATCATGCTTATCGCGCTTTTCTTGATAGACTGGTCCCTTCCCCAGTTTATTGGTTCCAGCCGTTCCTTCAGCCTCGGCGATGTAGGTGTTGTAGAGCTGGTTGACTTCTTGTTCCTTACTGGCTATTTCATCTTTGAGTACTTGTACCGCTTTCGCGAAAGCGGAATTGTCAACCGCGTACAGCGCCGCGACCTGTTGCTGGTTCTCAAGCGACATCATGTTGCGCTCTTCCAGTAGCACACGATCTATTTCCTTCTCAAATATTTTGAGCTCAAGTGGTTTAGAAATCACGACGGCAATAATTATGGCCAGCAACAACCTGGGTATTGCCTGCAGCAGTTCATGCCATTTGCTCCCATTCTTTGTAATCGTACTTACTATGTAGCGATCCAGATTGAAGATCAATAGACCCCATACAACGCCTAATCCGGCAGCAATCAAATAATTGTCAAATACCGTGTATAAAGCATAGCTGGCTGCAATAAATGCCATGACCGCGGTAAAAAAAACGGTTGCGCCTATACCGGCGTATTTATTACGTTCCCCTGCGGTACATTGTCGTAGCAACGGCGCATCTGCACCGCTGCATAATATGAAGAAGTCTTGCATAAAGTCCAGGTCTATGGGTAAAGATGACCTTATAACGACTTTTGTTACAGTAACTTGTGATGGCTAGCTTAATTTTAACTCTATAGATTATCGTTCTCAAAGAATTCAATCAGGGAGTGATTGGTCTTTTTCCACTCAACGGGAACTAGATTGATCTTTAAATTTCCCTGCTCTAGATATTTAGTAATATAAGTATTACCAAAATCATATTTTAAAAATTCCTGGTAATCATCTGTATAACCACCAGAGTAAAATAGTGTCGCCCTGCCTGACTCAAACATCTTTTTTACATAGGTTTCCTTTTTCAGGGCAGCCTCATCTTTTTTGCTATCCCATATGGGGGTAAAAACAAATTTGAGTTTCTTGAGCTCACTAGAGCCCAGTTGTCTCTTGTTTGAGTCCAGTATGTTGATATCGTAGTCCGTAGGCATTTTATAGTAATACAGATTTCCCTGATGTTTAAAACTACCGTTGCCACGGGTACCGTTTATAGTTTTAAAAACATATCCCTCTTGCAAAGTATATTTGGGCTTTTCAGGCTGTTCACCCTGGGCGTTTTGCAGGAAGAATTTAGTCTCCTTCCACGACTCTTTGGAGTTTGAGACGTTGTTTTTGTTGAAGTCTTTTGTGTAGGTAACCGTATCTGGCGAGGTGCGCTTGACCTCATCCCATACCCAATTACTTACTCGTGTAGCAAGAGTATCAACAGGAAGGGAAGAGCTAGCAGTTGCCGAATCAGCAGGTGATTCACCGTAATATTCAAGGGTATACTTAGTATGCGTTTGTGACATTCCCTTAAACAACCTGCTGTAGGAGTCTTGTAGTTCTTGAGTAGTATGAGGGAGGTCTTTCCCTGCATAGAGTGATGGTTGAGATCGATCTTCTAGGTCAAGCTTGAATCCTAGTTTTGGGTTACTGGATATTGCGTTGAGTACCTGATCATAATCACTTTTCTTTTTTTCTAGGTAATAAACGGCCGTATCTGCATAGCGCAGGTTCATGGCGTTTAATACTGTCCTTGCTATTGCTCCTGATTGCAATGGTTCTCCACCATTTTTTGAAACCGAACGGGAGCTTGTAAAAGAATACTGTCCTCTAGGTATCACATTGTCTGGATCTCCATATATATAAAGAGTCTTTTTTCCATCATCGTCCTCTGTTTGTCTAATAGAATCAGCCATTATGTGCTGGTGTTTCCGGTAGCTTTCTAGATCCATCAACTGGTCATTGAAATACAGTCGATTACCGTTGATAAAGTACTTGGCAAAATCCTCTGCTTCTTTTTCATTGCTGCTGGAGTATTTCTTGTTAATTAGACCGTATTGCAGCGTATCTGATTTGTTGATGTTTTCAAGGTAGTAATGATCAACCCCATCTATTTTTTCATGGCTCATAACATCGGCCGTAAAGCCAGAACCGTATTTAATAAGAAAATCGGCTTGTGATATCTCTTGATCGTCTATGAAATATCGCGTCTCGCCATCTGGAACAAGCATTGAATTGAACGAGTCCGTTTCAAAATTTGGAACCACGAGTCGCTCACGGATGTCCCATCCTTGCTCGTTATAGTTGATTTCCTGCCCGTTGTGATCATAAATGATAATCCCGTTAGAATTATTAGTGTAGCGGTAAGTTTTTCTAGCGATTTCAATCGTACCTTCTGGACTGTTGTTGTCTATATAAATGGGCTCCTGTTTCACGACCGTTTTTTCCTTGCCGCATGATATAGCTAGAATGGTAACAAGCGGTAATATCAAGAATAATCGCAATAAGGAACTAGTGGTAGAGGTGGTAGTATTCATAATGGTAAGTCTTTTCTTGATGAGGGGAAAGTTGAAACTATTGGCTAGAAAATGGTGATGATTACCATAAGTCTGGTCCACCAGTAATTCTTGATATTCGGTTACGGGAACATTGGATTTGAGAACTTCTTGATCTGCTAGGAACTCGTGATTTAGGCGCATGGAATACCTGATGAGGTATAGAACGGGATTGAACCAAAGTAGGATCAACAGCAATTCTATGATAAGTATGTCTATGCTATGCCGCTGGTCTAGATGTGCTTTTTCATGCGTTAGTACCACCGTAGTATTTTGGCAACGTTGCATCCAGTCCTGCGACACAAAAATGCGTGACCAGAAGGAGTAGGGAGCGGTTTGCTTTTCTCTCTCAACCAGTAGGTAGTTTCCAATACAGGAAACTTTGTCATCTGGTAACAGTCTGAATGACCTAAGATTATTTAAAAAACGTATCAACATAATCCCGGCCCCCAGTAGATAAATGAACATAAGGACAAAAAAACCTTGTGACTCCCAAAAATCCATTTTGGGGTCATCCCGCACTATCGCAACTGGAATTGTATCACTAGAAGTAGCGGGAACCGCTTGAAATTGCTGGGTTGCATAGTCTAGAACTGGAGCATTGATGAGTACTGTATTTGTGGTAATCTGTGGTATGACGATGGCAATTGCCAGACTAGCCAGCAAATAAATACGTTTGAAATGATGTAGGCTCGTGCTTTCAAAAACTAATTTGTAAAGCAACCATAAAGCCAGTAGGATCATTCCAGATTTAATTAAGAAGTCCATATCAATTGCGGTCATTAATTTGTCGGTCTATGATCTCACGCAACTCCTTCAATTCCTCGGTGCTTAGCTCTGTTTCTTTTGTGAAGAACGAGGCAAACTGCGATGCGCTATCGTTGAAAAAGTTTTTAATTAGTCCGTTGACGTGAGTAGAAAAGTATTTGGTCTTTTTTACTAGTGGATAGTATTCCCGACTTTTTCCAAATAACTGATATCCTACAAAACCTTTGGTGGTCATGCGCTTAATAAGCGTGGCAATTGTTGTGGGTGCTGGTTTGGGATCGTCATAAGCAGCAATAATGTCTTTCATGAACGCTTTTTCCAGTTTCCACAGGTGGTTCATCAATTCTTCTTCTGTTTTTGAAAGCTTCATAATCTACACTTGTCGTTATTGAACTACAAATGTAGAATAAAATTCTATCTCTACAAGTGTAGAGTAATAATTTTTTTTAAATGGTGTGGGTTTGTTTTAAAATGTCTAAAAAAAATACATTCTGATCATAAAAAAAGTGGTTGCGACCCCTGTATGTTAAATAAATTAAACAAAATCAAGTAGTTGAGTCAAAAAAAGAGTGTTTCACAGGCTTTTAAGTATTATTCTATGAATGGGACATACATTCGCTCAAAAGCCGCATCATGCATAAAATTATACTTTTTTGCTCGTTTTTAAGTATGAGTGTTTTGGGTCTATCTCAAGTAGGGATCAATAACGCATCTCCAGACCCTAGCTCTATTCTAGATGTAACTGCCACGGACAAAGGCATGCTTATACCTAGGATGCCACTTGCTTCCATTCAATCCATCGACTCACCCGCACAAGGATTAATGGTATTTGAAACGAGCAGTAACGTATTCATGTATTATACAGGTGCACAATGGATTGAGATCGGTGAATCACTGCAAAGAGACAATTTTAAACTCATTAAGTCTATAGCAGATCTTGCAGAAGAGGATACGGGATCAGTCTACCAGCTGGATACTAATACGCTATACCAGATCAATGGGACCATACTGCTGGATAAGCCCATAAATCTTAACAATGCTTACCTAGAAGGAAGTGATAGTATAGAAGATATAATTCTAAATACCGGTACCGGAGCCATGTTTGACGGTAGTACAGGTGGTAGTATACGTAATCTTACCATGAGTGGAAATGGATCGAACTCCATCTTCAATCTTGTGGGAACAGATAATTCTCAAACTCTTTTACTTAACAACAACATCATTGCAAACAGTTCAAGCGTGGGAACCATAGAGAGGTTTGAGCTGGTGTTTTTCAGTATTACCCAGTTTGTACAGAACGGTTCTGGGATTATTTCAAATACAAACACATCTTTTCAAATGTCTACTGTTTTCTGGACCACTAGCAATACGGGTACCTTTTTAACCATTGACGGCAATCACGATAACATACAATTGGCAGCAGGTAGGATAGAAGTGGGCAGTTCAGAAACTGGACTGGATGTAAGTTCAAATCCCTCCATCACAGACTCTGCTTCCATGTCAGAAATCAGTTTTGTAGGAGCTGGAACCTTTGTGGATGCCTATACCGTGGGTTCTTATCCCGGTTACAATTTCAACAATAGATGGGTGGTACGTTGCCCCGGCATACCACTGGAGAGTGATTCAAACGCCGCGGCAAATATTTATTTTACGGGGAGCTTAACTACGGGTTTCACACAAACAATCACTAATAATACTGCCGTGGAAATTCAAGGAAACGGTAGCTTTAACGGTACAAATCTCTATAGATTTAGTACCGGTACTCCGGCAAACGAGATCGTCTATGAGGGCAGGGATCGCAGGTTTGTACAGGTAAACGCTTCCTTATCTATAAGAGTTACCGGTGCGACGGGAGATTTTTACGCATTTAGTATTGCAGTAGATGGAAACATCATCGTAGAAACCAATGCCGTTGTGCAAATCAATTCTGACACAAATGTGCAAAACATTTCCCTCAATGGTGAGATAGAAATCGAGCCTGGCGAGCGTATTCAAATCTTTGCGCAACGACTTACTGGCTTTGGTGATGATGGACTAGTGGTATTTTCAGAAAACTTTAGTGTGCAATAGTCCCCAGATCTTTGTGTGGTTGTAAGTGTTACGCTTTCGCGAAAGCGTAATAAACCATATCACCCCAAATAGAAAATTTATAGTAATCATTTGATCGTACAGCATATTTAGAAGAATTGTAGAGAACAGCCTATTGAAATTCAGGCAATAGGATTACCAATCTGGGGTACTATGGATTTGCATAATATGGTCACGAGTAACTGGTTTTTTCTGCGGCAAAAAATTGTATAGGTCAATACGTAAGTTCTCCCTAAAATGTTTTGAACTTAATTACGTTTAAATCCATGTCATTACAATGCTTGGCTTTGCTCCAGTTTGCAGTCGAGGGAATTTCATTGATCTTGTACTGCATGATTTATGAAATTTTATTAGTTAAGTTTGCGCATCAAAGACTAAAAATGACAAAACTAAATCCCCTTTATCTATTAGTATTCCTAGCACTAGGCATATCCTCTTGCGGTGGTGATGATGACGTTGAGATAGACACCACCTTTATCCCGATAGAGCAAGAGCGTATGCTCACAGCAGATTTTAATGCCCTGGACGTATTGTTTTCTACTGGCGGCGACGTGAATGATATAGTCCGTCTAGACCCTAATATTCCCAACGAGGATGTGGTTAACGATGTAATCCCTCTCGATCGCCTCATATTTGATCTAAATTTACAGGGGGCTCCAGATGATTATAGAATAAATATTGTTGAACTGACAGGAAAAACCCCAGCAGATCAACTAGTTATTGATGCTATAGAGAACGCTTACCTAGTTGATGAAGAATCAGATATTACAGAATCTGTTTCACTAGGAATGGATTTCTTCACAGTTACAACGGGCATCATTTTCCCTGCTGCCTTACCTGATAATTTAGAGTTCGACTACAATCTGATATTTCAACTTGTGCGACCAGGTGGAGAATTCTCAGAAGAATTCCGTATAGATCCAAAGATCAGAACCTTCAGGAGGAGACCGGCACGCAGCACGAACTAAATTGAAAAGGGCAACTTTCTTTTTTTTAAATCACTCACTAGCCTATGTTTTCATAGGCTTTTGTTGTTTATGTACCTCTAGACTGGCAGCGCAGGATGTAGATCTGGAAGAACTCAAAACGCAAGTAAAGAAAGAAAACATTGCCCTTGAAGAAAAGCTCATCCTGCTTAGTGACATAGCTTATTACGAGGAGTCGCCAGACAGTATATTCTTCTATAGTGCTGAAATACTGAAACTTGCCGACACGACCAACTACAAGAGCTTTTACCTCGAGGCATTGACAACGCGAGGTAGTGCCCATAGTATGCAGTCAAACCTGACTGAAGCCCTACAGGATTATTTCAAAGTAATGCGATTGACAGATCCAGATGATAGACTGGGGATCGCCAGTTTACAATTAAGCATTGCAGACGCCTACTCTAACCTGGGAAATACCATTACGGCGATCGACTATTACCGCCGAGCAATTCCTGTTTTTGAAGATGAGGATGAAATCTTCAGTCTAGCAACGGCAGAATATAACCTGGCAGACAATTATTACCGTCAGTCAACACTGGATTCGGCTTTTTTCTATTTTAAGAAGGCAGATAAGATGTTTTTTGATCTAGGCCCTGATTACGAGATCTACAGGGATTACATAAATGGTAGTCTGGGTTTGATCTATGCACAACAAGATAAAAACAAACTCGCCGAAGAATTCTTGAATACCAGTATCGATTCCCTACTTTCCAAAGGTGATCTCTATACCGCAAGCGAGTTTTTAAATGGCGCGTCTGAGCTTTACCTGGATCTGGGTAAGAATAAAAAAGCGCTCAATTATGCGCGTCGAGGGCTGGAAATAGCTCAAGACTACGGAATAAAAGAACAGATAGCAGACTCCTACCTGCGTATATCTGAGTTGTATGAGACCCGTGAAAATCCTCGCAAAGCCCTGCAATACTTTAAAGATCACATCATCTATCGTGATAGCGTATCAAATGTCACAAAGGCCCAAGATGTTGCAAATCAGAACACTCAGTATCAGGTATCTCTTAAACAGAAGGATATTGATATTTTAAACCAGCAAAAAGAACTGCAGCAAAAGGATATTGAATTGCAAAACAAGGCAATTCAAACGCAGCGCATAGTGGTGGTAGGAATAGCTATTGCGCTCGCACTTGCCGGTTTGCTAGCCTTCTCGCTATTTAAAAGATTCAAGCTTCAAAAGAAGACTAACAAGATTATTGAGTCAGAAAAGGAAAGGTCTGACAATTTGCTTAAAAACATCCTGCCAGAAGAAACCGCCGAGGAACTCAAGGAATACGGTAGTGTTAAGGCAAAAAGGTTTGATTCAGTTTCAGTATTGTTTACTGATTTTAAAGGTTTTACTTCGGCATCAGAAAAGCTCACTCCAGAGCAGGTGGTAGAAAGTATTGATTATTATTTCTCGGCATTTGACGCCATAGTAGAAAAATATGATCTGGAAAAAATTAAGACCGTGGGTGACGCTTACATGTGTGCAGGAGGGCTCCCATTTCCTACTCAGGACCATTTCTATAAAATGACTCTTGCCGGCCTTGAAATGGCACGCTTTGTACAGGAGGCAAAAAATAGAGATTCAGAATTGGCAACCTTTGATATAAGAATAGGAATCAATACCGGATCTGTTGTGGCTGGGGTGGTAGGAACAAAGAAATTTGTTTACGATATATGGGGTGACACGGTAAACGTTGCCAGCCGCATGGAGAGTTCGGGAGGTGTAGGTCGCGTTAATTTAAGTGAATCAACCTATAATAAACTTCAGGAATATGATCAATTTGTTTTTGAACCACGCGGCGCAATAGAAGCAAAGGGAAAAGGAAAAATAAATATGTATTTTGTGGATTTCAATGAAACCACGGCAACTATTGTATAGCACGTTACCATGAATAAAAAGCCTCCATTCCAGAAGAATCATGCTGATTTGCCCAAACCAGCAGAAGCGGGCGTTTCTGATCTGGCATTTCACTATTGGAATTCCGTTAGTTATCTCGTTAGACTTATAAAAGCTGCCGAGCTTAAGGCTGGTCTGATTCTATCTTTTTACGGGATCCTTATGAACTTTGTCTATCAAAATGCGGAGCGTACTACTGACGCACTAGGGGATTACTACCTCTATTACGTGCTTGCCAGTATCTGGATAGGGCTCACGGGTACTTCAATTTATTATAGTGTGCGCAGCTTTATACCCAGAATTGAAGCAAATTATGATCCCAATATGTTTTTCTTTGGGGATATCATATCAAAGTACGGTTCCATCAACGAGTTTTCTGAGATGTTTTATTTAAAGAGCCTGGATGAAAAAGACCGGTATGAGCAATTGGGTCAGCAGGTTTTTATTAATGCAAAGATTACCGCAGTTAAGATGGGCAGCGTTAATAAATCCCTCAAATTTCTAGCCTATAGTCTCGTAGCGCTATTTTCTATTATTATCACTTTTTTGATATTTACCTTTATCAATCATTAAATCAGGCAATTACGCTTCTAACTAAGATGGCATCAAACAGATTCAAAAACCTGCCAAAAGCAGATGTACATAGCCACCTGCATCTGGGAGCATCCATCGAGAGATTCAAAGAGCAATACCCTGCCGCAAACTTCAAGGTTCCCAATAAATACGATGGACTTACTGGGATGATTGAATTTATTTATGGTACCCTGAACAACTATTTAAAAGATGGCAGGGACGTTTATAAATTTATAGATGCTGCTTTGATGAGTTGCGTTGACGATAATGTTATACTGGTTGAGGCGAGTGTAGACCTCAACCTTTCTAGATTTATGGAAGGATCCATAGAGGAATTGATAGAGATGGTTGCTGGTTTTAAGCTAAAATATCAAGATAAACTCAACTTCAAACCCGAGATAGGGGTGAACAAAGATCTAGATCTTCAAAAGGTCTATAATTACGGCATTAAGTGTATTGAAAGTGGAGTATTTAAAGGGATTGATTTATACGGTCAGGAACAAGGCAAGGATATACATCCATTTAAGGAACTATATCAAGATGCCACGGCTGCAGGTTTAAAGACTAAGGTGCACATCGGTGAGTTTTCAAACGCCCAGAGTATTCATGAGGTATTGGATGTTTTGAACCCCATGGAATTACAACATGGCATACGTTCCATTGATGATCCTGATCTGGTAGAAAGACTGGCTCAACAATCAATTAGACTCAATATTACACCCACCAGCAATCATAAATTGGGCGCGGTGGATTCTATTGAGAACCATCCCATCCAGCAGTTGTATAGAACTGGGGTTCAGGTTGCTATCAGTACAGATGATCTTATTCTTTTTGGTTCAAGTGTGAGTAATGAATTTCAGATACTTCTTGACAACGGGGTGCTCACCATGCCAGAACTGGAAAAAATCCGTTTGAGTACACTAGGCGACTAGGGGTAAGGTTACGCTTTCGCGAAAGCGTAATTTCCCAATACCCATCACTCATTCCAAGGGTTTACCTGCCGACACGAGCGATGCTATCAGAAAGTTCAGAACAAATTCATTACCCTAGAACATGTTTGATTAACAGACCAACACACAGTTTACGGTACAACTATATTTTTTATCCTATTCTTAAACTCTCATAAGCGTAAAGTGCTTACCGGTCGTATCTAGTCTAGGTAGTTGGTTAATTCTCTTTCCTGGAGTGATTACCTGTTAAGAATCTTTTTCCAGAATACTTGATGTAATCGCTCGCGCTATAGATAAACAGATGGAGAATAGTAAGGCATACCAGAACCCGTCTACACTAAAACCGCCTATAAGCCAGTCTGCCAGTAGTATGATGATGGCGTTTACCACAAATAAGAATAATCCCAGAGTCAAGACCGTAACTGGTAGGGTAAGAACAATCAAAATGGGCTTGACGATAAAATTGAGGATTGAAATGACTAATGCTACAATTATCGCTGCTACAAAGCCTGTAGTCTCTACCCCGGGAAGAAGATAGGACAACAGGATAATGATTACTGCATTGATCAGCAAGTTGATAACGTATTTCATAGGTCTATGGCTTATGCTGTAAAACTAGAAAAACCGCCAGACAGATTGTCTAACGGTTTTATTAAATCTTATTCCCATCTACTCAATAGAAGTTTTACTTATAGTTGTCTACTAATCGTCACTAGGTTGCACGCTAGGGTACTGACCTATATTAACGAGTGGTAGGGTAGAACCATATTGTGCATTGATGGATTGTAGCAAGAAGTTTGCAGTGTAAGCATAACCACGGCCTGTAGGGTGTACCCCATCGAGAGAGAACGCCCCGCCAGATGCATAGGTGCTGGACAACAAACCGCCGTCAAAGAACACGCCACCGTTTGCCACTTCTTGCAAGGCTGATCTTGCGTCTACAAAGGCAAGATCATTGGCATCTGCCAGATCCTGGATCACATTGTTATAAAAAGTCTGTGCTCTTTCCACTCTGTCCTGTTCAGTACGAGTCAAGACAAACTGATTGCCTAGAGCAAAGGTTATACCCGATGCAGATAGCTGACCAGCAAGTGCTGCCGGAAGGCCCACACCAGTTAATTGGTTGAAACGATCTTGATCCAGCGTGCCTATTACTCCAGCAGCCGTAAATGTGATTAGGTCATCTTCATTTGCCTGGCGCACCTGCCCGAATTGCGGTGCAATGACTTGCGCTAGACCCTGCGCTTGAGCATTTGAAAGCATAAGCGGCGGGTTTTGACTAGCTGCAAGACCTTGAACTAGTGGTACAAAAGCATTGATAAATGCTGGGTTTGCAGAAAGATCTGGTAGATCATTGTCCCGTACTACCACGGCACTAGCTGCGGTACTAGAAAATTGAATTTGACGATCTGGTTGACCGAAAGCCGCAAAAATCTGGTTCAAACCTCCGTAGATTTGATTAAGAACAGGTATTTGAGGACCAAATGCTGGATCTAGTGGACTAAGCGGGGCAAAAGGAACCGTTGTAAAAAACGGGATAGAGGTCACATCTGGTATGTTTACTAGAGCACCCTCAGCACCATTAGCAGTCATGGTCGCTACTAACTGGGTATACACTCCTTGAAATAATTGATTGTTTGTGATGCTGTTGTCTCCTTGTAGTCTTGGATCAGTCTCACCCGTATCGTTATTGTCAACACCAGATCCTCCAGAAGTCGCATAGCCCAAAATATCATTATTACCTATCCAAAGCGTAAAAAAGGTAGGATTTGCAGCGGCTGCATCACCTATTACCGTCGCGTTGTCAGAGCTGGCAAATCGAGCATAGTAAGGATTTGCCGTTCCAGCGGGCACACCTGCAACACTTCCATAACCAGAAGCAGCTAGGTGAAAAACACGAGCACCTGGAACACCGTAATTGTTAAGTGGTCCAGTAACTTTGTTAGAAACCTCCGTAGTAGGAGTTCCAGAAAGTACAGAAGGTCCTGTGGGATTACCCATACCATCAGAGGCTAGAACAAACCTGTTTTGTGTGATCTGGTTACCGCCTAACAACAAACCACCTAGATTGTCATTTACTAGGGGCTGTACAAAAGCTCCCCCACCAGCTAGCTGCATTTGCTGCGCCATGATGTTGGGATAGGAATTTTGCTGTCCCTGTAGATAAAGAGCACCATCTGCAAAACCAGCAGTAAGTGAGTTCCCAACAGCAACAAAATTGGTGAAATCTGCTTCACCGCTTGTGTAAAGCTCACCTTCAACAACAGATTCATCAAACTCGTTCTCACAGCTTATGACTAATGCCCCAGCTACAAAGAGACCTAAAAATTTTATATATGTCTTTTTCATGTTCTTCTTTTTACATGTTATAAGTTACACCGATACCTGCGATAAGTACTTGTGATTTGTACGTCCCACCGAACGATGCATTGATAGGCACACCGGGATCGCTGTAGAAGTCATAAGATTCGGTGATTTCTTTAAATCTTAAGAAAGCCACAGAACCGTCAATTGCAAAGCGATCGTTTACGTTGTAAGAAAGGCCAAAGGTGTAACCGTTTGAATCGTTACGTGGCGTTTCAGGCGCAAAGTATCCAGACTGTACGGGACTTTCATCAAAATAGTATCCCGCTCTTACCGTCAGTTTATCGGTTGCTGTATACTGCGCTCCCAATCTATAAGTAGAAGCATCTTTGTAGTTTCTGGGGTTTAAGGATTGAGAACCATTTTCAAACTGGATGTCAAGACTTTCATATTCACTCCAGAATGCACGGTTGTAGTCAAAGGCAAACAACCACTTGTCAATTTCATAGGCGATTCCCACGGTAGCTTCAGCTGGTAATGGTAACGTTGCCGTAAAACCCTGTACTCCATTATTGGGGACAAGTGAACTATTGGGAAAATTGGTAAAGGTCGCTTCGCCCTCAGTACTCTCTATATTGATAAGTGAACGATAATTAAACCCTAGTGAAAAGTGATCGTCTGGTGTAAACAGGATTCCAGCAGTCCATCCCCATCCCGTAACACCGGCATCTTCTATGGCGACGTTAGATCGGTTTCCCTGCGTATCCGTAAGACTTCTAGAGGCATTACGATTAAATTCTACCCCGCCTAAGGCTAGGATAGGTCCTGCTCCTATGCTTACTGAGTCAAAAAGCTGGTAAGAAAGAGTAGGCTGGATGAAGATTGCACTCAATTCAATCTCATTGACCAGGTGTGAACCCTCCCAGTCTGTGGGCCAGGTAACATTACTACCGTACGGGGTGTAAACACCTAGACCTACCGCAAAATCATCGGTAACCTTATAACTGGCATAAAGATAAACTGGCGTTCCCGCAGGGCTGTCAGTCTCGGCAAATGTTCCCAGTTCACGGTTTTGATATTGAACGTCAGAGAATATTCCAAATCCACCCGCACTCACACTCAACCTACTTTCTAGGTGAGCCAGTCCAGCTGGATTGAAAAAGAGTATATCGGCACTATTGACCACGGCCACACCTGTGTGACCCATGGCTAGTTGCCTGTTACTTTGCGTGCTTACCCGGTAACCTCCTGCAAACGCCGTAGCAGAAACTACACACAGCAATAAAAACGCGCTTAATTTGTTCATAGTAATTTTTTAAGAAAAAACGAATATAAGAGCCAAATTTAAGGTTTTATTAAAATTACGCAAACGTTTTATTTTCTCCCGCCCCACAATTGCTATGGGTTGAATAGTAGTTTAGAGCTCGCGTAAGTTTTAATTACCCTCAGAATTCATGAAGTTTGAAACGATCTCGTAAAAGCTATCTGGCTCTTGAGCGTGTAGCCAGTGACCCGCATTAGGAATGGTTGCCAGCTGTACATTTGAGAAAAGCCGCTCGATTTGCGGTAGATCCTCGTCTAGTATGTAACCAGAATCGCCACCTCTTACAAATAGAGTAGGCGTGCTAATATTAAATTCCTGTTCAGTATGTGCACCCACAACATGTTGTCCAGCGCCCAAAACGTCTATATTAAATCGCCAGCCAAATTTCTTTTGGTCAGTTCTATAAAGGCTTTTAAGCAGGAACTGTCGCGTTCCCATATCTGGAATTAAAGGTTTCATTGCGTCATTTGCCTCATTACGCCGTGTAATCGAGGCAAAATCTACTGCGCGCAGCGCCTTGAATATATCCCCGTGATGGGCGGGATAGGGTTTTGGCGCAATGTCTGCCACGATGAGTTTTTTTACCAGTAAGCCGTGTTGCTGGACAAATTCCATGGCAACCTTGCCACCCATACTATGACCCAATAAATAGATTTCCTCCAGTTGATGGTGTAGGCAGTACTCGTACAAATCTGTCGCCATGACTTGATAGTTGAAAACTGGATCATGAAAACTGCGACCATGGTTGCGCTGGTCTAGCAGGTGAACCTCATAACCATGCTCGCTCCATTTTTTGCCTAGCGTTTTCCAGTTGTCTGCCATACCTAGAAACCCGTGCAAAATTACCACCGGTGTGCCGTTGCCTGAGATTATGGAATGTAGTAACGCCACTACCTTAATTTGTTTTTATACATGTTGACTACATTTTCAAGACCCAGGTAAATACTTTCTGCAATAAGGGCATGACCTATGCTTACCTCTGCCAGGTGTGGAATGTTGCTGTTGAAAAATTGGATGTTTTCCAGCGATAGATCATGGCCCGCATTGATTCCCAGCCCTAGTTTGTGTGCGAGTGCTGCCGCCTCTACGTAAGGTTGGACCGCTTTTACCTGGTCAGTCTTATAGCTGGTGGCATAGTCTTCTGTATATAACTCGATGCGGTCAACCCCAGTATTTGCCGCACCCTCCACCATATCCAGCTGGGGGTCCACAAATATACTGGTGCGTATCCCCTGTTTTTTAAAATGTGCCACTATAGACGTGAGGTAGTTCTTGTGCACCACCGTGTCCCAGCCAGAATTTGAGGTAATAGCATCTGGAGCATCGGGTACCAGCGTGACCTGATCAGGTCGCACCTCATCGACTAGCGCGATAAAGCTGTCTACAGGGTTCCCCTCTATATTTAACTCGGTACGTACTACTTTTTTGAGATCCCTAGCGTCTTGATATTTAATATGCCGCTCATCTGGACGAGGATGAATGGTGATTCCCTGGGCGCCAAAACGCTCAATATCCATCGATACCTGAACCAGATTTGGGACATCCCCACCACGAGCGTTACGCAAGGTGGCTATCTTATTGACGTTTACACTTAGCTGTGCCATATTGTTGTTTTTGTTACGCTTTCGCGAAAGCGGAATGCTCCCCTACATAGATAATCTATATCAAGATCTTAATTCATCCTGAACGGTTCTTGATTCAAGACTATCGTTCCTTCACCCAAAAATACAATCGGTGGTCTGGGGTCATAAGACAAGAAATGGTTAATTTGCAGGTAAAAGGTAGACAATGCAGTTGCAGGAGTATTTAATCAACGACGTAAAACCCTTGAGTCTATCGACTAGGGTGGCAGACTTGCAAACCATTTTCAATCAACTTACCTATTCTCACCTTCCTGTAGTTGAAAACGGCAGCTATCTGGGTTGCGTATCTGAAACAGACGCGCATTGTTTTCTAAAAGATGAAACCCTCAAGGAATTGAAATATGCCTTGGTGGCTTTTCAAGTAGAACCGCAGGTGCAATGGCTGGATGCGCTGGAGGTTTTTGCCAGGCACCAGACTAACATTTTGCCCGTAATCGACGATAAGAGCAATTATTTGGGCTACTATGAACTCAAAGATGTTATGGCGCTGTTTAACGATACGCCTTTTATGCACGAGTTGGGAACGGTGGTCGTGGTGGAAAAGGGAACGACAGATTTTACCGTTAGTGAAATAGCACAAATAGTGGAGTCTAATGACGCAAAACTCCATGGGGTATTTGTAAGTAACCAGAGAGAGCACTTTACAGAAATCACCTTGAAGGTAAGCAATCACAATCTCAACCAGGTGTTACAAACCTTCCGGCGGTACGGTTATGAGATCGTGAACGCAGCGCAGCATGATGTTTTTATGGACACGCTCAAGGAACGCAGCGAGTATCTAGATCGCTACCTAAATATTTGATGTGATGCGCAAGGTTGCGATTTACGGGCAGTACCTACATGATGATACCATTGACGTAGCCAGGGAATTGAACGATCTACTGGTACATCATTCCTGCGAGGTACTCTTTGAGGAACAATTTTGCGCGCTACTGGTGGAGAAGCAGGTAATAGGTAAGGAGCATTCCTTTTCCATACTGGATGAAACCTTTGACGTGCTCATAAGCATAGGCGGTGACGGCACTATCTTAAGGGCAGTTGCCTTTGTGGGTAGGCTCAACATTCCCGTACTGGGAGTCAATGCTGGCAGGCTGGGATTTCTCGCTACCGTTAAGAGAAAGGCCCTGAAAAGTGCAGTTGACCACTTAATTTCTGGTCGATATAATGTGGTGGAAAGAACCTTGCTCACCGCTGATTCAAACCATGAAAAGAACCACCCAAAGCCTACTAACTTTGCCTTGAACGAGATTACCGTGAGTCGCATGAACACGACCAGCATGATCCAGATAGAAACCCATCTCAACGGGGAGCTGTTGACCAGTTACTGGGCAGATGGGTTGATCGTATCAACCCCCACGGGATCAACAGGGTATAGTTTGAGTTGCGGCGGCCCGGTCATATCGCCTGCCACAAATGCCCTGGTAATCACGCCCATTGCACCGCACAATCTTAACGCCAGGCCCCTGGTCATTCCAGATCAGACAACTATAACCTTAAAGGTTTCTGGTAGGGAAAATCAGTTTTTGATGTCACTAGATAATAGAATATCCTCGTATCCTGATCAAACCATTATTGAATTGACTAAGGCAGACTTCACCATAGGCTTCATTCAATTTCCTGAAAACAGTTTTATCAAGACCATACGGCAAAAATTGCTGTGGGGAGAAGATAAGCGCAATTAGTGGCATAAGACAATAATAAAACCCCTTAACAGTTTACTACTTACAATACTCAGTTTGAGGCTCATGCTGGGTATGTAGAATTGTTATATTTGCACGTTTGAAAAATCACATGCGCCTAGTCGTTTTATCTTTGTGTTTTGTAGTATTTACGCCACTTTGCGCGCAGACTTATGAAGTAGGTCTTATCGCTGGTGGATCAAATGTTATAGGTGATGTGGGTAGTACGAGATATATTTCTCCTAATGAGATTGCGGTAGGTGCGATATTTAAGTGGAACCGTAGCAATCGACACAGTTTTAGAGCCTCGTTTATTGCGACGACTTTGAGCGGTAACGATCTGGACAGCGACGATATTTCAAGAGAATTGAGAGGTCTGGACTATAGCTATGGTTTTTACGAGGCCTCAGTCGGGATTGAGTATACCTTTTGGGATTGGGAATTGTACAGCGGGACGAGACAGTTCACGCCTTACCTATATGCAGGAGTAGCCGGTTTTAGGCAGGTGTCGTATAGGTTGAATGACCTGGGAACGGATCTGAGAAGTTATGACAACGCCTATGGGGTTGCCATCCCGTTGACCCTGGGGGTTAAGTACACACTTACTACCAGACTTGTTCTTGCGGCCGAGGTGGGTGCAAGGTTTGCATTTACTGATAATCTGGATGGAAGCAATCCCACAGGTGATTTTAAGGATAGAGAGGATTTGCAATTTGGTAACCTTAACAATAACGACTGGTACATGATGAGTGGCATTACACTTACCTACACCTTCGGTCGCATGCCGTGTTATTGTAATTTTTAAGAAATGGAACGGCTCGATAAGAATAAAATCCCCAAGCATGTTGCCGTCATAATGGACGGTAATGGGCGGTGGGCAAAAAAGCAGGGCTTGATGCGTGTAAGGGGGCATGAAAAGGGTGCCAAGGCTGTAAGACAAACCGTTGAAACCTGTGCAGAAGCTGGAGTTGAACACCTAACGCTCTACGCATTTTCTACTGAGAACTGGAAGCGCCCAAAGCTGGAAGTCGATACCCTGATGAAACTGCTGGTATCCAGTCTAAAGAAAGAACTTCCCACATTGCAGAAAAATAATATCTCGCTACGGGCGGTGGGTGCCCTTGAGTTGTTGCCATCATCTGCTCAAAAGGAGCTGGAAGAGGTGATAGCAGCTACTGCAAGTAACTCACACATGGATCTAACGCTTGCCTTGAGTTACGGCTCTAGAGAAGAGTTGATTCACGTCATCAAGAAAATAGCAACTCAGGTAAAACGAGATGAACTGGCTATTGATGAAATCAAGCCAGAAACGATAGATAAACATTTATATACCAGCTTTCTTCCAGACGTGGATTTATTGATCAGAACGAGTGGAGAGCAGCGTATCAGTAATTTCTTGCTGTGGCAAATTGCCTATGCAGAATTGTATTTTACCGAGGTCTTATGGCCTGATTTTAGAAAAGAGCATTTAATTGAAGCTTTTGAGAATTACCAAGATAGAGAAAGAAGATTTGGCAAGACTAGTGAACAATTGTAGGATGAGAGAAAGATTTGTGCGGGCTTTATTGATCGCGTTTGTTCTTTTTGCAGGAGTAGAAAGCTATGCACAAAAGAATGATGTACCGATAGGAGAGAACGCGGTAAAATACCGCATAGGTGAGGTAAAGGTCACCGGGAACCAAAATTTCAATGAGAACACCGTAGTCGCTTACTCTGGATTGCGCAAGGGAATGGAGATTTACATTCCTGGCGAGAAACTCAACGCGGTGCTTAAAAAGCTTTGGGGATCTAAGTTATTCAGTAATATTAGAATTTTCAGGACGGGAATTGAGGGAGATCCTAATGATGATATCATGGATACCGTAAATCTAGAGATTGAGATTACAGAGGTTCCCAACCTGAATGAAGTGGTTATAGAAGGAATCAGAAAAGGAAAAGCAAAAGACTTAAGAACAGAACTAAAACTGCAGAAAGGAACCAAGGCTACTGAAAACTTCATTACAAATACCCGTAATTTCATTGAAAACAAGTACCGGGATAAGGGATACCTATATGCAGATGCTCTGGTGCGCACTCGTGAAGTAGAAGATTCATTAGGCAAGAAAATGGTCGATATGAAAATTGAGATCGATCGTGGTAAAAAACCCAAAATCTCTTCCATCGATTTTGAGGGTAACACCTTGATAAGCGATCGTAAGCTGCGCAAGGCCATGAAGAACACTAAGCAGGTCAATTTTTTGAGGGTGTTGAAACGATCAAAATTCATACGTGACGATTACGATCTCGATCTAGAACGTGTGGTAGATAAATACAAGGAAAAAGGATTTAGGGACGCGCGCATCATCTCTGACACATTGATTAAAAAAAGCGACGATCGCATCGCGCTCAAGATCAAGGTGGAAGAGGGTCGCAAGTATTATTTTGGGGATATCAAGTTTGTGGGTAACTCAGTCTATAGCGATGAATTTCTCAAGCAAAAACTTGGGGTTGAGAAGGGTGACGTTTATAACGGTGTGGCATTTGATGACCGCATAAGCAATCCACAGGATCCCGATTCTGATGATATTACCAACTTTTACCAGAACAACGGGTACCTATTTTCAAATGTTAATGCAGTAGAAACTAACGTAGAAAATGACACGATCGATTTTGAGATCCGGATTGTAGAGGGAAAAGTCGCTTATTTTAAAAACGTAACTGTATCTGGTAATGACCGTACCAATGACCATGTTATCTATCGCATGTTGAGAACCGTTCCAGGGGAGAAGTATTCCCGCCAGAAAATCATCAATTCCATTAGGGAAATAGGTCAACTGGGATTCTTTAATCCAGAAACAGTGAACCCGCAACTACTTAATGTGCAGCAGCAGGACGGTACGGTAGATGTGAACTTTGAGGTAGAAGAGGCAGGAGCCAGCCAGATTGAACTACAGGGTGGTTATGGTGGTGGTGGATTTGTGGGAACTTTGGGATTAAGGTTCAACAACTTCTCATTGCGTAATTTGTTTAACAAAGACGCTTACCAGCCCGTTCCGCAAGGTGATGGACAGACGCTCGCCGTACGTGCCCAGGCCAGTAATATTTTTAGAACATACTCATTGAACTTTACAGAACCCTGGCTGGGCGGGAAAAAACCCGTTTCATTCAATGTCTCGCTATCGCATAGTGAGCAATTTAGAGTGGAACCATCAGATTTTACACAGGTGGATCGCAATCAGCGGTTTTTGATTACCGGTGGAACCATAGGACTCGCAAAAAGAGTTGAATGGCCTGATCCCTATTTTCAAATCTCGCACGCTTTATCGTTCCAGCACTATAACCTGAAAAACTTCAACTCTCCGTTATTCAACTTTCCTAATGGATTCTCTAACAATCTTGCCTACACCATAGGTATAAGTAGGGACAATGTAGGGGTAAATCCTATTTTCCCCACCTATGGATCCCGCTTTACCCTTACGGCAAAAATGACCCTACCCTACTCCGTGTGGAACGGTACGGACTATGCAAACCTAGGTGATGATCCCGAGTTCCAGACAAATGGATTTGCTGACCAAGGGAAAATCGATCAAGAGCGATTTAAATTTCTAGAATATTATAAAGTCAAATTTTCTGGTGAGTGGTACACCCAGTTGTATAAGAAACTGGTGCTGCAAACTAAGACAGAGTTCGGTTTTTTAGGAGCCTATAACAATGAACGGGGATTAGTTCCTTTTGAGCGTTTCTTTGTGGGAGGTGATGGACTGGGAGGGTTCTCACTCGATGGTAGGGATATTGTGAGAATGCGTGGTTATGATAATAACTCTCTTACGAGCAGTGCAGACGGTGATACGGTGTACAACAAGTTCTCTTTGGAAATGCGCTACCCCATCACCCTGGAACAGGCGGCCTCCATTTATGTGCTTACTTTTGCAGAAGCTGCGGGATCCTATACCACCTTTAACAACTATAATCCCTTTGAGGTTCAACGATCTGCGGGCGCGGGTGTGCGTATCTTCATGCCGGCGTTTGGTTTGCTGGGGGTAGATTTTGGTTATGGATTTGACCCGATTCCCACAGCTTTCAACAATGATCCTAGCGGCTGGAACGTTCACTTTATCATAGGTCAGCAATTTTAAAATGGCATGATATTTTCAAACAACTCGTCAAATGATTAAAAAAAATCTTCTTCTGTTTTTTAGCATGATGCTTTTGGTTTCCGCTTTCGCGAAAGCGCAACGTGGCATCAGGGTAGCCTACATCAACATGCCCTATATTCTTGAGAACGTTCCAGAATACCAGCAGGCAAAAAAGAACCTGGACATCAAGATGAACAAGTGGAAGGGCGAGATGGATGTGATGTCGCGTGAGATTGACCAGTTGAAGGAAACACTCAAAAATGAGCGCGTAATTCTTACTGATGAATTGATTGAGGAGAAAGAGGAAGAGATCAGGTTAAAGCAAGAAGACCTTTATAAATACCAGCAAAAAAGATTTGCGGCAGAGACGGGAGATTACATACTGCAACAAAAACAATTGATCATACCAGTAGAGGATCAAGTCTTTAATGAAGTACAAAAGATAAGCGAGGCAAAGAAGTACGATTACGTGATGAATGCTGACGAGGTAACCCTGCTATATGCTGCAGAGCGACACGATATAAGCGACGATGTGCTTAAGGCAATAGGTCGTACCGGTAAAAAGAAATCACGTAAGGAGCGTAAAAAAGAAATTGAAAATCCGGTAAAAGAAGAAAAGTATCTAAGTGTTAAAGAGGCCGGAGATAAGGATGCGGCAAAGGCTGTGCGACAGGAAAAAATTGACCAGAAGCTAGCTGATAGAGAGCGCAGGTTAAAAGTTAGAGACTCCATAAGAGCTGCGCGCCGTGCGGCACAGGAAAAGAAAAGAGCAGATTTGAAAGCACGCCAGCAACGCAGGAGAGATAGTATCAACGAGGTGAAGGCCGCGGCACGCAAGAAGAAAGAAGAGGCTCGCAAGAATGGTTAAATTGATTTACCTGACTTATGGTGAACACTATATTTGTAATAAGAAAAGAAAAATAACAAAATGAAAAACTTCAAAATTTTTATAGCAGCATTAACCCTTACGTTAGGTGGCTTACATACGATGAGCGCCCAAGCAGTAGCCAGCAAGGTTTGTCACGTAGAGTCACAGAAACTAGTGGAATTAATGCCCGAGGCCATTGCTGCAGAAAAGCAACTTAATGACTTGAACACTACTTACTCTGCAAAAATCTCACAGATGGACCGCGAGGTAAAAGCCAAGCTTCAAAATGCTGCAAATACTGCAAACACTAAAACCAAAGAGGAGAACGAACGCATCAAGGAGGCGATCATGCAAGATCAGCAAAAGTTGGAGGAATATTACCAGAACAGCCAGCGCAACATTGCTACAAAGCGTAATGACCTGCTTAAGCCTATTTACGAGAAAGTACGTACGACCATTTTTAAGATAGCAAGAGAAAAAGGATTTGACTATGTTCTAGATTCCACGACCGGGACTGGAGTTATCATGGCAGATGGTTATGATCTTACTCCTGATGTTATGAAAGGCCTGGGAATCAAGGAATCTAAATAATCCTATCCACACTTATATCATAGCCCTTGCTAATGCAAGGGTTTTTTTATGTTCTGAGATTATGGAGTATAACCGACTGAACTTATCAAAATTCATAGTTAGCAGACTTTGATAGTTTACTGTATGAAACTTTCTAGGTCACCGTCATGCACTATCGATAGTTGAAGTGCTGACAAAGCAAAGCTATACTCTTTTGACCGTTAAGATCTTATATTAAGAAGTAGGCAAGAGAAGAACTATCGTATACCGTAGATTTGGTATTTCCTTAATTTTGTTGACAACTCACCTGCAGTTGCTGCACGGTGGGCGAGAGGTGAACGACTATAAAGCTTCTAGGATTCTACAATAATCTTAATTACGGATAAAGAACGCCCATGATATCAAACCGCGCCCATAAAATACGTAAGCCGAAGGAGAACAATCGCGTACAACGCCCTAAGCAAACTGGTTTTTCAAGCCCGGCAACTCACTACAACGAGCCTAGAATCGATTTAAACAAAGAACTGGTTCCCAACACAGAAAGTACTTTCTTCATAAGAATAACTGATGATTCCTTTAAGAATCAAGGGGTATGCCGTAACGATGTACTGATCGTGGATCGATCGCTCACACCCAAGAACAACCAGCTGGCCGTAATTATACGAGAGGGTTTGTTACAAGTGGTCCGGTTCAATTACGCCACTACGGTTGAATGCGATCTATGGGGCGTGATTACCTATGTAATTAAGGCAACACCATGATTGCGCTGGTAGACTGCAATAGCTTTTATGCTTCCTGTGAACAGGTTTTCAGGCCTGATTTAAAAGGGAAGCCGGTCATTGTCCTGAGCAATAACGACGGTTGTGTGATTGCCGCAAACAAAGAGGCAAAAGCGCTCACAGAGATTCCCATGTTCCAGCCTATTTTCAAGATTAAGAACTTACTGGATCAAAACGGGGTCAACTATTTTTCCTCAAACTATACCTTGTATAGCGATATGTCCAGCCGCGTGATGAATACGCTTAAAATGTTCTCGCCGCTGGTAGAGGAGTATAGTATCGACGAGAGTTTTGTCGATCTATCCCATCATCCCGAGGCTGATCTACGCAAACTGGGAACGCAAATCAAAACAACGGTAGAAAGAAACACAGGGATTCCCGTAGGGGTGGGTATCGCACCCACAAAATCCCTGGCCAAACTTGCCAATAAGTTCGCCAAAAAAATCCCAGGTCACCATGATGTTTACGTTGTGGACTGCGAGGAAAAAAGACAACATCTCCTGCGCAGTCTTAAGGTAAAAGACATTTGGGGAATAGGAAAAAAACACGCCTTACGACTGCAAAGGAACAATATTCATACGGCCCTAGATTTTGCTAATATGCCAGTCGCATGGGTACGCAAGGAAATGACCGTGATAGGAGAGCGATTGTGGCGCGAACTCAACAACATACCCTGCCTAGAAATGGTAGAAGTGCCTGATGCAAAACAGGGAATCGGTACGGCAAAATCCTTTGGGAGCAAACTGACGGATTATGGACTTATTGAAGAAGCCTGCAGTTCCTATATTGCCGAGGTTGCCGATTTACTGCGCCAGCAGCATAGCGCCGCGACCTTCCTTGAGGTAGGATTACAAACAAATAACTTAAGCGATATAGACCAGCAGTATAGAAATTGTATAGGCATCCAACTCGATAGCCCCACTAACAGTACAATCAGACTGACCAAAGAAGCTTTAAAGGGATTGAAAAGAATTTTCAAACCAGGATATCGCTACAAAAAGGTAAGCGTCAATTTGTTACAACTGGTGCCAGACGACCAGATTCAAGCCGGCTTGTTTGATGAAAAACACAAGACAGAATCAAGCGAGGTGACCAGCGTCATAGATGCGATGAACAACAAGTATGGCAAGAACACCCTCAAGGTTGCCACGGCAGGAAACCGTCACAAGCAGTGGGAATTGATCAAGGAACACCGTAGTCCAAGATATACCACGCAATGGGGCGAATTGCTTACCATAGGAAAGGGTTAACAAAAAATTTGTTCTAGCCGTGTACTTTTGATGTCTAACCAAGAACAAAAATCACTATTCAATCCACTTAGATAGTCCAGAGATACTGCATCCTACAAAATAGAAACAACTAGGTGCACTTTGCATATCGCTATTAATTTTTAAGCATGCCTGCGATGCCTGTACCTGTGGATAATAATCAACGCCGTTATCGTAAAGAACATCAATGCACCTATCATAAACACATAGGTAGTCATGGTTTCAAACAGCATACCACCAGCGATCAAACCCAGCATGCTGGCGATACTTCCCATGGAAGTGCCGTAACCCTGTATGGTTCCTTGGGTTTTTTTAGTTCCCGTGCTGGACAGCAACGATAGAAAACTGGGCCACATAATCCCATTACCTATGGAGAGCAAGGTGTTGGCTAGGTAGAGTAGCACAGCACCTTCCATGGTCAGAATAAGAAAACTGGTACCCAGCAGTATGGAACCTGCGAGAACCAGCGAGCCGCTGCGGTATTTTTTGGACAGCCTAGAAAGCACGGGTCCTTGAACGATTACCATGATTAGGCTGGAGTAGGCAAGAAATATACCCAGTTCAATTGCTGTCCAGTCCAGTAGGGTACTGGCATAGATAGGCAAACCGGCATAAAACAGACTAAAACCAAAAAATGTCAAGAAATAGATCGCATAAAGCAAGGGGATGCCTTCAATTTTAAGGATGCTGCGCCAGCTTGCGGCGGTTTCGGGTTCTGATTCTAGTGCGCCTTCCGTATAGCAATCTTTATGTTCGGCCTGGAAGAACCTCCTGATGTTTTTAAGTGAGATGCCACGGGTATCGACCACGCAGGGATTACTTTCTTCCAGTTTGTTGTTAATTACAAATATCGCTACTAGGGAGATGACTGCCGCAAGGGCTAGAGGCAGTACCTCGCCCATAAAAGTGCTGGCTAGTATTCCCGCAACGGCTGGTCCCAGGACAAAACCCAAGCTTGTGGAGGCTCCCATCTTGCCAAAGTTTGCGCTGCGGTCCTCGTCAGTAGAGATGTCAGACATATAGGCATTTGCCACAGATATATTTCCGCCCGTAAAGCCATCACAAATGCGGGCGATAAAAATAAAGATAAGAGGCAGCGTCATGACATAGCTACCGGTCACTTCGGTGGTTTGTTGCCATAATTCAGTTCTGGGCAATAGAAACGCCACCAGAAAGAGTATCCAGGCAAGAAAGGTTCCTGCTTGTGATAGAATTAAGACTCGTTTGCGCCCCAGCCGGTCTGACAACTTGCCCAGTATGGGCGCGCCTATAAACTGGAAAAATGGATACATCGCCCCGAGGATCCCATAGATAAAACCATTACCACCAAAGTCCTGCACGATATAGATCAGAATGGGTATCACGATGCTGTAGCCTAGAATACCGATAAAATTCACCAGTAGGATCGGAAATATCCTAGCATTAAAAAACGTGGTAACGGCTGTAAATCGCATGGTTAAAGGTACTGTATTGTCAGCAGGATTGAATCTTACTGGAATGGTCCTGTTTTTCATCAAATAGATCAATTTAACCAGGTTTGCGATGGTAACTACTCCTGAATTGCCATGGTTGTAAACAAATCAACTGTACTGATTTCTACAGGTTTGGTAATACTGTTTTTAACTGGTATGAGTCAGATTTATAGCGGGAAATGGGAATAATTACGCTTTCGCGAAAGCGGAATTCTAAAAACACCATCACTACCATGAGTCTTGAAAATTCACTAGGTTGTCTTTATAACCCCGGATCGCTGGGATCTACTTAAATTAGCAGTATAGCTAGGGTTGATGAAAAAGTTTGTTTTGGGATTGCTGGCGGCAGTCATAGGATTTGTGATCTATCAATACGTGGTAGATGATGCCGAAGAACGCAGCAGACTCGAGGAGAGTAGCGCACTAATTGAGCAACAGGTCAGGAATGTAAGCAAATTGGTGGTGACTGAGGCGAGTTATAGTCACGTATATAACTACAGTAATTCTAGGGAGTTACTGGGCAAATACCTTACCGCCGATAAAAAGGCTCTGGTCGTGGTTAATGCAGATGTAAGTATCGCCTACGACCTGTCACGGTTGCAATACGAGCTGGAAAAGGAACAAAAAGTGCTGCGTATTACCTACATCCCTGAACCTGAAATCAACATCAACCCACAACTCAGTTATTATGATGTCACCGCAAATGCACTCAACCCGTTCAACGCTGCCGACTACAACAAAATTGACCTACAGGTAAGAGAAAAGTTACGCAAGAAAGTTGCCGCCAGCAATCTGGTGGAAAATGCACAAAATAGGCTGCTGTCTGAACTCTCACAATTCTATGTGCTGGTCAACTCGCTGGGGTGGACCCTATCTTTCAATGATCAGATGATAGGATCACAGCAGGAACTGGAAATTGGTGTGGTTTTCTAGTTTGACTTGCATATGGCTAATCACCAATGACCGGTTTCTGGAGCTCCTTTATAAGGCCCCGTCAGATCGGGAGTGATCCATCCAGCATAAAATTGTCCCGGTTGTGGTTCTACTCGATCTTCACCCACGTAGCACTCCAGGTGTTGTGGGTAGAATGCCAGGTAGTCTTTTAGGTCAGCAAACTCTTTAAATGGGTCAAAGTAGGACCAGGCGATGGGTTTTACCGTATCGACTTTTAAACTCCAGTAGGTTGCCGCTCCCTTCCACTCGCAAAAAGAGCTTTTGCCAGGCATAATAATAAGTAAATCCATATTTATATCTTCCCTAGGCAAGTAATACGTAGGCGGGCTGGCAGTTTCCAATACCGCCAGAGTATTGCTAGAATCCACAATTATCTCATCAAGATGCTTCACCACAACAATTTTGTCCACCTCCTCAATAATCGGTGGCCGCGGGAAGTCCCACACGGAACGCTGGCCTTCCTGTGGTTCAATAGCAAACGGTGGTCTATCACCACCTCTATTGCTCCAGCTATCGCGCGTTTTTTTTAATCTATCTTCTTTTTTGTGGGGCATGGGGGTTTATTTTGTTGTGGAAGGTGTGGATTTCTTTTTGTTTTCTATAATGTGACTGTAAAGTTAAAAATTACGATTACTGTAAATCGATATTATAATTATTAAGCAATGATCAGTTTATTAAAACTAATTATTGCAAAAGAAACTATTGTTTTTAAATAACAAAAGAGGCAAAGAATGCTGCTGAACATAAACGAAAGATAAATAACATTTTTTAATTGAACTTTGTCAACCAATATATCTATCTCTAGTCTAAATGAAGTACAATAAATCCAGCATAGCAACTGCTAAGGAACGAATTGCCAATGTTAGAAAACACAAATTTAAATATCTTGATTTAAGTGGATTAGGTTTAACTGAAATACCGGAAAAAATATGTGACCTAATTTATTTGTTAGAAGTTGATCTTAGTTACAATAGGCTACAGAAATTTCCTAAAGACTTAGAACTACTTCAAAATATTCAGCGATTGAGTATTAATAATAACATGTTAGGTGAGGTTGTATTTGACATTGGGGTTCACTACTCACTACAGTTTCTGGACATATCGAATAATGAATTAGTATTCATACCTGATGACCTTTTTAATTTAAATGAGGAATGTCAGATAAAATTTCATGGCAATCCTTTTTTGGATAATCTGCCTGCTGAATTAAGCATGAGTGATAATATCGATTTGATTCAATTTTATCAACAAGAGCTAAAGCTAAAGGATAATAGAAAGCGCCTTTTTGAGGCAAAAATTTTATTTGTTGGAAAGGGTGAAGTAGGTAAAACTACGTTGATGAAAACGATAATAAATCCAAATAATAATTTAAAACTGGGTGAGGAGGAACAAACACATGGAATTAATATTGAAAATCATTACCACAAAGTTCATTTAGAAGCTCGACAACCCTATTATTCTCTATTAGATGCTGAAAGTTTATGCTTTAGAATACAAAATGAAGATACCGAAGTAATTATTGATGAACATGGTGAAGAAATTGCATTAAAAAATGAAGAAATAAAATTCATTCCCCTGCATGAATACTATTATGATTTAAATGATGAAGATTCATTACAATTACAAATCTCAAATCAACCAACCTCAATCTTTCCTGATATTCTCTTTGAGAAAGAAATTAAATTAAATCTTTGGGATTTTGGTGGTCAAGAATATTTATATGGGACTCATCAATTTTTTCTTACACAAAGATCTATTTACATTTTAATGTGGGATTCTCGACCTGACAATGAAGCTGATAGTTTCTCATATTGGCTAAGTATCATAAAGAGACTAAGTAATAGTAGTCCTGTGTTTGTAGTTATGAATAAGTCA
Organism: Nonlabens sp.; assembly: GCA_049647945.1. Classification (GTDB taxonomy): domain Bacteria; phylum Bacteroidota; class Bacteroidia; order Flavobacteriales; family Flavobacteriaceae; genus Nonlabens. The sequence goes on along the minus strand of JBARYP010000004.1, from coordinate 10,418 downwards.
GATACCGGAATTAAACAAATTGATGAAAACTCTTTAAAGAAACAATTTAATAATATTGTTGGGTTCTATCAACTTTCTTGTTTTTCGAAGAAAGGGGTCAATATCTTCATTTCTGACTTATTAGATAAAGTTACATCGATGCCGCACATATGTGACATTGTTCCTAAAACTTGGGACAACTTAAGGGTTTCTTTAAGACAAGTGAATAAGAACTTTATTTCATATGATGATTTCAGAGCTATATGTAAAGATTACAAACTAAAAGATATAGAGCATCTTAGTTCCTATCTACACGATTTAGGAGATATAATCCACTTTAAAGAGGACTTGCTGCTTTGCGACATGGTGATAATCAATCCTCATTGGTTAACCCAAGCAATTTATAAGCTTATCAACTCATTGGAAGTACAGGAAAATAAAGGAATTTTTAGTGCCAAACAATTGAAAAGTGTGCTTAACAACACTTCTTACAGTAATAGCGAATATATAAGTGTAATTTCCATAATGGAAAAATTCGAGATTTGTTTCAAAATTTTAGACTTGTCAAATCAATATATAATACCTACTTTATTAAGCGCGCAGACACCTATAGAATTGGATATGGACTATTTCGACCAACCTAATCTACTATTGTATGAAATACATTACGAATTCTTGCCTTCTGGAATACTTGAAAAACTAATTTGTCGTAAAAAGTTGATGCTCAAAAATGATCTATTTTGGAAGTATGGTGCAGTTTTAGAAATTTCTTATGCAACAGCTTTAATTCAAATAAACAATTTGACCAAGGTTCTAAGCGTGAGAGTTGTTGGTAATACCGGTTCAAGTCTTCGCTCGATAATCATTCAAGAGATTCAAAACATTCATAAAAGCTTGAAATTACAGCCGGAAGATTTTTACGAAAAAATAGCTTGTAATTGCTCATTGTGTAACAAATCATCGAAACCTAAACTTTTTAAATTAAGGACCTTAAAGCTCTATATGGATAAAGACAAATCTCACATTGATTGTACAGAAAGCGCGACTATGGTGAATGTAAAAGATCTTTTAAATGGACATAATAAAAGGGATAGAAATATAAGTCATCTAGAAGCTTTTATTAAAGCATCTACTATACTTCAGAAAAATAAAAACTTGACTCAAAAGCTTAATGAAAATCAAATAAACACTCTTTTGCAAAACAACCTGAGGAATCTTTTGCCTAATCATATTATTACAAATGAACAATCTCTACAAGGTGCTTCGCTATCAGGTAAAGAAGAGGGGGAAATTGATATAGCTCTAGAAACTAGGGATGGTTTGCCTGATTCTATATACGAAGGTATGATTTTGTCCTATATGGATAAAACTAATATCAATAAACATATTGAAAAACTTTTAATTAATTATGATCCTACTGGACTACCTGAAAAATTTATTGGGATATATTATCGAGGTTTAAACTTTAATGAGTTCTATTGCAAATATTTCCAATTGTTAAAAGATAACCATCCTGTTGTTGAAGGCATTAGTGAATTAGACGTGCAAAACATTAGTAATTCAGTAGTTAACGGATCTGAAATTAAATGTTTTCGTATTAAATACCGAAGAACTGAGAGATTCTTGGTTGTTTATCACTTGATAATAAATTTAAAATGAAAGTGACTAAAAAAGCCCGACTTAGAAAGGCGGGCTTTGTGCGGATGACAGGAACCTGCCTGCCAGAGGCACGACAGGCAGGTCGAACCTGCACGCCATGAGGTACTAGATAGAATCTCGTAATACCCTCAATTTCCTCTTACCAGTTACACTCTTCCAGTATTTTTCTCGCTTTCTAGCATACAATTGGGTACCTGCTACTTCTTCTGTAAAAAGTAGTTTGAAAGGTGCATAAGGCGCCGTGGTTTTGTTCAGGCCGTCATTATAGCGTTTCAATCGTATCTTAATTTTAGATGTCATTCCTACATAGATGTAGTTGCGTGAGGTACTTGATATGGCGTAAACAGTATGTTTCATAAAAACAAAAAAGCCCGACTTAAATAAGTCGGGCTTCGTGCGGATGACAGGAATCGAACCTGCACGCCGTGAGGCACTAGATCCTAAATCTAGCATGTCTACCAGTTCCATCACATCCGCAATACTGGTATTTCCCTTTTGGGACGGCAAATATACGTACTTTACCAAAATTACAAATCTTTCACACTATAAAATTTTGTCCCACCTTATCTTTACCTCAAACACCCTCATTTCATGAATACCAGACCCTACGTAGATCAGCATAAAGACCGCTTTATCCAGGAACTGATAGAGCTACTCAAGGTTCCTTCCATAAGTGCAGATGCGACATATAAAGAGGACGTGATCAAGACGGCAGGTATGATAGAGCAGTCACTTACAGCTGCGGGTTGTGATAAGGTGGAGATTTGCGAGACGCCAGGCTATCCTATAGTCTATGGTGAGAAAATAATTGATAAAAATCTGCCTACGGTACTCGTTTATGGCCACTACGACGTACAGCCGCCAGATCCCGTGGAACTGTGGAGCAGCCCACCGTTTGAGCCGGTTATTAAAGAAACAGATACGCATCCTGACGGCGCCATTTTTGCCCGTGGTGCCTGCGATGACAAGGGACAGATGTACATGCACGTCAAGGCCATGGAATACATGACGGCAAATGATGAATTGCCCTGCAACGTCAAGTTCATGATTGAGGGCGAGGAAGAGGTGGGCAGCGAGTCGCTGGGTTGGTTCCTCGAGCGCAACCGTGAGAAGCTGGCAAACGACGTCATACTCATCAGTGATACGGGCATGATTTCAAAAGACGTACCCAGCATCACTACGGGACTGCGTGGCCTGAGTTATGTAGAGGTAGAGGTTACGGGACCCTATCGCGACCTGCATTCTGGACTTTACGGTGGTGCCGTCGCAAACCCCATCAATATCCTGTGCCAGATGATCGGCAAGCTGCATGATGAGGACAATCACATTACCATCCCAGGATTTTATGATAATGTAGAAGAGCTGAGCAGGGAGGAACGTGACGAGATGGCCGAAGCGCCTTTTTCTCAAGACGCCTACAATAAGGCGCTCAACATCCATGCCGCTTATGGCGAAAGCGGATACACCACAAACGAACGCAACAGCATCAGGCCCACACTAGACGTGAATGGCATCTGGGGCGGCTATACCGGCGAGGGCGCAAAAACCGTCATTCCCAGCAAGGCATATGCAAAAATTTCCATGAGACTCGTGCCCGATCAGAACTGGGAAGAGATCACCCAGCTGTTTACAAAACATTTTAAGAGCCTAGCACCTGCTGGTGTTACCGTAAAGGTAAAACCGCACCACGGTGGTACCGCCTATGTTACGCCCATCGATTCCATAGGCTACAAGGCGGCGAGCAAGGCTTATGAAGAGACTTTTGGAAAAACGCCCATTCCCCAGTGCAGCGGTGGTTCCATTCCCATCGTGGCATTGTTTGAGCAGGAACTGCAATCCAAATCGATTTTGATGGGCTTCGGTCTGGACAGCGACGCCATCCATTCACCTAACGAGCATTTTGGGATCTGGAATTACCTGAAGGGTATCGAGACCATTCCTTACTTTTATAAGCACTTTGCCGCCTTGAAAGAGTAGGACAGCTCCTGCTATTATTTATTTATGAATGAGGTTGGGATTGATGATAATTACGCTTTCGCGAAAGCGTAAACCCTAATAACCAAGATAAAAGAACACCACTTTGAGATCTTATTACCTACATTTTGTACTGTACACAGCCGTGATACTATTCCTTTCTTGCGAGAATAAAAAAACGGGAACAGACCTACCGGTAGCCGGTGATGCGGTTCCCACCATCGCAGGAATAAAGGAAGAGAATTACGATGTCAGTAGGGATTCTGTTACATTAAGTTCTGGCACGATTGAGAATTTTGATGCTCAGGGAAACTCCGTCGATGTATACTGGATCGGTGCAGACCGGGATACCACCCTGCGATTCTATAGGAAGTACGATCAAGATAAAAGACTCATAGGCGCAGAATATTTTGAGGCTGGCGATCTAGAACCCTCAAGGGACACCGTTTACTACAACGATCAAGGACAAAAAGTGGAGGCATCACTTGATGCGGCTGGCAAGATTACCTGGAAGGCCACTCAATTACTCGATGAAAACGGCAATAAGGTATTGACCTCTTATCAAAATGGCGCGGGAGAATACCGGGGGCTGGACAGTCTGTACTACGATAACAATAATCGCGTGATCAGGGGCTTTTATGAAAATTCAAAGGGCAAGCGCTACAGCATTAAAACCTATAAATACCTCGCCACAGACCAGTACGGCAACTGGACTGAACGACAAATGTTCAAGAACGATACGCTAGCTCAAAAGCAAATCAGGATCATAGCCTACGCCGACTAGTCACTTCTGGTGTAAGCCGCGTTGCGGTCTGTCGTCTTTTATTCGGAAGTAGGATGGCTATGGATTTCAATGAATTTCTGGAACTCTTAAGGTGGGGATCCAGTTTTAAATTTGCTCCTTGTTGTGTGCAACATAGCTACGTTACCAAAATTTGGTAGGGCTGATAATTAAGCAGAGTCATAATGAAACAGCGCCCCGCTATCGCTTAGAAATTATTCAAAGGATTTTATAAGAGAATAAGTAAACTCTGGAAAATCTCCATCGCAAGCCCCTACGAGAATAAAAAATATCGCATAAGTCATCCAGCGATTGAGGAATTGTATGAGATTTTAATTATACCCTTAATAAATCCTCTCGAGATCAAGCCAGCAGTTATTACGAACTGGTAATTACAGGAATTAGATTTATTGCTAATACCCTAATAACGGGCCAGTCTGCAGAACAAACTTGAAAGAATGATCGAGTAACTGTCCCGTAAATTACACTTGGTTATTTAATCATATCTTTTGTTTGATCCTACGGTGATCAGGTTTCAACATACGCGATTTGAAGTAAAGATTTGGTTTATTTAATCCAGTATCAAGTCCCGGCTATTCATGATTGGCTGCTAGAGTAATAAACCTTAATTTTGCAGCCCGATTTTAAAAGCATTTAAAAGTCTACCGATGAATATAGAACGTACTGATATTGATAATCTTAACGCAACACTTGCCCTCCACATCTCTCAAGAAGATTACAAGGAGCAGGTAGACAAAATCCTAGCAGACTATCGCAAGACCGCAAACATTCCGGGATTTAGAAAAGGTCACGTTCCTGCCTCTTTGATCAAGAAGAAGTTTGGTACATCAGTTCTTGTGGAAGAAATCAACAAGATCATTCAGGAAAAGCTCAACGCTTATATCAAGGAGAATGACCTGAACCTGCTGGGTAATCCATTGCCCAAAGAGAACAACGACATCGACTGGACTGGCGAGGATTTTACCTTTGAATTTGAAATAGGCATGGCCCCAGATTTTGAGGTGGAACTGGATAAGGTAAATGGTGTAGCTCACTACGAGATCACCACAGACGAGAAAACCATCAATGACCAGCTGGATCGCATACGCGAGCAGTACGGGAAATTGATCAGCAAGGATGCCGTGGAAGAAGGTGATGAGATCACGGGGGTTTTCCGCAATGATGAAGAAGACATCAATACAGATGCTACCTTCACTATCTCAAAGCTTACTGACGATACTCTAGAAAAAATTAAAGGTGCAAAATCTGGGGATGCATTCCAGATCAATACAAAGGAGCTGTTCAAGGATGTACATGACTTACAATCCTTCCTGAAAGTAGATCACGATAGGGCACACGACCTGGATGTCAAGGTAACCTTTGAGATCACGGAGGTTAATACCAGGGAAAAGGCAGAACTGAATCAGGAGTTTTTTGATAAACTATTTGGTGAGGGCAAAGTGAACAGCGAGGAAGAGTTGAAGGACAAACTGCGTGAGGAAGGTAAGAAGCAATTTACCCAGCAAACCGACCAGAAGTTGCTTACTGACGTTACTGAATACTTGATCGAGAACACAAAATTTGACCTCCCGGCGGACTTCCTGACGCGATGGATCGCACAAGGCGGCGAGAAGGAAATGACCATGGAAGAAGCCGCTGCAGAGTATGAGCGGTCAGAAAAAGGATTGCGCTACCAGTTGATTGAGTCAACTATTGTAAAAAACAATGAAGGACTGCAACTCAAATTTGAGGACCTACAGGAATATTCCAGGGGCATGATCAAGACACAAATGGCACAGTACGGTCATACAGATGCAACCGCCGATGAGGTCGATCAGGTCGTGGCGCGTATCATGAGCAATCAAGAAGAAGTAAAGCGCATGAGCGAGCAATTGCAAAATGAAAAAATGCTCAATTTTTTTAAGGAAAACGTAAACCTGGATAAGAAGGAGTTGACCTATGATGAGTTCATCAAGGAAGCTTATGACGCCTAGAGTTTAGATTCCCGAGCTTCATTTTTAGAGCAGATTGTTTTAAATTTACCTATAGACAGGCGTTGACTTTTACAATGAAGTTAACGCCTGATTATTTTAATAAAAGTATTATTGAAGTTATGGATGTAGCAAAGGAATTTGAGAAGTTTGCCGTTAAGGATCAGGGAGTTAACGCAAACTATTACGATAAGATCATGGGTACGATGTATCCTACAAACCTAACCCCTAACATTATCGAGGAACGCAAGATGAACATTGCCGCCATGGATGTTTTTTCCAGATTGATGATGGACCGTATTATTTTCATGGGCACTGGTGTCAACGACCAGGTAGCAAATATCATCCAGGCGCAGCTGTTGTTTCTAGAGAGTGTGGACGCCAGCAAGGATATTCAGATTTATATTAATTCGCCAGGAGGCAGCGTTTATGCTGGACTGGGGATTTATGACACCATGCAATTCATCAAGCCAGATGTCGCCACTATCTGTACGGGTATGGCAGCCAGTATGGGAGCCGTTCTCCTATGTGCCGGTCAAAAAGGGAAGCGCAGTGCCTTGCCCCACAGTCGCGTGATGATCCACCAGGTTTCTGGCGGTGCACAAGGTCAGGCAAGCGATATCTTGATTACCGCTGCCGAGGTGGTTAAACTGCGAGAGGAACTTTACACCATTATCGCAAATCACTCTGGCAAGACCTATGAAGAGGTTTACAACGACTCAGACCGTGATTACTGGATGAAAGCAGATCAGGCGCTGGAATACGGCATGATCGATGAGGTATTGAAACGGGATTAGCATTGATTGGATTAGGATGATTACGCTTTCGCGGAAGCGGAACCCACAACCAAAACCTTAAAAATCACAAGAACTCCAAGCCATATTATCGCTAGCCATCCACCAAAGCCATTACCATGAGTAAAGAACAATTAGAATGCAGTTTTTGCGGTCGCAACAAGTCAGAGACTAATCTGCTTATTGCTGGACTGGATGCGCACATATGCGATAGGTGTATCGAGCAAGCCCACGGGATCGTGCTGGAAGATAATAATAGCGAGGAAGAGGGACTTACCAGTAAGGATCTGGAGCTCAAGAAACCCAAGAGTATCAAGGCATTTCTCGACCAGTATATCATAGGTCAGGATTTTACAAAAAAAGTCATGTCAGTCGCGGTGTACAACCACTACAAGCGATTGTTGCAAAAAAGTAGCGATGACGATGTAGAAATACAGAAATCAAATATTTTGATGGTGGGACAGACCGGTACCGGTAAAACCCTGATTGCAAAAACCATTGCAAAGATGCTCAACGTACCGCTCGCCATTGTTGATGCCACCGTGTTGACTGAGGCTGGATATGTGGGAGAGGATGTAGAAAGCATATTGACTAAATTACTGCAGGCCGCAGATTATAACCTTGAAAAAGCCCAGCGCGGGATCGTCTTTATTGACGAGATCGATAAAATTGCCCGCAAGGGTGATAATCCGTCCATTACTCGGGATGTTTCCGGCGAGGGCGTACAGCAGGGATTATTGAAGTTGCTAGAGGGTACCACCGTAAACGTACCGCCCAAAGGTGGTCGCAAGCACCCGGATCAAAAATTTATTGAAGTGGATACAGAAAATATCCTCTTTATTGCCGGTGGCGCGTTTGATGGAATTGAAAAAGTAATAAGCAAACGTCTCAATATGCAGGCTGTTGGTTTCAGCGCGAGTATATCAAACGACGGGGTGGAGCAAAAAGATAACCTGCTGCAATACATCATCCCAAAGGATGTCAAGGATTTTGGCCTGATTCCAGAGATCATAGGTCGCCTGCCCGTACTTTCCTATATGAATCCGCTGGACGAGCGTACCCTGCGCGCTATTCTTACAGAGCCTAAAAATGCTATCATCAAACAGTACGTAAAACTGTTTGAAATGGATGATATCGCCTTTGAAATTACAGACGATGCACTCAACTATATCGTAGAAAAAGCAATTGAGTACAAACTGGGAGCTAGGGGGTTGAGATCACTTTGTGAGGCCATCCTTACTGATGCCATGTTCGAACTACCAGGAACTGAGAATCCATCCCTGAAAGTAACTAAATCCTATGCCGAGGCGAAATTGAATAAAAGTGCCATTCAAAAACTAAAGGCGGTAGGCTAATAGTGATTTGATCTAAGTATTACTCATAGCCAGCTACCTTGTGTTGCTGGCTAGTTTTTTTCTAGTAATTCATTTTATTTAGACTAGCTAACACGATCTATTAGTCATTAGAAGATCCTTCCTTTAACCTATGCAACACAGTCCACTTTTAACTACTTGTGTCTTAAGGTCTTTGTTTTGAGCGATAGTCTTATTGCTCAACATTATTATGTAACGATTGGGTAGTTGATGGTGATAAAAATTTGCGACCTATTCAATCTCTACCAGAACAGGGCAATGGTCACTATGCACGGCATCTTTTAGTATCGCTGCTCGTTTGATGCGATTTTCCAGCGGGCTTGTAGCCATGTGGTAGTCGAGCCTCCAGCCCTTGTTTCTAGCCCGGGAACCACCCCGGTAGCTCCACCAGGAATAATGATCTGGTTGGCCATTGAAAATCCGGAATGTGTCTATAAATCCGCTCTCTGTAAACCGGTCCATCCATTCCCGTTCCACCGGTAAGAACCCCGAGGTGTTTTTTAAACGCACGGGATCATGGATATCAACTGCTCTATGGCAAATGTTATAATCACCGCATACAATTAAATTGGGCAGTTCCTCACGCAGCTTAGTAATATAGTCCAGAATCTCTTCCATATAATTGAGTTTGAATGACAATCGGGCGTCATTAGTGCCGCTGGGTAGATACATGGACATGATGGAAAGATCTTCAAAGTCCACGCGTAAATTGCGACCCTCGTAATCCATAGAGTCTATTCCCGTACCATAAACAACTTTATTGGGTTTTGATTTGCATAAGATTGCTACACCGGAATAGCCTTTTTTCTGGGCGCTATAATAATACTGGTACGGGTATCCAGCGTCCTTAAAAGCCTGGGTGTCGATCTGATCTTCCTGTGCCTTAATTTCTTGTAAACACAATACGTCTGGATTTGCTGCGGTAAGCCACGCGATGAAGTCTTTTTTCATGGCAGCTCGTATGCCATTTACATTGTATGATATAATTCTCATCAGTCTTCCTTATACATTTTTACCACAAGGGATCCCTGTTCATCCATACTGGCACGATACATTCCCGGAGTGTTGAATTCCATGGAGATATTCCCCAGATGATCCAGCGCGACTACTCCACCAGTCCCACCTAGATCAGATAACTTACGCTGGATCACTTCCTGAGTAGCCATAGCCAGCGATTGATTGCCGTATTCCATTAACGCACTTATATCATAGGCTACCTGGGCTCGTATAAAGTACTCTCCATGGCCGGTACTGGAAACCCCACATGTCTTGTTATTAGCATAGGTACCACTACCTATAATCGGTGAGTCGCCTATACGACCGTACCGCTTATTAGTCATGCCGCCGGTACTGGTACCCGCAGCTATATTTCCCATCTTATCTAGTGCTACACAACCTACGGTACCATATTTGGAATCTTTGGTATAGGGATCTAAATATTCCAGTTGAGATATTCCCTCTTTATCACTAGCGGCTTCTTTCTCACGTTTTAGGATGCGCTGCAAGGATTCAAATCTTCTATCAGTATAGAAATAGGAGCCAGGTACGATTTCAACCTCCTTATAATTTAATGATTTTGCAAATGCATCGGCTCCCTTACCGCTCAACAGCACATGATCAGAGTCGGTCATAACCCTGCGTGCTAGCGAAATGGGATTTTTAACTATGCTAGTCCCCGCAATGGCTCCTGCGTTGAGTGTCTTGCCATCCATAAAGCTAGCGTCCAGCGAGTTAGTCGCATCGTGAGTAAAAACAGCGCCTTTACCTGCATTGAACAATGGCGAGTCCTCCATGATTCTTATGCTTTGTTCAACCGCATCCATTGCCGTACCACCGGCTGCTACAATCTTGTATCCCGCGGTAATGG
>JBARYP010000003.1:0-70171 GCA_049647945.1 Nonlabens sp. | reverse complement strand
GAAATGGACAACACTTACACTACACATATCATGGATTCTAATTATTATAGGAGCCGGTATAACTCGGTATGTTTCCTATGAGGGAATGATGTTGATTAGGGAAGGGGAGGTTGAAAACACCTTCCGTAGTGATGAGACTTATTTTACCGCCATTATACAAGGTGAGGATCCTAATGGTAATCCCATGCAGCGCGAGGTTAAGGAAAAAGTACTTTTATCTCAGTTTGATTACAAACGTGAGCAAAACTTTGAGTTTTATGACCAGGATATTTCCCTGACTATCGACAGTCTCATCTATGATGCTACTGAAGGTTTGAAACCGTCTAGCGATCCTAACGCTGGACGCTATCTTACGGTGGTTGAGGCAGGTGGGGGATCGCGTCATGATCACCTGCTCAAAGATGGAGAGGAAGCCAGTATCCACAACGTTCTCTTTGGTGTGAATATCGATCCTGATATAGCGCGTGAAAAGGGACTTATCAATATTACAGAAAACTGGAATGGTTATACGATCCAAACTCCCTATGAAGGTGAGTATTTACGTATGGCAGACCAGTTCAAGGGTGAAGTGGTAAAAGATTCTGTACAGCCACTCCAGCTGCGATCTCTTTATACCGTGGCAGGTATGCAATTTGTTATCCCTGGCCCCATAGAACAGGGTGAGGTAGGAATCATACCTAGTCCAGAACCCACACAAGCCAAAGCACTAGGTTTACTGGCAACCGTAAGAAGCGGGGAGGAAGAAAGAAAAATTGAACTATTGGGTGGGAAAGGTATACTGTCAGACTATGAAGATATTGAACTAAACAATCTCAAGGTGTACCTAAAATATGGATCTATTGAGCGTGAACTTCCATTTAAAATCAAACTCAATGATTTTATTGCCAATAAGTATCCAGGTACTGAGAACAGCTATTCATCATTTGAAAGTAAGGTAACCGTAATGGATGATGGAGTGGAGAAGGATGAGCACATTTATATGAATAATGTACTGGATAAAGAAGGCTACCGTTTTTTTCAGGCCAGTTTTGATAAAGATGAGTTGGGTACGCATCTTTCAGTCAATCATGATTTCTGGGGTACTAACATCACCTATGCAGGTTATTTTCTTCTCTACCTAGGTTTACTCGCGATTCTTTTTGATCGTAATACAAGATTTGCCGAGCTGGGTAGACTGATTGATAGAGTCAAAAAGAGAAAAGCTAAACAGCTTGCAACCGCGATTATGTTGTTGATAGCGGTAAGTGCTGGTGCCCAAACGGTACAGGATGATTCCAGTAACCAAAAGCATGATGAGGAACTACATGAGAATCATAAGCATGGAGGTGTTGATCATACTACCGGTCTGGATTCAAAGAACGCTGTAAGTACTAACCGAGATGCTGGAGAGGTTCAAGAGCCGATAAGGACGCAAGTGGAGCAGCCTATCGTAGTACCTGAATATACTAAGAGCTTCCTAGATAGTATTATAGTTACTAATCTGGTTCCTATAGCGCAAGCAGAGAAATTTGCAAAGGTGGTAGTCCAGGATGACGATGGTAGAATGAAACCCATGGGAACTTTGGCGAGTGAGGCGTTGCGTAAATTATATAAGCAAACGCATTATGAAGCTCAAACTGGCGATAGCATTGTAAAAGTCACTCCCGTGCAAGTAATGCTGTCCATGATACAGTTACGGGCGTTGTGGTTTGATGTTCCTTTAATTAAACTGGAACGTAAGGATGACACCATTAAAAATTTAATAGGTCTGGATCGCAAAGCAAAATATGCACGTGGGTACGACTTTTTTAGAAACGCAGATGGATCTCTTACCAGCTCAAAACTGAATCCTTTCCTAGACGATGCCTATGCTGCCCAGATACGGTCTGGATACCAGGAGCGTATTGTTGATAAAGATCAAAAAGTCAATCTACTTGATCGCTTGATTGTGCGCAGCCTGTTCAAAGTGTTTCCAAAACCGGCAGATGCAAATAACAAATGGGTATCTGAGCCTGAATGGCAAGACGAGGCATTTGTACGAGAGGAAGATAAAGCCTTTGTCAGAGATTTTTTCCCCGCCTACGCTTCATTACTCATGGAAGGGCAGCAAACTGGGAACTACTTAAGAGCAAATACTGCTCTCAATAGTTTGTTTGAATTTCAAAAAACCTATGGCGCAGCGGTATATCCTAGTGAAGATAAAATAAACGCAGAGTTACTGTACAACAAGTACAATATTTTTGAAGCGTTGTACAAGTGGTACTACTGGTTCGGGATCGTGATGCTCGTGCTATTGATCGTGCAGGTAATCAAGCCAATGAAGGAGTTGCGATACGCGATCAACTTTCATCTTGTAGTACTTATTGCTTTGTTTGCGGTTCATGTTGCTGGTCTCGCCATGCGATGGTATTTAAGTGGACACGCACCTTGGTCTGATGCTTACGAAACTTTGATATATATCCCAGCGGTAATCATGGCATTTGGTTTTGCGGTAGGTAGGAAGAGTTTAATGACTATTGCTGCATCAGCATTTATCGCTGGTGTTATCTTGATGATTGCGCAATGGAACTGGATGGATCCAGCCATTGCAAACCTGCAACCAGTTCTTCAAGGCTACTGGTTAATGATTCATGTATCAGTAATAGTGGGTAGTTATGGACCGTTTGCGCTAGGATTTATTCTGGGTCTTATTACTTTGATATTAATGATATTCTCTACCCAGTCTAATAAAGCCCGTATGGATTTGACCATAAAAGAGTTGACTTATATTAATGAGGTTGCTCTTACAGTGGGTTTGATTATGCTTACCATCGGTAATTTTTTGGGCGGTATGTGGGCAAATGAATCTTGGGGTCGTTACTGGGGCTGGGATCCAAAAGAGACCTGGGCGCTTATTACCATATTCATTTATGCATTTGTACTTCACTTAAGACTGGTGCCTGGCTTGAAAGGCCGGTGGACCTTTAATCTATGGTCTATGCTAGCCTTCTATAGTGTGATGATGACCTACTTTGGGGTAAATTTTTACCTATCTGGATTGCATAGTTATGCGAGCGGGGATCAAATCGTTAGTTACGAGTTTATTGGCTATTCATTATTGATAATTGCCGCGGTGGCAATTCTGGCAAGATGGAGAGAATTTAAAATTTACGGCAAGCGGGTAGGGTAGGTTTTTCCTATGTGCGGTCCAGCCGTACCGATGAGGAATAAGAGTGTATGCTAGTCCGCAAATTTTTGTTCAAATATTACCCGTCCTGTCAACTATCATCAGATTTTACAGTCAGGTTCTATTTATCCGTGAACAAAATCTTGTAAGTATCTCACAAGATAGTTTTCACAATAAGTGTATTTCTAAATAGACCTGATCAGTTGCGCTCTTCATGCTTTTTGCGTTCTCTTTGATCTTTACGTTGAATCTGGAAGCCTTTTAAAAAAGCACGGAGATACTGGTCATTACAGTAAACATATTTAGCGTGCTTAGGGTTTCTAAAAAAAGCACTTAATTCAGTTTCAGATACTTCTCGACCTCCTTTTTTCATAAATCTGACAATATCTTCAGATCTGAAATTAAAGGCAATCTTCAGTTTGCGCAGGATAATGTTGTTATTCAGTTTGGTTTCTGCTATGGGAGTTTGTCCCTCTTGCTTGCCCCGATAGTTGATGATCACACCATTTAGAAAAGTGGCCAGATTCTCATCGATAACCTCTTCATAATCTGGATCTTCCTCTTTTTTGAGCCAGTCACTTATCTCTGCCCGCATAACATCGACACCGCCTTTCTTGTACATATCAATCATGGCATCATCACTCAGGTTGAGCGTAAATCGTAATCTCCTTAAAATATCATTGTTATCCATAAGTAATGCAACTGTACTGTATATACTAATATAAAGGCGAGAACTAACTCACGGTAATCAAAGATTTCAACAAACTCCTATAAACGCGACCTGTAAGAAACAAACCAATAACTAAGAACAAAGTAAACAAAAAGCATCTAATCATATCAAGTTAAAGCAGATAACCACCGAATGGAAAACCTCACATTCCTGACTATTAATTTTACACGATCGGTTTTTTAACACATTGCGCAAAAAACACTTTAAACCTGAAACCTGAAATCTGAAACCTATCGATGACCCGTCATGTCCTCTGGTTTTACCCACTCATCAAATTCCTCGCTTGTTACGTATCCCAGCGATAGAGCGGCAGCTTTAAGAGTAGTTCCTTCATCATGGGCTTTATTGGCAATTTCTGCAGCTTTGTAATACCCTATTTTGGTATTGAGCGCGGTAACCAGCATTAGTGAATTCTCGAGAAGTGACTTGATCTTATCGTGATTGGGTTCAATTCCCACGGCACAATTTTCATCAAAGCTTCTGCAGGCATCTCCAATCAAACGGGCACTTTCCAGTAAAGCGGCAGCCATAACGGGTTTAAAGACGTTCAGTTCAAAATGTCCCTGCATCCCGCCTACGGTCACGGTGGTATCATTACCCATGACCCTAGCACATACCATGGTAATAGCCTCGGCTTGCGTGGGGTTTACCTTTCCAGGCATGATGGAACTTCCCGGTTCATTAGCAGGAATAATCAGCTCACCGATGCCACTGCGGGGCCCGCTGGCCAGCATACGTATGTCGTGAGCTATTTTATTAATAGATACGGCAATTTGTTTAAGAGCGCCGTGGGTCTCCACCAGGGCATCATGGGCTGCGAGCGCCTCAAATTTATTATCTGCCGTTTTAAATGGTAGTTCGGTAAACTGCGCGATATATTCGGCCACTTTGACGTCATAACCTTGCGGAGTATTCAATCCTGTTCCTACGGCGGTACCGCCCAGGGCGAGTTCGCTCAAGTGATCCAGCGTATTTTCCAGGGCAATAATCCCATGATCCAGCTGGCTTACATATCCAGAGAATTCCTGACCCAGAGTCAGCGGTGTGGCATCCATTAAATGAGTCCGACCTATTTTGACTACGTCATTGAATTCCTGCGCTTTCTGGTGTAGTGTGTTGCGCAACTGTATGATGCCTGGAATCGTATTTTCAACAATCATCTTGTAGCACGCAACGTGCATTCCGGTAGGAAAGGTATCGTTTGACGATTGGGATTTATTGACATCATCGTTAGGAGTAATCGTTTTATCGCCTTCTCCTATAATCTTCCCATCCAGTTGATGCGCACGATTTGCAATAACCTCGTTCACGTTCATGTTTGATTGGGTCCCAGAACCAGTCTGCCAGATTACAAGTGGAAATTGATCATCATGTTTACCTTCCAGAATCTCATCGCAAACCTGGGCAATAAGATCTCTCTTGCTTTCTTCAAGAACACCTAGCTCGTGGTTAGTGTAAGCCGCGGCTTTCTTGAGATAAGCAAAACCATATACAATTTCTAGTGGCATACTACCCGGTGTGCCGATCTTAAAGTTTTCTCGTGAGCGTTGCGTTTGGGCTCCCCATAGTTTATCTGCGGGAACTTGAATCTCGCCCATGGTATCTTTTTCTATCCGGTATTGCATGATCAATCAGTTTTAGACAAATATAGGATTCCGCTAGTGGTGAGGTCAGTAATTTTACAGCTCTTTAATAAACGTACAGGTGCCGTTTTACCAGTTACGCTTTCGCGAAAGCGTAATTCTCCATGATTTTGTTGTAAGATCACCAGAAATGAGTGTTCAAGGACAGTTTTCCTAATGGTTTAGGTGAAGTTTTTCATAAATGACTGATCCATAGATCTTAATTTGCTATTTCCCACGGCGATTCAAGTGAATCTACAGTATGACAGTTGCGTACTTATTATGCCAGGGTCAATCATGCACTAAGCTCAAAACCCAGGTTGGGAAAGTAACAGCTAGCTTAATCATTTATAGTCCATGATATGTCCCAGCCCTCCAGATCTTGTATTCAGTAAGTCTTGATTTTTACTATCAACATAGATCTGTTAATAATTCTATAGCTATAGTTTTTATTGAAGACTAAAGATTTTATCTTTGCAGCAACTATAGAAAGTAATCATGTTTGAATTTGATCAGTATTTAGGGTTTTTGGCATTTTTGACAATTTTGACGCTGGGATTCTGGCTAATGATATTTTTGACCTTAATCGCCATTCCCTACTGGTTGATAGGATCTGCTATAGAGAATTTTAAAATGAGGAAAGAAGAAAAGCAGCGCAAGCTCGACGAGCAAAACGCTTAGATCATATTTTACGCAATTGAAAACCTGATTCCCAAAGAGTCAGGTTTTTTAACTTTAAGACAAATTTTCGTCGCAATTCCTGATGAGATTTGATCTTAATAATCTCTTCTCTTATACTATGTACTTACGGCTTGTTGCAATGTCGAGTCACTGGTATAGGCAGGTTGATTATCTTCACACTATAAAAGTAAACATGGATTATCAATCGCCGCTAGCTAAGCAGGAAATCGACAGAATTATCAATAATGCGCTGCGAGAAGACGTGGGAGATGGCGACCACAGCAGTCTTGCCTGTATTCCTAGTACTGCGCAGGGTAAAGCTAGACTGCTGGTCAAGGATGATGGTGTACTGGCAGGGGTTGAATTTGCAAGAGCTGTTTTCAAAGCAGTTGATCCACATTTAGAATTAGAAGTAAAGATTGAGGATGGCAGTTCCATTCAATACGGTGATGAGGCTTTTTATGTAAGTGGATCGTCCAGATCTATTCTTAAAGCAGAACGGCTGGCACTCAATGCCATGCAACGGATGAGCGCCATTGCTACAAAGACTCGCAAATTTGTAGACTTACTGCACGGTACCGGTACACAGATTCTAGACACTCGCAAGACGACACCAGGCTTGCGCATTCTTGAAAAATGGGCGGTAAACATAGGGGGAGGGGTGAATCATAGATTTGGACTTTATGATGTGATCATGCTTAAAGACAATCACATTGACTTTGCTGGTGGCGTGAGCCAAGCCATCCAGAAAACCCACGACTATTTAAAATCAACAGGCCGGGATCTGAAAATTATTGTCGAGGCACGGGATCTAGTCGAGATTGAAGAAATTTTGAAGAACCAAGGCGTATATCGCATCTTAATTGATAATTTCAATTATGAAGACACGAGGAAGGCTGTTGAATTAATAGGAGATCAATGCCTGACAGAAAGTAGCGGCGGTATCAACCTCAAGACTGCTCGTAAATATGCAGAATGTGGTGTGGATTTTATCTCTAGTGGAGCACTCACGCACAGCGTTTACAATCTAGATCTGAGCTTAAAGGCAATGTAATTCATGGCGAGGCGCAAGGCTTACAAAGAGTCACTTATTGAACAGTTGAAAAGCTGGAGTCTACCGGGTCTTGAAGGAGTCAGCTTTTATGATTTGGGTCAGACTTATGTCGACGGGATTATACAGGGAACATTTGCCGCCAGGGCTAGTGCGATTTCCTATAGTTTCTTCATGGCGCTTTTTCCATTTATTCTATTTGTACTTAACCTAATTCCATTTATAAGCATTCCCAATTTTCAAGAAGAAATTTTATTGTTTGTCAATGATCTACTTCCCGCACAAGCCGCAGGGGCTTTTGACAACATCTTCAAAGAGATTGCTTTACAAGAGAATACTGGCTTGCTAACCATTGCTTTTATCACCTCCATTTTTTTGATGACCAATGGGGTCAATGCAATCTTTGATGGGTTTGAGCGCAGCTATCACGCCAGCGTCAGGCGCGGTTTTTTCAGGCAGTATGCGGTGTCACTTGGAGTATCAGTTTTACTGGTTGTTTTCTTATTTCTTGCGGTAGTAATTGCGCTGGGTATTGAATACTGGATAACAGAGCTAAGAGCACAGGATATCATGACGGAAAATTCTAAAACCGTGTGGCTCAACGTGGTGCGGTACGTAATTTTGATTTTCTTGCTATTTATATTTATAGGGTCGCTTTACTACACGGGGACCCGTGACGGTAGGCAAACCCACTTTTTCTCATTGGGAGCACTTACGACAACGGTACTTTCAATAATATTCTCTTATTTGTACGGTGTTTATATAGATAATTTTTCATCCTATAACGAGATCTATGGTTCTATAGGGGCCTTGCTTATTCTTATGGTTTACATATGGCTCAATGCAAATATTCTACTACTGGGATTTGAGCTTAATGCCACCTTCAGAAAATTAAAGGCACGGAAATTGAAACTAGAATAGTATATTTAAAAACTAAACAAGACTGATCATGAAAAAAGTACTTCTAGCTATAGCTATAATCGCGGGTTGCTATACCTCAACCGCACAAAAAACCATTAATAACGTAAAAGTAGAATCTACCTTGACTGTTGATGGAAAAGAGTTGATCTTGAATGGTGCGGGAATGAGAGAAAAGTTGTGGTTTGATCTTTATGTAGGTGCATTGTATCTGGAATCTAAAGAGAGCAATGGTGCCACCCTAACCGCAGCAGACAAACCCATGGCGATTACCCTGGACATTACAGATGACCTAGTGACTCAAGATAAAATGAAGACCGCCGTAGAGGATGGTTTTGACGAGAGTTGTTCTAATAAAGAGCGCAAAGCAATAGCTTCTGAAATCAATACCTTTATAGGGTTTTTTAGTGAAAAGATCGTAAAAGGTGATCATTTCAAAATTGCCTATATGCCTGGTAAGGGAACCATGGTTTCAAAAAATGGTAAAGATCTGGGAACAATCAAGGGAATGAACTTTAAAAAAGGACTTTTTGGAATCTGGCTGGGCGACGACTCAGTAGATGAAGATCTCAAGGATGGAATGCTAGGTAAAGCCTAGATTCAAGATACATAATCGAAACCGCGCTTTAAGGCGCGGTTTTTTAGTTTAAAACTCTATGTCACAAAAATCTATATTAATAATTGTGTTAATGTGTCTCGCTTTCGCGAAAGCGTACTCACAAGATATTACCGGTACCTGGAAAACAATCGATGATGAATCGGGTGAGGTTAAATCGCATGTAGAAATATACAAGAGGGGAGACCAGTTTTACGGTAAGGTCAAGAAGATACTAGATCCAGCCGCTCCTAAAGAGGCGTTATGTGTTGCCTGTAAGGGTAATTTAAAAGATGCACCTATTTTGGGTCTGGAAATAATTAAAGATCTAAAGAAAAAGGGCAGCAGCTATAAAGATGGAACCATATTAGATCCTGAGAATGGTAAGGAGTATGACTGTAAGATATGGCTGGATCCAAATAATGCGGATAAGCTCAATGTAAGGGGATATGTGTTGTTTTTCTATAGGACTCAGGTCTGGGAGCGAGTCATTCCCTAACTAAGTTCCTGTAACCTGACTATGTGCTCATTGCGCATCTTGCAAGAGGTGTCAGATCTCAAATCAATGGTTTCAAGAACAGCAATCGTGTTAGTTATGAAATTGGTATTGATGTAATCCTCCTGTTTTTCAAATAAGATAAGCTGTAATTGCGCTAGCTGTAGTAATACTACAATGTCCTAGTCCTTGATTTTTCAAGGAAGGGACTGGTGGGAAGAGTATCCAGTTCACTCATACCCCAGACTAGCTAGTCTTTCATGAGATTTTCTATCTTCTCTGGTGCAACAGAATTATTGTCACGTTGATCTTTTATCATGCGCATAATGCCAGCAAAAAACTGAATCAAAAGCTCTATCTCTTGTTGTATAATGTCTTTTTACTGCTCCAAAGTTTTCCTAGTCCTCAATGAAGTCCATTACTGCTGCAACCACCTCGTCAGTATGCAAGCTGTGACCTCCAGTCATTGCTGTATAGGTCTTTACATTGGGTAGATCACTTGCAATCTCCATCATGCACTGATACTCTACAATTTGGTCCTCTGGACTATGCGCTAGAAGAACAGGGGTCTTGATATTCTTTACAAAATCTGCCGTGGTGAATGTCTCCACCTTTACCTTAAAGGAATCTTCAAGATAGCTAATTAAGTTGCCGTAGGTTTTATTGTTAAATCCTGTAAGAGACTGGTAACCCCTCAAAATCACTTCTAGGGTATTGGGACTTCCCAGTAGTACCAGTTTTTTGACAAAGTCATGATTAAGTTGTGATTGCTGGTAGGCGGTTGCCATAGCTCCCATACTATGTGCTATCACAAAACTGGGCTCATATAATTCTGCTACCGTTGCAATTACCCTACTATACATAATAGCGGTTATGGTTTCACCGTCGCTTGCTCCATGGGCAGGACCATCAAAAGCAATTATATTATACTCTTTTTCCTGTAGGGTATCGATAAGAAATTTCCAGCGGCTCGTATTAGATTCCCAGCCGTGAACCAGTAGTACGGTAGGTCCCTTACCCTTCCAGTGGTACAACTGGATCAATCCGTGCTCGTATGCTACTTTTTGCTGTCTCGCCCCTGATAGATAGGCAGCTTGCTCTTCATTTAATTTGCCTCGTCTAGGGATACAAAAAACTCTAAGGGCCGTGGTCGCAGCCTTGTTGGGAGAGAAGGTGTTCAAGAGGTTAAAATAAAAGCCATACATTTTGGGTATGGCTTTTTGCAACAATTTTTTCATTTAAGCTTTTTTACCATCTTACAAATATGGCTTCTGGGGTTACCTCTTCAGGAATCATGGTCAGTTCAATAGCCTTTTCCATATCAAACCTGACCTCATCGGGAAAAGTTTCTTTTGAAATAGTAAAATAGAAATTTTGGTTCTTCAAACGTATCATAGCATCGTCTATGATGTTGTCCACGCTGGAAACCTCGTACGCTCCTGCAATTTGCTTGAAAGTACTATTAAGCCCTATTCCCTTATCTGTCAAATAGCGGTCGTCTTTTATAAGTACGTAATCAATAGTAGAGGTACTGTCCAGCGCCTCTTTGGGGGTAAGGCTCAATAGATGCTTGCCACCCTTCTCATAAATATCTATGGTATTGGGCCCGTTACCAAATTCATCTCCTTTAATTGGATTTATGATGCTGTCATTTTTAAAAAGGCTGTCCAGCTCAAATATTTTAGTTTCCTTGTTTATAAGCCCCACCTGGTCGTTACCCCAAACAAATCGCTGATCTACCGACTCGCTGCAGCTCGCTGCGGTAATTACTAGTACTAATAATCCTAATATTTTTTTCATGGCATTTTTGTAGGCTGCAAAATTACAACCTTCATGAATTCAATCATCATGGAAACGGCTGTGATTAATTATTTCATGGCTTTTCCAAGTATTCCCAAGATGCCACGTACAAAACTGGCGCTGGTCAGAACTTTGATGAGTGGGTGTTGTCTGGTTGATGCTCGTCTAGCACTTGATCCTCTTGCCTTGCTACGTTCTTTTGCCGCTTTTTCCTTGACCTCCTCCTGGTGTGCGATTTCTATCTTTTTTTGGAGCAACTCCTCGGCGCTTTCTCTATTGATGACCTCATTGTATTTGTCAGTAAGCTCAGAATCTGCAATCAAATCATCTAACTCTCTTTTATCCAGCACGTCCATTCTGCTTTCAGGAGCGCGTAGCAGGGTAGCAGCTAGGGGACTGGGTCGGCCTTTTTCATCAAGAGCGCTTATCAACGCTTCTCCTATACCTAGGGAAGTTAAAACGCTGGCGGTGTCGTAGTAAGTAGAATCTGGATAGTTTTCTGCGGTTAGCTTTATGGCTCGTCGATCCTTTGCGGTAAAGGCTCTCAAAGCATGCTGAATCTTAAGTCCCAACTGGCTCAAAACACTTTCTGGAATATCGGTCGGGTTTTGGGTGACAAAGTAAAGTCCTACTCCCTTGGATCTTATAAGCTTAACGATACTCTCTATTTGGTTGAGCAGGGCCTTACTGGCGTTATCAAATATGAGGTGTGCCTCATCGATGAACAGCACTAATTCAGGTCTGTCGCTATCTCCTTGTTCAGGGAAGGTGCTGTAAATTTCTGCCAGTAAGCTGAGCATAAAGGTAGAAAACAGCTTGGGCCGGTCTTGAATATCAGTAAGTCTTATAATGTTCACATAGCCCTCGCCGTTCTTGTTCCGGCGGGTTAGGTCATTTACGTCAAAACTTATCTCGCCGAAAAACTCATCAGCTCCCTGTTGCTCCAACT
Organism: Nonlabens sp.; assembly: GCA_049647945.1. Lineage (GTDB taxonomy): Bacteria > Bacteroidota > Bacteroidia > Flavobacteriales > Flavobacteriaceae > Nonlabens. Next base: position 58,184 of record JBARYP010000003.1, on the reverse strand, counting down.
CAATGATTTTTCTAAGTATGGCTCCGGTAGATGAGGTAGATATACGGCCGTAAAGCGTTTTGAACTCTTCTTTCCCCGCACCGGTTGCATATTGTAGTGCCTTTTTGAGATCAGCAAGATCTAGCAGTGGTAGTTTGTTGTCATCACAGTACTTGAAAATCACAGAAATTATTCCAGCTTGTGTGGGCGTTACATCCAGAATACGTGACAGCAGTACTGGGCCGAATTCACTTATGGTTGCTCGCATCCTTATGCCATCCTGTTCTGAAATGGTGAATATCTCAACTGGAGAAGACCTACATTCAAATTCAAAACCTATCTTGTCGTGGCGCTCATCAATTTTGGGATGTCCATCACTGGCGGCGGCTATGCCAGAAAGGTCACCCTTTATATCCATCAATAAACTGGGAATGCCTTGTTTTGAAAGTTGTTCTGCTATGATTTGCAGCGTTTTAGTCTTCCCGGTACCAGTCGCTCCCGCAATGAGCCCATGGCGGTTCATCGTTTTAAGTGGCACTTTTACAAATGCATTAGTGACCGCCTCCCCATCTAGCATTGCCGCGCCCATGGTAATACTATCGCCCTTTGGGGCGTAACTCTCAACAATATGGTTATAGAATTCTTCCTTCTGTGTCATGCCTTAAATTAAAACCTTAAAATTAAGGTAATCAACGAGTATTCTAGTGTTACTGCCCTCATGGATGCAACGTATCTTTGTCACATGATTACAAGTACTGTAGAAGAGCTAGTTGATAAGGGTGTCATGTTGCCCCTTATGGAAGAATTCTATACCATTCAAGGAGAAGGTTACCACACGGGGCGTGCAGCTTATTTTATAAGGGTAGGAGGTTGCGATGTAGGTTGTCACTGGTGTGATGTAAAGGAAAGTTGGGATCCAGAAAAACACCCACCTACACATATCGACCACATCGTTTCAAATGCTGCAAAGTACAGTAATACCATAGTAATCACCGGTGGAGAACCCCTCACCTGGAATATGCAACCCATAACCGATTCATTAAAAGCTCGTGATCTACAGGTCCACATTGAAACTAGTGGCGCTTACCCGCTCTCTGGAACTTGGGACTGGATTTGTTTGAGTCCTAAAAAGGTCAAGATGCCACTTGCTGAAATCTATCCGGCAGCACATGAGCTTAAGGTGATTGTATATAATCGTCATGATCTCGCTTTCGCGAAAGCGGAATCCCAAAAAGTCTCATCCACCTGTAAATTATTCCTGCAACCGGAATGGTCAGTTAGGGAAAAAATGATACCGCTCATCACGGAGTTTGTCATGGATAATCCCGAGTGGCAAGTATCACTACAAACACACAAATACCTAAACATTCCCTAGGCGAGTTATGTTTTATTCTTTTAAATCGCATGTGCCAGTTGTAGATGAAAGTGCTTTTGTCCATCCCCTTGCAGCCGTTATAGGTAACGTGATCATAGGGGCAAACTGCTACGTGGGTGCTGGTGCCGTAATACGTGGTGACTGGGGAGAGATCATCTTGAAGAATGGCGTAAACGTACAGGAAAACTGCACCATACACATGTTTCCCGGTAAGAGTATTGTCTTGCAGGAGGGTGCTCACGTAGGTCATGGAGCCGTTATTCACGGCGCACACCTGGGTAAGAACTGTCTAATAGGGATGAATAGCGTGATTATGGACGATGCCTCAATAGGGGCCGGTTGTATCGTGGGTGCTATGTCATTTGTCAAGGCAGGAGAGCAGTTTGAAGAGCGTAGTTTGATCGTAGGCAATCCCGCAAAAGTCATCAAGAAAGTTACCGATCAAATGCTGGAGTGGAAAACGGCGGGCACCAGATTGTACCAGCAATTACCGCTAGACTGCCACGAGACCATGCAAGAGGTAGAACCGTTGAGAGAACTACCCAAGAATCGACCTGTTCAAGAGGATTTTTATAAGACCCTTAGTGAATTCAAGAAAAAGGAATAGACTGATCCTATTCTAGACTGCTTAAATCATCAGATTAATAACCTATCGTAATTTTCTTACCTATTTTAAAGATCTACTTTAAATTAACCTGTAACTACTGGAACTGGGAATCTATATTATTTGGAGGATTTTAGTGTTGTAGGCAGTTAGTTTTATTCATTAATGGCTGCATCCACTTTTGCCCTCAGCTTGGTGTACATTTCTGATTCTAATGTTTTTATAGATTCCGCCTCCTTTCTTACAGTCGCAGCCTTGCTGTAAATACTATCGCCTACAAGCACCCGTTCTTTAAAACTTATTTCTCTAAAGTTACTGGTGGAATCGATGTACTTATTGAATTCTGCTGCATGAAGTTGGAAGATGTCAAATACCAGTTTGTCAATTGCCAAGTCGGTTTTGAAATCAAAGTGAGTAGTGTCCTTAATCCATGATTGCGATCTATCAAAATATGCCTCAGCACGCAGTTTATTTAATTTACCGCTTATAAGTGTCATACCTATAAACGCTGAAGACCTTGCAGTACTGCCCTGTGGGGGAGAACCAATATAATCACCTGGTTCTATTTGTACATCTCTCGACCATATAATATGGTCATTTGTCTTATAGGTGTACGATAAATCATACTGGAAAAACCATATAAAAAATGAGCCTAGAAGTATAAAACCACATGCTGCTACAACTAGTTTTATTTTAAAGCTATTCAATTTACCTTTTATACTCAAAAGTAATTTACGGACTGTTTTAATCCCTGGACATAAAAATACTGAGTATGTACCAGAAAAGCAGCATGAGTGAAGCAAATAAGCCTAGTGCGGCACCCACATACTGGTCAGTACTGTATTTGTGAATAAGATTAGAAGTTTGATAAAGTATGCTGCCTGCCGCAAGTACTACCATAAATCCACTAAAGACGAGACCTAGGTCAAATCCAAAGATCATACCCGCTACAATTAATCCTATAGCGATAAAGAACCCTATAGCAAGAATGGATCGTAGGAAGGAAAAGTCCTTTTTAGTCACCAGTACTACTGCACTCAAGCCGGTAAATAAAGATAGCGTCAATATTGCTGCCTGATTGAGTACGTTTGCACCGTTCAATTCACCGTAGGCCACGGCTATGGCGATTAGGGGTATGAATATTAAAGCTTCTGCCACTACAAAAAGAACCAGACCCAAATACTGTTGAGATTTATTGTGACTGGTATGTGCCATTTTCTCAGCATAATTAGTAGCAAACATAAAACCACCCAATACCAGCAACCAGGTCCAGCCTTGAGTAAGGCTGAGCATAAAGTTGACTAAGGGTGGGATTTGCAAGAAGACATATTCCACTACAATAAACAATAAGGTCGCAATGGCAACGTGGGTATAGGTCTTTTTATAGAACTCAACTCTTACGTCTTCGCTAGCATAAGAAAGTGCTTCAAATTGAGGGTCTGTGGGGAATTGATTTTCTGACATCATAATTGTTAGGTAGTACAAAAATAGTCTTTGTAAAAATGAAACTATGGTATCGTTGAATTAAACTATTTTCATCTACCATAGTCATAAGGCATGAATGACCGATTCTAAAGAGCAAGAAATACTTGATAAAATTGCCGATCCTCAATCTAGAGAAGAAGGATATCGCATATTGTTGAATACTTATCAGCAACATATTTACTGGCAAGTCAGGAAAATGGTATTGTCTCATGATGATACTCATGATGTAGTACAAAATGTATTTATCAAAGTGTTTAAAGGACTCAAGAATTTTAAGGGACACAGTAAATTGAGCACTTGGTTATATAGAATCGCTTATAATGAAAGTATTACGTTTCTTAATAAACGTTCCAAACAACTTAAAATCTCTGATCAGGAATTAGCCCTAAAAATGACAGATGATCTGGTGGCAGATGCACATTTTACAGCAGGAGAAGTTGAATTAGCCCTTCAACGGGCTCTTGCTGCTTTGCCCGCCCGCCAGCGTCAAATATTTAATTACCGATATTTTGATGAACTTAAGTTTAAGGATATTGCGGCGGTTCTAGATTTAAGTGAGGGTGCGGTAAAAAGTTCCTACCATATTGCAGCAAAAAAAATAGAAAGTCACATCAAATCTCATTAAACTTAGTGAATAAAAGACAGTCTCAATAAAGATGAACAAGGAAGACAAACATATCGATAGCGGGTTCAAAGTTCCTGAGGACTATTTTGAAGATTTGACACACACTCTGGATAATCTCAGATTGTCAAATAAGCATGAGGCAGCTGGATTTAATGTTCCCAAAGGCTATTTTGAAGAATGCAGTTTTGCATTTGACGATTTGAATAATGAATCGTTCCTAAAGCTTAAAGTGCGACAGCTTTCCAGACCAAAGATTATTACCGTTAGTATGCTTGCCATTGCTGCATGTCTTGCCATGATGTTTAATTTGAAAAACTCTTCACAACCTATAGATTTTATGGATCTTGAGCAGGAAACACTAGCAGAATTTATAATACAAGATCAAGCATGGTATGATTTTGAGCCTATGGAGCAGGTGCTGGAAGAGGATTCAATTACCACTAAAAATGAAAACTTTTTACTTGATGACGAGCTTCAACAATATTTAATTGACGAGTCTTCGTTATTTGAAATTTATATGCAATGAAAACACTTACCATTCTTTTTTTACTTATAAACCTATCACTTGCGGCACAGCCGCCACTGCGTGGGGATGTTAAGCGCGACAGATTGAAAGCTTTGATGGTGGCGCACATTACAGAATCAATAAGCCTTACCAGTAACGAGGCTCAGGAATTCTGGCCTATTTACAATCAACAACTTGAGGACCGCAACAGGTTGGAAAGAAGAAAACGCAGTCTTATTAGAGGTATAGATAGCGATCAACTGGCTTCCATGACTGATAAGGAGTCGTATGAATTGATCGATAAAATTGACCAAGTGGATCAAGAGCTGCAAGAGCTGAACTCTGCACGATTCCAGCGAAAAATTCTCACAATTATAGGTCCTACCCGTTTCTTAATGTTAAAAAAGGCCGAGGTTGAGTTCCGTAGGAAAATGATAGGGGAGTGGAAACGTCGCAAACGCTAGATGATTGCATTAAGTTTTTGCGTTGAGCAAACTGGGAATTACTTTTACCTAAAATTAGGTTCATGAAAAAGGTATTTTTCTTAATTGTACTTGCAATGGTAATTTCTTGCGATGACAACTCGACTGCCACACCTGCTGGATCCACCGTACAAGATGAAGCTCTCAATGCGGTAACTTCTAGCGAGACTTACAAAAAATATATTACGGCTTACAATGACTACGCAAGTTGTAAACAAGCTCGTCCACAGCTTACGCAAGACTTTATGGACAAAAAAATTGACCAGAAGGAATTTTCTGATGCGTTGACTCGCAATGGTAAGGTTTGCAACATTAAGAAAGACATTTACAATCGCTATTATCGACTGCTGGAAGCAGAATTTGACAAGGCTGCCGAAGAATACAAGATAGCAGAAGACGAGTAGAAAGCTTCTTTTAAAGTATTGCGTATAGTCTTAAGTAGGCTGGTTGTTCTACTAACAGCGCAGCATGCTTTAATGATTCGGTATGTAATACGTCCCGCAATATTATTCTGTTCAAATCACTGCCAGGCCAGAAATGTTGGGAACCACCTTACTTAGTTAATGCTCACGAGCTGGTAAGCTAGACTGAATTTTCTATCAAAATAAAATATACCTTGTTTTTCACAAGCTGATGAAAGGGAATCTATAAAGTAATTCCTGGCGTTTCAGTTCCACTTTATCCTGGTGAGAGAGTGGATCGCTACTCCTGTGATTTGCAAAAGAGCGATACTTCAGTACCTCCTTCATCGTGTTATAGGCATTTGGGTTGATCTCGCTTTCGCGAAAGCGAGACCAGATATAGTCCACTCCCAAATCGTTAAGGTGAACGAGATCCCTGGAATAGAAGCGATAGTCACGCAATTCATCCATGGCAATCTCGTAAGAAGGGAAGTAGGTAGTTTGATGGGAATTTGTCAAAGAATGAACAGCATCAATCAAACGTGCTTTGCTGTGCGCGTTTTCTATAAATCCATCTTTTAGGTGACGCACGGGTGATATGGTTAGCACCACTTGAAGGTCTGGGTTAATACTGGTAACTTTTTTGATTATGGATTGTATGGCATCTCTATTCTCTCCCGTGGAAAGCAATCTCTTGTTGAATAGTTTTTGAGGCTGCTTATGGCAATTGGCAACTATCTGGCCTGTACCTATAAGCTCATAAACCCAACTTGTTCCTAGACTTAGGTATAGGTGTGTAGTTTTTTTTAAAGTAGCACCTAGTTGTTCCAGCCCCTTGTTCAAAACGTCCAGAGTTGAGTCATTACCAGTTCCCAATGCTTTGGAATGCACCTCGTAACAAATACCATCATGAAGATCCTGCGACCTAAAACAGTCACCGTTTACAGCCCTAGAAACTATGTTTTCTAGACTTACCGCGTTGAACAGAATCCCTAGTGGATTAATTGTGCTATTGAAACCGCAGTCGAGCAGCTTTTTTCCAATATTCTCTGTAAAGCAACTACCCAGTAATACAACTTGAGAATAGTAGTCAATTTGATTTGAGCTAGGTTTAATAGGAACCCTAGTCAGTAAGGCTATCTCCTTCATTGAATAAAAAGTTTAAGAGAAAGCCAGCATCCATAAAGTAACCAGTAAATAAATTATAGACGGGGTTAGAATGAGTGTAATTATCCAGACTATTATAGATCGTTTTTTACTTATTCTAACCTCTCGTTGATAGGCCTTTTTGAACGCGGCAACCTCTTCCGGAGTATGATGATGCTTGACTCTATTCCCCTTGTATATAAGCGGTTGCTTTCCTAAACCTTTAAATCTGGAGCGCGATTTTTTCAAAGCAGCATTTTCTTTGATGCTTTGATTCATTGCTGCTATGCTACCGCCACCTGCCATATGTTATTTGTGGGTTCTTCTACCTATTTGTTTCAGTCTCGTATGTAGTCGATGGCCTGATCCAGGGCGGCCTCCAGTCCATCTGGGTTCTTACCGCCAGCTGTTGCATAATGCGGCTGGCCGCCGCCGCCGCCATTGATATTTTTGCCTAATACTCTTACTATATTACCCGCATTGAGATTGTTTTCCTGGGCAAGTTCCTTGTCAATAATTACGGTAAGGGTAGCTTTATCTTTTGTCTTTGCCCCGATCACGGCATAAAGACGATCAATTTCCCGGTCAAGTTCAAAACATAGGTTTTTAATCTCCTTGGGATCTAGATCCACCTCAGTCGCAAGAAAGTTTATTCCGTTGATGTCCTGGACTTTTGCAATCAATTTGGCTTTTAAAGCTCCTGTCTTTTCACCCTTGAATTTCTCAAGCTGGGCAGTTAACTTTTTGTTTTCAGAAAGGAGGTCTGTAATCGCCTGTTGCGGTGATTTGCTTCCTGCGTCAAGTAAATTTTGAATATCGATAAGTGAACGCTCCTGTTTTTTATAATATTCTTTGACCGCTGTTCCCGTAATGGCTTCAATACGACGTATGCCCGCGGCTACCGCAGTTTCTTGGGTAATCTTGAATTGCCAGATATCTGCGGTATTTGATACATGCGTACCCCCACAAAGTTCCTTGCTATTACCGAATTGAATCATGCGCACATCATCCTCGTACTTTTCTCCAAATAGGGCGATTGCCCCTGCATCTATCGCTGCGGCATAATTCATCGATCGATGTTCTTGCAGTTGCAATGAGTTTTGTATGCGCTCGTTCACAAAGTCCTCTACCTGTTTCAACTGTTCCTGCGTGACTTTGGCAAAATGTGAGAAGTCAAACCTCAAGGAGCTATTACGTACCATAGAACCTTTTTGTTCAACATGAGTGCCCAGTACGCCGCGTAGTGCCTCATGTAATAAGTGGGTAGCGGTATGGTTTGAGCTGGTTGCCTTTCTACGCGCCTCATCTACCGTTGCGACAAGAGCATTCTCTGGGTGGTCTGGTAAATCCTTTGTAATGTGTACGATCTCGCCGTTTTCCTTTTTGGTATCAATGACCTGAATAGTCTCACCGCTTGAAAAGTTGAGCGCTCCAGTATCACCCTTCTGTCCACCACCCTCTGCATAAAAAGGTGTTTGATCTAGTATAAGCTGGAAATGGTCTCCATCTTTTTTAGTACTGACTTTGCGATATTTTACAATACGTGCGTCCGTATTCAGTAGATCATAGCCTACAAATTGTGAGCTGGATGCAGAAGACACTTCTATCCAATCTGTTGTAGTGATGGAAGTTGCTGCGCGGGATATGCTCTTCTGTTGTTCTAGCGATGCTTGAAAGCCAGCCTCATCCATTGCCAGACCTTGCTCACTTAAGATAAGCTGTGTCAATTCCTTGGGAAACCCAAAGGTATCATTCAGTTCAAAAGCTTTTGCCCCGTCTAGTGTATTTAGATTATTCTCTTTCAGGTGGGCGATTTGCTGGTCTAATAAGGAAAGCCCAGTAGCAAGTGTTCTTAAAAATGAAACCTCCTCTTCCTTGATGACGTTTGTGATGATCGATTGTTGTTTTTCCAGTTCTGGAAAGGCAACTCCCATTTGTCGCACTAGGGTGTCAACTAATTTAAAAATAAAAGGTTCCTTAAGATCTAGGTAGGTATAACCGTATCGTATGGCCCTGCGTAAAATCATGCGGATAACATAGCCCGCCCCAGTATTAGACGGTAATTGACCGTCTGCAATTGAAAAGGATACCGCTCTTAGGTGATCTGCAATAACCCTTATGGCGACATCAGTCTTTTCATTCTCACCGTACGAGCTGCCTGAAATCTGTGCTATTTGCTCAATGATTTCACTAAAGACGTCAGTATCGTAATTTGAACTTTTACCTTGTAATACCATTGCAAGTCGCTCAAATCCCATTCCCGTATCCACATGTGTTTGAGGTAAGTTGACCAGTGATCCATCTGCTAACCGGTTGAATTGCATAAAAACCAGATTCCAAATTTCCACTACCTGTGGATGATCTGCATTGACTAGGCTCTTGCCATCCACTTTGATCTTTTCCTCTTCAGTCCTGATATCTACATGAATTTCTGAACACGGTCCGCAAGGTCCCTGAGCGCCCATTTCCCAGAAATTATCGGCCTTATTCCCATCCAGGATTCTGTCCTCGGGTATGTATTGCTTCCATATGTCGTAGGCTTCCTGGTCTCTGGAGGTTCCATCAATGTTGTCTCCTTCAAATACGGTTACGTACAGTATTTCAGGATCGATTTTATAAACCTCGGTAAGCAGTTCCCAAGCCCATTTTATGGCATCTTTTTTAAAGTAATCGCCAAAACTCCAATTCCCCAGCATCTCAAACATGGTGTGGTGATAAGTATCCACACCTACTTCCTCAAGGTCATTGTGCTTACCACTTACTCGCAAACACTTTTGGGAATCTGCAAGCCTTGTGGATCTAGGCGTTCCATTCCCTAGAAAGTACTCTTTGAACTGATTCATGCCTGCATTTGTAAACATCAACGTAGGATCACTTTTTATGACCATGGGTGCGCTGGGAACTACGGTATGGCCTTGTTTTTCAAAATATTCTAGGAATTGTTTTCTGATCTCTATTGAACGCATGGCAGCAGGACTCGTTAAAAGGTTTTTGAGTATTTTTGACGACTTGTAGCAACGGTAGATTTTTAGGGAATTACGCTTTCGCGAAAGCGTAACCATTCCACCACCAGTTGTAGCAATAATCTGTCACTAGCGGGCAAAAATAGCACTTTAAACCATATGGCTAAGGCAAAGTACTACTATGATGCTGACACGCTCACCTATACCAAGGTGAAACGCAGTAAGCGTCGATATGTATTGCGTAGTCTGGCATTTTTGATTGCTAGTGGTTTGATGGGATTTGGTTTATTCTTTATAGCATTGCAATTTTACGAGTCTCCAGATTCCCGCCGTGCAGAAAATCAAAATGAGTTCCTGAGTTTTCAACTCAAACAAGCAGAACAAGAGATTAAATCGCTCACAAAGGTGATTGAGGATGTAGAACGCAGGGACAATGCGATCTACCGGATCTATTTTGACGCAACTCCCATAAGTGACGAGCAGCGACAGTCGGGAATGGGTGGCGTGAACCGCTACAGTAGTCTAGAAGGCTATGATAAAAGCGATGCGATTATAGAATTGCGCAAGAACATCGATCAGCTCAAGAAACGTACCGCGATACAGTCCCAGTCCCTGGATGAGATTGCCGTGCTGGCGGCAGATAAGGAAAAGCTACTGAGTGCCATACCCGCGATTCAACCCGTAAGAAACGAGGACCTAACACGCATGGCGAGCGGTTACGGTTATCGTACCGATCCCTTCAACAAAACCAGGAAAATGCATCGAGGGATGGATTTTACGGCACCGCGAGGTACGCCGGTATTTGCTACTGGAGACGGTGTGGTTACTCGCTCAGACAATCGCAGTTCTGGATTCGGTAATCACATACGTATTGACCATGGGTACGGTTATGTAACCTTATACGCCCACTTAAGACGTCGCAGCCCATACAATGTAAGACGCGGTCAAAAGGTAAAACGTGGTGACATTATAGGATATGTGGGTAGTACGGGTAGGAGTGAAGCTCCCCACCTACATTATGAGGTCATCAAGGATGGCAACAGGATAAACCCCATCAATTTTTACTATGGTAGTTTAACCCCGGCAGAGTTTAATGAGTTGTTGAGGAAGGCTCAACAAGAAAATATTTCACTAGATTAATGCTAGGCAAACAACTTACTGAAAAGATGTACTACACGATCGGTGAGGTAGCTAGTGCATTTAATGTGAATACGTCTCTAATTAGGTTTTGGGAAAAAGAATTTGATGTTTTATCTCCTAAGAAAACTGCCAAAGGAAACCGTAAGTACAGCAAGAAGGACATTGAAATTATTAAATCAATCTATCATCTTGTCAAGGAGCGGGGATTCACGCTGGAAGGCGCTCGTGAACATTTGAAAAAAAGAAAAGGAGAACTAAAAACTACCGAAATAATTGAAAAACTTGAATTTGTAAAGGATGAACTTTTACGAATCAAAAATGAAATGTAATTGTCAATGCTCAAGATAGAAAAGCTTTCATATCCAGCAACACTTATATTCCATATAATTCTTGCGCTATTAATAATTGCTGCACCCGTAGTGCTGAGATTCTACGCGCATTTCATTATTATTTACTTTCTAGTAAGAATTTTATTGAACAAGGATCGCGGCAACGAGGTGCTTATAGGATCTGTTTACTGTATGTGCCTCGAGGTATTCGGTCGTATGACTGGAACCTTGTTATTTCATGAATTAATCAAATACACAATATTACTTTACAGTTTGTGTGGGATTTTTATGAGAGGGTTTTCACTTAAATCAATATCCTATGTACTGTTGTTATTGCTTTTTATACCTAGTTTGATTGTATCTGCCGGGGATATACCTGTGGGCATAAGTTTTAGGAAGTTAGTAGCCGCAAATCTTGCAGGTCCAGTAGCCCTAGTGGTTTGCTCAATTTATTTTTATAGGAGAAAATTTACGTTTGACGAGATTAGTTTGGCCATCCAGACCAGTATTGGACCTATTTTAATGATGACAATATACATCATAAGTTATACCCCGACAGATCTAAGTGAAGCTGTAACTTCAACACAATCTAATTTTGATACTAGTGGTGGATTTGGTCCTAATCAGGTTTCAACGGTTTTGGGCTTAGGGATGTTCTTTACATTCTTCAGATTTTTGACCGTACGCAATTTTCTGTACAATATCATAGATTTATTTCTTTTTGGGTTAATAACCTATCGAGCCTGGCTAACATTTTCAAGAGGTGGGGTTTTAACTGCTTTTGCAATGATTGCCGTGACCTTCTTTTTATTGATTCGTAAGAGAAAAAGCGCACGTGTTAAAGGAAGTAGTTTGAGTTTAAAAGCAACTTTAATCATATCTAGTGTAGTGGTTGCATTTATCTACACCAGTATCGCGACGGGGGGAATTATAGAGAATCGTTACACAAATAAAGATATTAACGGTAGGGAGAAAACAGATGTTTCTGCAGGCCGCTCAGATATAAATCAATTAGAAATTCAGGCATTTCTGGAAAATCCTTTATTAGGTATAGGCAGTGGGCAATCTAAATATTATAGACTGGAACGTGGAGGTGAACAAGCGGCATCGCATAATGAAATAACGCGACTACTAGCTGAACATGGTTCACTAGGCGTACTTATATTAATTTTTCTGCTTGTATTGCCACTTTTAATGAGATCAAGTAATAGATCAAATATATTTTTCTATGCATTTCTTGGGTTTTGGTTAGCAACAATTAATCATAGTGCTACTAGAATTGCGGCACCTAGTTTAGTTTATGCATTAAGTCTTATACAACTCGACTTTAAACGTGAGGAGGAAGAAGAAAACGTAAAGGAGCAAAATACTTCTTTTGCTAGAACTAGCAATTTAAAACTATCACACTAACAAACTAATGTCTAACAGGATATCCTTTCATTTTGATATATCAGAGCGCAAGATTTTCTTACGCATCATTGATATAGCGGCTGTATTAGCAGCACTACATCTAATAGGTTTGCTTTTCAATTATGATTATTTTAAAATAACTAGGGAACACTGGACATGGCCGGTAATACTGGTTGTTTATTTACTTTTTTTTGCAACGATATTTGAGATGTATAACCTGCAACGAGCCAGTCGTATAAGTGCAACGCTGCGGTCTGTTATTTCTACGGGTTCGATTGTTTCCCTGCTCTATCTCTTTACCCCAGTTATTACTCCACCATTACCTCAAAACAGGCTTGAGATTTTATACTTCTGGCTAGTTTTAACCATTGCTCTTCTCTTGTGGCGTACCGTTTATATTAAACTTTTTGCAAGCAGTAGGTTTAATAAAAAGATCCTTATACTGTCTAGTCCGCAAGAAGCTAGCATGGTTGCTTCTAGTTTTAAGGAAGTGGACCCCAACTATTATATTGCAGGATTTGTAAATACCGGGAATTTATCAAATGTTAATAATCAAGTTGCTGGTGTTCAAGAGATTTCAATAAAAAGCGCTAATAAATTAGTAAAAAAGGGACAGGTAAATGAAATTGTAGTAGCTGGTTCTAACTTTTCAGTCTTTAATGATGATTTGTATAAGTGGCTGTTAAAGCTTCTTGACCGCGGCTATAATATTAGGGAGTTCACTCAAGTTTACGAGGAGATTACCGACAGGGTACCTGTTGAATTTATTAAAAAGGACTTTTATAAATACTTTCCATTTTCTAGAAATAACCAAAATAGACTTTACCGAGTGTATCACAGGGCTTTTGATATTGTGACTGGGCTTGTAGGTATTATTGTAGGGGTGATTTTACTGCCAATAATCATCTTTGGAAACCTAATAGGGAATCGTGGTCCTCTTTTCTATTCTCAAAAGAGATTAGGGAAGAATAGAAAAACCTTCAGAATATATAAGTATCGGACCATGGTTGTGGATGCAGAAAATGCAGGGGCAAAGTACGCAACTAAGAATGACGCCAGAATCACAAGGTTTGGCAAGTTTATGCGTAAGACTAGACTTGATGAATTCCCACAGTTCTATAATATCTTAATAGGCGAAATGAGCATCATCGGTCCTCGTCCAGAGCGCCCGGTATTTGTTAAAGAACTATCTCAAAAAATCCCTTTCTATACCACTCGCAACGTAGTAAAACCAGGTCTTACTGGTTGGGCACAGGTAATGGCAAAATATGGCGAGACTGATGAGGACCACATGACTAAACTGCAGTATGATCTATACTATATTAAAAAAAGGAGTATCTTTTTGGATATACGGATCATAGTCAAGACCATCAGTTCCGTCGTGTTCTTTAAGGGTCAGTAGTCTCACTATTTCCGTTTGGTTTTTCCTCTTCTTAGTGAAGAAAACAGTATTATAAACAAGGCTCCAAAAGCAGCAATTCTTGAGATATAATCTCCATTCCTGGAATAGAATGTGCGTTGATCTTTTAACCTAACCGTACCTTTAATACTGCCCACTGTATCGTAATCTAACTGTTGTTCAATATCACCATAATGGTTTATAATAGCACTTATACCTGTATTTGCGCTGCGTGCTACGTATTTACGATATTCTATAGCCCTCAATCTGGCAATACTTAAATGCTGCTTGTGACCCTGCGTGTTGCCCCACCATGCATCATTAGTAATGATTGTGAATAAATTGGCTTCTTGACTATCGTATCCATTTAAGTATGACCCGTACACGGACTCATAACAAATTATGGGAGCCGCTATAATAGGCTGCAAATTAAAAACACCACGTTCTTTTTGCGTTGTTTTAGTGTACGAGGCGCCACCCATGCTTATCATCGCATTTCCTATAACGGGTTCCAGAACTGACTTGTATGGGAAGTTCTCCACTCCCACGACTAGTTTTGATTTATGGTAAAGTTCTATTTCTTTACTGGTTCCTAATAAAAAAGCACTGTTGTAGTCGTTAAAATAGAGGAGCGAGGTAGGATCAAAATTACTTTGTTTAGTCTTTCTTTTTTCATCACTAAATACTTCAAGCAGCGATATGCCACCCATTAATGAAGTCCCTTGATAATTATACAAAAATTTGCGCAGGGTTTGAATGCTCTCATCAATATCCAGATCGTCCATTATAATATGATCTGCCAGGACAGTTTCAGGAGCTACAATGAGTCGGGTACGGTCGCTTATGTTTTGGGAGGCTAGCTGGACAAGTTTGGCAGCGATTTGGTTATTGGTAAGCGTATATTTCTCTTGATAAGGTTCAATATTAGGTTGCAGGATCAGTACTTCGGCTGTTTGGGAGTCTTCTGATAAATTACGTGTATGACTTTCTATGATAAAGGATGCGATGATTGGAAGAAGAATTAACGCCAAAGAAATAATCCCGTATTTGAAAAAGAACTGTTGTCTACGCTCTTTATTTACAGTCTGTTTGATTACAATAAGACCTTTGAAAATTGCAATATTAACTATCCATACCCATAGCGTACCGCCGAAGGTGCCCGTATACTCATACCATTGAATCCATGAGGTATATTCACTAAATCCATTGCCTAGATTGAGCCACGGCCAGGAAAATTCCCAATGAAGGTGCAGCCACTCAAAACACATCCATAAACAGGCGAGAAAAGTAAGTGCCGCACCTTGTGTTGTCCTCTTTGCAATGATGTGGTACCCTAAAAAAACAGTCGCCATGAGCGCTGTATTTACCAGATTTGCAAATAAAAATCCAAATACGGTAGAATTGATCAACCAGTAGGTTGTGGCCACATTCCAGATGAGAAGTCCCACATATGCAATGCTCCAAACCTTGAAATTTGATTTTCCGTAGCATTCTTTTCTTATACTTTGCTCCATCCATAATAATGGAACAATGGCTACAAACAATAATACAGCAAAGCCGTAAGTAGGCCAGGCTAGCCACAAAAGAACACCGCTTAAAATTGAAAGAAATAATTTTTGAAATCGCATCTATCTGGAGAAAACAGACAAATCTACGTTAACTGAAAAGACATTGCTATAAAGCGCATCACTAGCGTTGCCTATATCAGTAAGTGCATAGTCGACTGTAATTCCTCGGTATTTAAATCCCACACCTATATTGGGTTGCATGGTAAGATCCTCGGCGCCGTCCAGTTGCTCTACATTTTGAAAATTGCCCACTCCTGCTCTTACAAAAACCAGGTCGATAAATCCGTACTGCAGTCCTAAAGAGGGAGTAGCGCTCACACCGCTGGTGGATATAAGGTCGTTAGTCTGTATAAAACGCACGTTCAGGTCCACCTCGGCAGTTAGCACATGATCATAGTCAAACTTAAAAGTACGTGCAACTCCTAGTTGGAGCTTTGGTAATGTAATTTCCGTGCTTTCAGGTAGTTCTTGATTTTGATTTTCTACCGCGCCACTTATGGTGGAAAATTCCTCTTCATCAATTGACCAGCTGTTGTAGGTGGTAGTAAGATCTCTAGCCATAAAGCCTATTTCGTAGTCACCCGTTCTCCATTGAATCCCAGCATCTATACCAAAACCCCAGGAATTAGCAAAATTACCGATCACCCTGCGTATCACTTTGGCATTTGCCCCATAGGAAAAGCCACTTAACCTTGCCTCCCTCGCATAGGAAAACGTAAATGCCCAGTCTGCTGTGGAAAAAGTAGATATGCGATCATAATTGATATTACCCTGCTCGTCTATGAGCTGGGTCGTGTTTAAGATATCGTCGACTGAAAACCGAATTACGGATACACCAAATGCGCTTACATCATCAATAGGCTGGGCATATGCTGCATAGTTGTACTGGGCAATATTTGCAAAATAGCTCGCGTGCATCAACGACACCTCCTTTTCCTCAAGACCGGTAAGTCCAGCTGGGTTCCAGTAACCGGAATTAACGTCACTAGTATGGGCGGTTACGGCATTACTCATTCCCAGCGCAGCGGCGTCCACTCCTATATTAAGGAATTCATTTGAGTATGCTCTGGTAGTTTGCGCTTTCGCGAAAGCGGAACCCAAAACAACCACCAATAGAATGAATACTAAAAACCTCATAAGGAAAGTGCAAATATGTGGCATTCCTTTATATTAACACAGATATAAATAGGATATTGCTTGTCAAATTGAATCTGCCGTATTTTAACCATTGCCATGAGAATAAAAGCCTTTTTACCCAATCTTATTACACTTTTAAATCTGCTCTCTGGATGTATAGCGGTCATTTATGCCATGCAGGATGAGTTGTTGCTTGCGGGTTTGTTTGTGATGCTGGGGATTTTCTTTGACTTTTTTGACGGCCTGGTGGCCCGGTTGCTCAAGGTGTCCAGCGATCTGGGAACGCAGCTGGATTCCCTGGCAGATATGGTAACCAGTGGACTGGTCCCGGGACTGGTCATGTACCAGATGATTGCGACAACTACCGGCGGCGCGTTGTTTGAAAACGACCTTGTAAATTGGCTCGCTTGTTTTGGATTTGTCATAACGCTGGGTAGTTGCTATCGTCTGGCAAAGTTCAATATCGATACCAGGCAAACTGACTCGTTCATAGGCGTTCCCACTCCAGCAAACGCGATTTTCATTATTTCGCTGGGGATTATCCAGCAAACTACTGATGTTGAATGGCTGTTCTACCTGCTGCACAATCTCTATTTCTTGCTGGGACTCACGATTTTAAGCTGTATTCTTTTAAATGCAGAATTGCCACTTTTTGCTCTCAAGTTCAAGAATTTTGGCTGGAAAGGCAATGAACTTAGATATTGCTTCCTGATTCTTTCCATAATTATGATCGTCGTGTTACAGATTTATGCAATCCCCTGTATTATCTTTTTGTATGTTCTCCTAAGTATCATTAATAACAGTATTAATAAGGGTGGATGATGTATTCCGCTTTCGCGAACGCGCAATTCCCACCATTATCTATCTATCTACAATTTTCTACTAGATATATTTTTTTATTTAACCGTGAGTTGGCATATTCAAACTCTAATTGATTTTTACCTTACATCAATAATATTATCATATAGCCAGGTGGAAGAGCGGTTTCAAAAACTTATTGACAAAGCCCTGAAGAAGGAGCGAGGAGTTAAAGTAAAACGGCGCAGCATCCTGGAACGGTATGGCGACATGAAACGCCGTACCAGCAGTAATGTGTGGCGCATCAATGAAGAGCTGGGACGCCATGGATTGCACGTTAAGCCCAGTTTGCAGGTAGGCAAGATGGACGGTTACGTACGTATCCTAGCAACTGAAAAGGCCCGGATAACAAATGACCCTGCCGCAAACGCGGGGAATTTTGAATTTGACCCCATTACCCGCCTTGCAGAGCTTAATGCAAGTGAAACTGCACCCGTATCAGTGCATCCAGATGATGAACTAAGTAAGGCAACCTACCTTATGTGGCATCATAACTACTCGCAGCTGCCGGTAATGCTCAACCATAAGAAAATTACTGGAATTATCGACTGGGAATGCATTGCAAAAGCTTTATTAATCAATCACAAAGCAGCCAAGGTAAGTGACGTGATGAACCCAGAGTTTACCTTGCTTGAGCTTGATATGCCCTTATTTCAAGCAATTAGAGAAATAATTACCCATCGTGTCGTGTTTGTTCAAGAGAAGGATCGGACAATTAAAGGGCCGGTTACCGCACATGACATCAATCTTGAATACCTTGACCAGATTGCGCCATTCATTCATCTGGAAGAGATCGAGAATATGTTGAGAATGTTGCTCGATGGTAAATTTGAAATGAAGTTTCTAGCGACTTGCGCAAATTACCAGGAACATGATCGACAACCCACATCACTTAGCGATCTCAACTTCTCAGACTACACCTTTATTCTAGGTGATGAAACAGTATGGGAACGGTTAAGTTTACCCTTTCATAAAAAGACATTTGTGGCAGATCTTGATCGCATAAGGCAAATTAGAAACAATGTGGTTCACTTTAGACCCGGTAGCCTGGCCGGGGTTGATCTGGAATTGCTGGAAAATACCTCTCAATGTCTCCAAGAGATTTGCTTGATGCAAAAGAATTGCGAGCCGGCCATTAAAAAATAGACTGTCTAAAAGAATCTTACAGGTTTAAAGTTCTTTTTTTAAGAATGGATTTTTAGAAATTTGTTTGAATTTTCCATCAGCTTTTGAGTAAGTACTTATAGTAGTGCATTGCAGGCTGCATAATACGCTTACACGCTGCCCACTTTTATAATTGAAATCCCTAGATTGCAATCATCTTACATCACATTTAAAGGAAAGTTGTTATGAATGAAGAGAAACAGGTAAGTCCCTACGCTTTCTTATCAATACTATGGCGTGCTATTGCTTACGCCATAATATTGGGGGCTATTGTACTGGTATTTGCTATTGATGCTACAAATCAAGCAGTAAAAGAAGATTCCCTAACTGAATACGGTCAGGCAATCTTTTTAGCAGTATCGGCAGCTATTTCATTTGTTGTGTACCATCGCTTCAAACCATTTAAATCCTTGGGTTTTGTATTGGGTATTTTCTATACCGTACTTTTTATAAGAGAGCAGGATGCATTTCTTGAGAATAATTTGTTTGACAATGCCTGGCAGGTATTTGCAATTGTAGCTGTAATACCCTTGATCATTTATCTTTTCAGGAATTTTAGGCTATTTACCTCTCAACTATACCTAGTGAGAAACTCTTTATTTATAGGTGTACTTACTATTGGATTTTTGATTGTTCAGCTTTATTCCCGGTTGTATGGAAAAGGTAAGTTTTGGGAATCTCTCATGGGCGAGGATAATTATATGAGATCGGTAAAAGATGCTAGTGAGGAATCTATAGAGCTGCTGGGTTATGCCATATTATTTTTAGGAACTGTAGAAATGTACAGATACGCAAGTAAATCTTTCAACGACAAAGCGACGGAAAGAACGCAGCTGTAATTCAATTGGTTTTCCAAGATCGATCTAGGGCACTATAACATTGACCACTTCTTTCATTACCGCCAGTTAGTAAAAGTTCTATCGCACCTGGTAAGACATCATTTACCGCATTGTGCGCGTGGGGGCCACCCAGATCAGTACGCAACCACCCAGGGTCTAGCTGGTAGATTTTGATTTTATGTTCCAAACATTTTTCTGCGAGATCTAACGTCAGTTTTGAAAGAGCAGCTTTGGAAGCAGCATAGGGTAGTAGCTGTGGTTCATTTTCAATCCCCAAGACCACATTTACTATAAAACCACCACCGCGCTTGCGCATCCCGGGAATTACAAACTTGATTAGTTCATAAGGCGCAATCACATTTATCTGAAAGGACAACTGCCAGTCCGCTGGATCATGCCCCAAAAAATCCTCGCGGTAGCTGGTCATGACTCCGGCATTATTGTAAAGTATATCAATCGGGAGATCTAGATTATTTAGTTGCTGGATACATTGTTTGATGCCATGGTTTGAACTCAAATCACCTTCAATAACCTCGTAAGTTGCGTTGATCTCTTCAAGCAAATTTTTTGTTTCCTGAAGGTGTTCAATAGTTCTAGCATGCAAGATCACTTGAACTCCAAGAGAAGCAAGTCCTATTGCGATTTGTTGTCCTATGCCTCTAGATGAACCAGTAACTAGTGCCGTAAGTCCCGCCAGTTGATAATCTTGCATTCGCTTTCTTTAAAATGCTTCTGCTATTCCCAAATAAAAACTGTTAGTTCCATTACCAAATCCCCAATCTAACCTGATGTTTAAATTTTCAGATTTATCAAGTTTCCATCTTGCTCCCAGTCCATAATTAGGTTTTAAACTTCCAAAAGTGAACTGGTCCACATTATTGTAAACATCACCCAGACCGGCAAAAGCAACCGCTCCCCAGCGTGAATCTTTAAAATTCTTGCGATATTCCACCTGACCAGCAAGCATATCACGTTCTACAAACCTACCTTCCTGATATCCCCTCATAATCTCACTACTCCCAAAGAATGCATATTCTGAAAATGGGAGGTCACCCCTGGTAAACCTACCTATAAATTGGAACGCCAGGATATCATCGTTTTTAGGAGTTAAATCAAAGTAGTGACGTAAATCAAACCTGGTAAGATTAAAAGTATTAGTCCCGCCCAGTATTTTAAAATATTCACCATGGGTAAGCTCAAAGTACCATCCATCCTGGGCATTCAACACATTGTTTCTACTATCGTAGAGTGCTGCTACCTCAACCCCCGCAGACGTAGAACCATCAAATCCCTCTGGTCTGGTCCTGTCTATAACACCACCTGCAACTATATCTGTATTGTAAATACGGTTGTAACGCACGCCACCACCTACAAACAAGTATCTGGTAAGCATTTGCTTTAAAAATATAGGTTCAAACAAGAATTGATAATAATCGTATTGTTCCTTGTTTGTATCGGGAGTGTCGCGCCCTATCCCATAAAAAAGTCGCGGGTAATTTTGGAATAATAAGTTCCCTTCTATCACCCATTTTTCTTGATTAGTAAAAATCTCAAAGCCAGAATAGAGAAAAAATTGATTGTTCAAAGTGTACTGCAGGGTAAGCGGCATATTTGAAACCCTGGTCTCCTCGCCACTACCGGCAAACTTAAATAGGTACTTTGCACCCGTACCAAAGGCAAAATTTGTTTCTGGGGAAAAACTCACTACCGGGGCAGCAATAAATTTTTGTAGATATAGGGTGGTATCACGTTCTGCCTTAGCACGATTGGGATAAAAGGTGAAAAATTCCTTCACATCCTTTAACAGCTGCGCTTGTACAACTGTAGTTGAAAGTAGAAAAGAAAGAACTATAACTGGAAATAAACCACGCTTACTCAAAGTTGATGTAGGACTCAATTGGGTTGAATTTAAACTTAAAATGAAGATAGATACTTTTATATACCGCGGTTTAAGGAAGCCATTTTTTTATGAAAATGTTACAAATATTGAGTAGGTATAGAGGCTGGTGAAATCTACCGCTTTCGCGAAAGCGGAATATCTTCAATTACCTTTGAGAACAATAAAATGCGGCATTATGTTCAAATTTCTAGAAAAGGCGCTAGGGTCAACTTCAACCTATTACAATATGTTGATGAAGACTAGAGACAAGAAAGAAGCCATTGAGCCCTATAAAATTGATGAGGTTGCACGGGTCTTGCAACCACTAGTTACGGAATGTAGTATTATTGAAACAGATACAGTAGCCGAGAGAATTTCATTAAATGAGGTGTCTAGAGAATTAGAGAACTATAGTGCTGAGATTCATCAATACGATTTAGAAGTCGCGGGAGTTTTCTCGCGTGCAAATCAAACCTATGTACTGCTACTCAATCTAAATAAAGTACATCGCGGGAAACATTATCAAAAATTGGTCGGATTAAAGCAGCCATCTGGAAAGTCATCCATACTAAACACCTCCAGTAGCTTACCCATATGGGAGGAAATAGTCCATCGCGACGCTGCTTCAAATCTACTAATCAAAAAGCTCGCAAAAAATCAACCATGGACTCTATACCGGCTTGCTGCGGGTAAGCTGGTTGACCAGAACAGTAACGGCATTCAAATAGGTGGCTATCCCCAGTGGATCATAAACGATGTGGATTACCGCACGATAAAGGATAGTGAGTTTATTTGCAGTTACATCCAGGAATATCCCGCGATTGGGTTATACTACTTCCACGATAAGCGACTGGATAAAATCAACTTCATATCACAAAATCTATAGTTTGTTTACGTGATATTGTACTAGTCCTTCAATAGGCCTGCGCACGATATTGCCTACTTCATACTCAAACTCATCGGCAACCTGCTTTATTCTGCGCTCTGCAAAATGGGCGATGCTTCCCACAAAATGAACCTTATGTTGTTTGATCTCTTCAGAGAACTGGAGGATCATGTGCTTTGAGAACTTGCGCAGACCGCGACGCAACACTTTTTTAATATATCGCTCGTCCAGATTGCTAAATATAAATTCTGCATGATGAGCGAGATAGGCATTTGGGTTAGGTTGCTTGTAGAGGTTGTATTTAATATGATCAGAATCCAGATTGTAGGTTTCGGCAAACTTATCCCTAATATGCACCGGCATGTTCTTAAAGTAAAAATCACGGATCAATTCCTTGCCATACCAGTTGCCACTAGCCTCGTCCATAAGAGTGTAACCCAGGGATGTCACACGTTGCTCAATACTTTTACCATTTGAAAAACAACAGTTTGATCCCGTTCCCAGAATACATACTATACCTGGTCGATCTCCTACTGCAGCATATACGGCCGCAGCAGTATCTTCTTTTACCACCACCTCATCTGCCTGGTCAAAAAACTGCTCGAGTACACCTTCCAGCGCTATTCTAGGTTTGTGGGTACCGCATCCCGCACCGTAGAAATACATTTTTTTTACATGCTCTCTCGCATTCAATAGCTCGCTAGACTCCTGGATTCTCTCATTCAATTGCTCCACGGTGAGGATTGCCGGGTTCATTCCCTTGGTCCTGGTTTTAAACAGTTGTTTTCCTGAGTGATCAATAGCGATCCAGTCACATTTGGTAGAGCCGCTGTCAGTAATAAGTATCATGCAGTTGGGTAGTGGTTAGGTGGGTTGGTTTAAGCACTTAAGATAGTACTTGTTATGCTTTCGCGAAAGCGTGAAAACAAAAAAGCCCCATCAATAAAGATGGAGCTTTATGCTTTACAGCTTATAAATTATTTACTTTTTCTGCCAGGTCAACAAGTTTTGAAGAATAGCCGAATTCATTGTCGTACCAGCTTACCAACTTATAAAAAGTGGGATTGAGTTCAATTGCCGCTCCCGCATCATAGATACTGGTGCGTGAATCGCTTACAAAATCCTGTGATACAACGGCCTCGTCAGTATAGCCCACCACACCTTGCATATCGCCTTGTGAAGCCTCATGAAATGCTTTGTTGATCTCGTCCAGGCTGGTCTCTTTACTCAACTTTACCGTAAGATCCACAACAGAAACGTCTACCGTAGGTACTCTAAAAGCCATACCGGTAAGTTTTCCTTTGAGTTCTGGAATAACCTTAGTAACCGCTACGGCAGCGCCTGTAGAGGTAGGGATGATGTTATTCATCGCGCTGCGACCCAATCTGTAATTTTTCTTGCTGGGACCATCTACTGTGGACTGGGTCGCAGTTGCGGCATGCACAGTCGTCATAAGCGCTTCACTAATGCCGAAGTTGTCATTCAGAATTTTGGCCATGGGCGCAAGACAGTTTGTGGTACAGGAGGCATTTGATACTATGTTATGATCTGCGGTAAGTTCACTATCATTTACACCCATAACAAACATGGGAGCTGTTTTAGATGGTGCAGATATCACCACTTTTCTAGCGCCAGCATCAATATGAGCCTGTGCGTTATCTAGATCTGTGAAAATACCGGTACAGTCTGCAACGACGTCTACGTTTACTTCATCCCATTTCAAATTTTTGGGATCTCTCTCACTAGTAACTCTTACCTCAACGCCGTCAATTACTAGGCTGCCATCTTTAACTTCAATGGTACCACCGTATCTACCGTGTACTGAATCGTATTCTAGTAAATAGGCTAGTTGATTAACATCTACCAGGTCATTGATGGCAACTACCTCCACATTATCTCTCTCTAGTGTTGCTCTAAATACAATACGACCTATACGCCCGAATCCATTGATTCCCAATCTTAATTTCTTACTCATGTTCTTTGATTAATTATTGAATATTAGTTGACGACCTATATTATGTCGTCATGATGTCACTCACTCTTATGAGTTCCATGTCTATTTTGGTTTTTCCCTTTACTGCTTTCTCGATGGGGCATAATTTGATCTCATTATTCAGTATCCCCACCATATAATTTGTCTTACCATCCATAAGGCTCTCCACCGCCTTGACACCCATGCGGCTCGCTAGTACTCGATCCCAGCAGGTAGGTGATCCACCTCGCTGCATATGACCCAGTACTGATACCCTTACTTCATATTCAGGTAGGTGTTCTTCTACATAATCTTTGAGGTCAAATACGTTTTCACCTGTTTTATCACCCTCGGCAACAACCACTATGCTGGAAGATTTTCCAGAAGCACGAGATCTACGCAAGCTTTCAATAAGGCGATCTTTACCTAGATTTTCTTCTGGGATCAATATTTCCTCTGCTCCAGCGCCTACACCGGCATTTAATGCGATATGTCCTACGTCACGGCCCATGACTTCCACAAAAAACAGTCGATTGTGTGAACTTGCCGTATCACGTATTTTATCAATGGCTTCTACCACAGTATTCAATGCGGTATCATATCCCAGGGTTGAACTGGTACCCATTATGTCATTGTCGATAGTGCCTGGGATCCCCATGACACTCACGCCGTATTCTTGATTGAATACCATTCCACCAGTAAAACTACCATCGCCACCTATTACCACCAGCGCATCCATTTCCTGTGCCATCATGTGGTTATAGGCTTTTTCCCTGCCTTCCTTAGTACGGAATTCCTGTGAGCGCGCACTTTTTAAAATAGTACCGCCTTTATTAATAATATTGTTGACACTTCTAGCATTCATTTCCAGAAAATCTCCCTCTATAAGACCTTGATATCCACGATATATTCCTAGACACTCTATCTTATGAAAGGCACAAGTCCTAACGACAGATCTAATAGCCGCATTCATCCCGGGAGAATCCCCACCCGAAGTCATCACACCTATTTTTTTGATAGCTACTGCCATATTGCTCACTTTGAGGGCTAAATCTATTGCACGAAGCATAAATAAAACAGCTTATTAATCTATATTTAGCTATTTGCAAAAATTACAACGTTATCGTTAACAACTTTCTTCTATGAATCTAGAAACCATAGACTTTATAATCATTTTCTGCTTTTTTTTGATTTCACTTATTGTAGGGATAGTAGTATCAAAAAGCAGTTCAAAAAACAGCTCTTCATTTTTTCTTTCAGGTCGCAGCATGCCCTGGTGGTTGTTAGGAGTTTCCATGGTCGCAACCACCTTTGCGGCAGATACGCCTAATCTAGTTGCTGGAATCGTGCGTAGTGATGGAGTTGCGGGGAACTGGGTGTGGTGGGCATTTTTACTTACGGGAATGCTCACGGTGTTTTTTTATGCACGGTTGTGGCGTCGCAGCGGCATCACAACCGACCTGGAATACTATGAACTGCGATATAGCGGTAGGAGTGCGGCCTTTTTAAGAGGATTTCGCGCAATTTATCTAGGCGTTGTATTCAACATCATCATTATGGCAACCGTTTGTCTAGCCGCAATCAAGATCGGTTACGTGATGTTTGATTTCAATGAATTTGAAACTCTCGCAATAGCTGGAGTAATCACTCTTGCCTACTCTTTACTAGGTGGTCTAAAAGGGGTGTTGATCACTGATTTTATTCAGTTCATCATTGCCATGGTAGGATCCATCTGGGCTACCTGGTACATTCTCGATCTTCCAGAAATAGGAGGAATGGCAAACTTGGTCACCCATGAAAATGTAGTGGATAAGTTACCCATGTTACCAGACTTTGGCAATACAGATCTTTTGATGGGAATCTTGATTATTCCCCTAGCCGTGCAATGGTGGTCCACCTGGTACCCCGGCGCCGAGCCTGGTGGGGGTGGATACATCGCACAACGCATGCTGGCAGCTCGGGATGAGAAACACGCGACCTGGGCGGTGCTCTTCTTTAACCTAGCGCATTATGCACTGCGCCCATGGCCGTGGATCATCATAGGACTGGCTTCCCTGGTAATCTTCCCAGATCTGGACTCTCTGGCAAACCAGTTTCCTGATTTCAACAAAAGTTTTATAAAGGATGATCTTAGTTATCCTGCGATGCTCACCTTCTTACCCGCTGGTTTGCTGGGACTTGTGGTAACTTCTTTGATCGCTGCTTTCATGAGTACCATAAGTACGCATCTCAACTGGGGCTCGAGTTATGTGGTGAATGATTTTTACGCCAGGTTTATCAACAAGAACGCAAGCGAGACCCAAAAACTAGTTATAGGTAAGGGATCGATGGTGCTCATGTTGTTCCTTGCGGCAGCGCTCTCACTTGTACTAGAGGAAGCAAAGTTTGCCTTTGATTTGATTATTCAGATAGGTGCAGGGTCAGGCTTATTGTTTATTTTAAGGTGGTTCTGGTATCGCATCAACCCATGGTCAGAAATCACCGCGATGGTAAGTTTATTCCTAATTGCGGTACTGTTCTTCATCAATCAATCTGAGCAATTGGGTATGGAGAATGCATTGTTTGGAGAACTTCTAGGCTGGCAAATGATTTGCTGGAATGTACTAGTGACCTCGCTGGCCTGGATATCAGTCACTTTACTTACTTCTAGAAGCAAACAGGCCACATTAGACAATTACCACCAATTGATTTTTGGTGCAAAAAGTAAGTTCCACAACTTTCAGTATAAAAGTATAGGGTTTTTGCTAGGAACTGCAGGTATCTACAGTTTGCTTTTTGCTACTGGAAAATTTTTGTACGGTAATTACATTGTCGGCTGGATGCTTACCGTAAGTTTCCTATTGTGTGCCGGTTTGATAT
Source organism: Nonlabens sp. (assembly GCA_049647945.1). Taxonomy (GTDB): domain Bacteria; phylum Bacteroidota; class Bacteroidia; order Flavobacteriales; family Flavobacteriaceae; genus Nonlabens. The sequence continues at coordinate 31,179 of JBARYP010000003.1, read as the reverse complement.
TTAGCTTACGCAGGAAAATATTTTGAGTTGCGCTTTCGCGAAAGCTTAAACAATTAACCGTCCCCAAAGAATAAATCATCAGTCGCCTTTTACTAGAAGATATCAAATGAGATAGCGTAATATCGGCTCCGATTTAAAAAGTAGCGCTAAAAATAGGCGGTTTCTTTTCGGATGAATACAAGCCGAATTTTGAATTTTACTATTTATCTTTTTACTTGGAAATCGTCTAATTTAAAAATTTGGCGACTTTCCAAAAATGCCCAGACCTTAGTGTTAGCGATGACCTGCACTATTTTTTATATACATTGTTGTGTACTGGCTTTCCGCGCTAAATTAGTCTGCTGTACTTTAAAATATCAGAGGTATAATTCCGAGTATAAATATTCCAACTACTGCAATCCAAAATTGATAATTTCGTTTTTCTTTTCTAATCATACTCATAATAATAAAAGCTAAAGTGAGTAACATTAAAACACTTGAAATAACTCCTAAATATAATAAAGTTGAATCTGTGTTGTTTTCCACACCTGGGAAATTCACATAATTAACTGTCAAATAAAATACTATTATATTTATTATTACAATCCAAACCATAAATCGGAAAGCCCAATTTTTAAATATAATTCTATTCATTTCGTAAAATTATTCTTTGTTCGGTATTTTATTTTTCAGTTTGTACACAACTACTAGATATCACCTACAGGATGAATACCACTCCTAGATTGAGACTGGTCCTATTGAGCCGGAAATTATTACCGAAGTCATCCTCAAAAAGATCGACCACACCACTCTGGTTATCGAGTTCGATAAAGAATTTGGCATTACTCGCAACCTGAAATCTATAGCCTAGGGAAAAAGTAATCCCGAAATCAGTACTGCTAAAATCAGAAGTTAGGTCGAGATCGAGTTCCTGGGCCGTAGCATTTTGTAAAAAACCGGCGTAGGCTCCTATGTTGACGTAATAATCCAGCTTGCTCCCAAAGTGATAGGTTGCCGTAATGGGAACCGTAATATAGTCCAGGTGTATATCAGAAAAAAAAAAAGCACCTCTACTGCCCTGACTGAAGAGTTCATCCCCATATCCTTTTCTCTCAAAATTCACCCGAGTCTTAATCCCCCATTTCTCAGAAAAATAATACTCTGCTGTACCACCAAAGCCATAGGCAAAAATGGGATCATAGGTTAACTCTGCAAAACCGGTATCCCTATCAAAACCAGAAATATTAGAAAATCCCAAAGAACCCTGCAAACCTAATTCTACGGATCCCTTAGTTTGCGCACTAGAGAATGGGGCTATAATTATGGCTAAAACTAGAAAGTATAGATATTTCATGGAAGTAGGTCTATGTGCGTAGCAAGAAATAAACGTGCCACTATTTCATTGATCGAAATTTACAAATGCGACCGCTTCTCAATCCTCAAAATTCTTATAATTCTGTGATAGCTTAAAATGCAAAAACCCCCGCCTTAAGGCGAGGGCTGGGTAACCACTTAAAGTATCAATTATTCTGAATCGCTACTTTCTTTGTTCATCCTATTTTGAAGAATGTTGAGTTTCTTCTGTTTTTCCTGAATAATTTGCATTTCATGTACCAGCTTATCAATGTTCTTGCGTTGTTGCACTAGGAACGGGTTTTGATCGTCTTTGGCATTAATAAATTGCAGGTTATTTTCTAGCTGTCGCACCTCGCTCTCAATCTCACCCTTGCGTTTGTTCAAGTAGAATCGTTCATTTTTGAAATCTTGAGAGTCTGTACTGCTTAAGCTGTCCAGTTTATTCTGGTACTTGAGCATTTCTGCATCTACCTCACTCATTCCCGCACTTTTAAGCTTTGCTTTTACGAGTTTTTCAAACTTTTCCTGGACGTGTCTTTTTGAATGCGGCACTCGACCTGCTGCAGCCCATTGGGACATGATGTTCTGGACTTTTTCCTTGAGGGCTTTTTTATCGTCTTCAGGAAGTAATTCCTTAAGCTGATCGTAGATCTCAAGTTTTTTCTGGTAGTTGTTTAGTTCTTCCTGATTTTCATCCTTGCGTTGCGCGGTCTTTTTGTCAAAGAATCCATCGCAAGCCTTCCTAAATCGTTTCCAGATTTTATCGCTATCCTTGCGGGGTACATGACCTATGGTTTTCCACTCTGCCTGAATTTTCTTGATTACTTCAAAAGATTCTTTGAAATTTTCTGAATTTTCATGCTCTTCTGCTATTGCTACCAGTTTGCGTTTTTTAGCAAGATTGTCAAATTGTTCCTGTTTTAAATCTTTGTAGAAATCATTTTTGGCTTTATTGAACTCTCTGGTAGCGTTCCTATACTGATCCCATAGTTCATTGTTGACATTTTTGGGAGCTGGTCCCGTTTTTGAAAACAATTCCTTTAAAACATTTATCTCTTCCAGACGCTCTTGCCATTGATTATGGTTTTTAGCACCTTGATAAGTAATTTTTTGGATCTCTGCAATGATATTTTCCTTTACCGTTTGATTCTTTTCAAACTGCGCATCGCGTTCCTCATAGTAAGCCTGTCGCTTGTCATGAATAACCTTAGTCGCAGCGCTGAATTCTTCCCAAACGGCATCTCTATCTTCCTTGGCAACGGGACCAGCATCCTCTTTCCACATGCGGTGCAGTTCCTGTAGTTCACGCAAAGCTTTGTGAATATTCTCCTCGTTGCCCAGTTCCTGGGCTCGATTGATAATTTTCTTTTTAAAGGCCAGATTACGTTCAAAGTCCTTGTCCCGCAATTCTCTACTTACATCAATGTAATCATAAAAGTTTTGAACAGCCAGACGGTAATCTTCCCAGGTAATGTTATAGGCATCGTGTGGAATATTCCCGGTAGATTTCCACGTATCTTGAAAGGCATTGAACTTCTTAAACGTTGAACCTATATTTTCTTCTTCATGGATCAAGGTTTTGATTCCCTCAATAATAGTGCGTCGTGTTTCCAGGTTTTCTTCTTCCTGTTTTCTACGCTCTCTTTGAAATTGACCTTTTTGTTTGCGGTATAGGGAATGCAGCTCATTGAATTGTAATGCCAGCTCATTTTTGTACTCAAATTCAGGAGCCAAGGAATCGTCGCTGGGAGGGTTTGCCTCCTTGAATGCTGCTTCTTTCTCCTTTTTATTTTGCGCGTCCTTTGCTTCAAACACTTTTTTGATATCATCTGCCTGTGTTCTAAAACTATTGATCGGGTACTCCTGCATCAAATACCTGAGTTCATCAATCAGTTCTTTCATGGACATGGCGGCATAATCCTTTTTTTCAATTTCTCGCGCTGTTGTAGTCTTTGATTCATCAGACTGCTCACTAGTTTCAATAGATCCCTCATCATCAGCTGTCTTTACCGCTGTTTGAGAATTCTCGATACCGGCTTCTACTGCATCATCAATTTCAACAATCGGGTCTTTACTCGCCTCGACGGTTTCAGATTCTGCTACAATTGCATCTGCGTGGGTGGTAGAATTATCGATGGGTTCATTATCGACCTTGTTTGATCCTTCCACAACGGTTTCTTGTTCCTGGTCAGTTGCTATGATGGAATCGCTATCCACAGCACTTTCTGAAGTTTCCACCATAGTATTTTCAAGGAGGTCATTTTCTTTCTCAACGTCCTTAGCTAGTTGTCCATCTGCAGACTTGTGCAGGTTGTCTTTGTCAGTCATTTTACCTTATTAATAGTAAGCGTGGCAAGATATACAGTTCTATTAGCCTACACAAATCACTAGGTCCGGTTAGCTTAAAATTACCACGTACTTTAAAATTTTGTAGATTTCTGTCGCAACTCAGGATTTGGAAATTCTAGCACTATTGATTCCATAATTCCCAGGCACGTTCTGCTTGATGTACCAGCATCTCATAACCGTTGGTGACGTTACAGCCGCGCTGCAATCCCAGTTTCATAAAAAGTGTCTGCTGTGGGTTGTACACCAGATCATAGAGTAGGTGATGGCTGCCTAACAGGTGATAGGGGATATCAGGTTTGCCGGTAACATCTGGATGGGTTCCCAGTGGGGTAGTATTCACAATTAATCCGACAGACTCCATCACTTCTCGATCCAGCTGGGAATAGCCGATTGTTGCCTCGTTCCCCGGCGATCTGGAAACATATAAATGGGGTATTTGAAGGGCATCAAGAGCGTACGCAACAGCTTTTGAAGCGCCTCCAGTACCTAGAATCAATGCGTTGCCTTTTATAGGTAATTGTGGCACAAGACTTTTTGCAAAACCGTAGGCATCTGTATTATGACCCGTCCATAAGTTGTCTTCAATTGTAATGGTATTTACCGCTCCTATGATTTGCGCCTCATCACTCACGCTGTCCAGCACCTCGATAATGGATTCCTTATAAGGTATGGTCACGTTCAGACCTCTTAATATCTCTTTTTTGCCATTAGTTAGGCGAGACTGCTTGTTGTAGATTACGCTTTCGCGAAAGCGTGCCAGCCCACCCACATCCTTTATCTCATAGTTTCTATACTCGTGATCGCTCAATCCCACGGATTCAAATTTCTGGGAGAAATAGGATCGAGAGAATGAGTAGTCCAGTCGCTTACCTAATAAACCAAATATACTGCGTGGTATTTCCATGTTACAGTTAGCTGGTTTTGCTTTGGGCCCATTTTTCAAGTCCCAAAATCAAAATAAAACCGAGTATTGCCAGCAGGATTACCCATATAAGTTGAGGATCACCATCATATGAACCGGGCATCACACTTTCTTCCAGAAATGGCACTTCAACATCATGGCTGTTTGTCCTATATTCCAGTACTCGTTTCCAGGGCCACAGCTTGTTAAGTGAACCGATCATGAATCCAGTAAGCAAGGCAAGGGTCAAATTCTTGTAGTTGTCAAAAAGCCAGGTGAGCACCCGGGAAAAGACCTTGAGTCCAGCAATACATCCCACGGCAAACAGCGCAAGATTAGAAAGGTACTTGCCTACCAGACTCCAGTCACCTGATCCCAATGCCTCCACGAGCCCCGAGATTGAACCTAGAATGGTTTTGTAACTTCCCAAAAGGAGCAATAGAAAAGCGCCTGAAACTCCCGGTAGGATCATCGCTATGATAGCAATAAATCCAGAAAATATGATATACCACCAGCTATCTGGTGATCCCAGCGGCTCTGCAATAGTGATGTAATAAGAAATTATGGTTCCTATGACAATGGCGATAATCACCCCCACATTCCACTTGCTGATTTGCTTTCCTATGTACAATACACTTGCTACTACGAGCCCAAAGAAGAATGCCCATAACAATACTGGGTGGTTCTCGAGGAGGTAGGTAATGGCTTTGGAAAGGCTCAAGATACTTATGGCAATACCTAAAGCCAGACTACCCAAAAACCCTAGGTTATATTTTTTAAATGTGGTTTGAATACCGTCCTTAAAGATTCCAGTAAGCAAACCAAAATCAAGGCCGTCGATCGTTTTGATCAATTCTTCATAAATTCCCGTAATGAAGGCTATAGTCCCACCAGACACACCGGGGACAACATCTGCACTTCCCATCATTATTCCCTTAATCAGGACAGACAGGTTCTTTTTAATAGGCATAGATTAGTTCTTGAGGATCCTATTGTTTTCTGTGGATCGTTTGCTTTCTGTCGGGACCTACGCTTACAACGGTAATAGGTATATGAAGTTCTTTTTCCAAAAAGGAGATATAATTATTCAGTTCCTCCGGAAATTCCTGCTCGCTTCTCATCGTGGTAAGATCTTCTTTCCAGCAAGGAAAAGAAGTGTAAACAGGTTCTACTAGGTCTGCATCTATATTATAGGGTAGGTGGTGAATAGTCTCACCGCGATACTTATAGGCAGTACAAATCTTCAATTCTTTAAAGCCAGATAATACATCACCCTTCATCATCATAAGCTGCGTGACCCCGTTGATCATACAGGTATATTTGAGAGCTACAAGATCTAGCCACCCACAACGTCTTGCCCGGCCGGTTACTGCGCCAAATTCATGACCTACGCGCGCCATTTTCTCACCCACCTTATCAAAGAGTTCAGTAGGGAAGGGGCCGCTACCTACTCGCGTGGTATAAGCCTTAAAAATACCATATACTTCACCTATCTGGTTAGGTGCCACACCCAATCCGGTACAGGCTCCCGCCGCCGTGGTGGTGGATGAGGTGACAAACGGATAGGTTCCAAAATCTAGATCAAGAAGGGATCCCTGCGCACCCTCTGCCAGTATGGTTTTTTTATTTCGTTGAGCTTGTTGTAGAAATTCTTCAGAATCAATAAACGTGAGCTCCTTGAGACGCTCAATGGCCGCAAAAAACTCTGACTCCATCTCCTGGAGATTATACTGGATATCAACGTCGTGAAAGCTGATCAAGGCCTGGTGCTTATTTGCCAGCGCCCTATATTTATCTTTCCAGCCTTCAATCTCCAGATCTCCCACACGTATCCCGTTGCGCCCTGTTTTATCCATATAGGTGGGACCTATACCTTTAAGTGTGGAGCCTATTTTTGCCTTGCCCTTTGAGGTTTCACTTGCGGCATCCAGCAGTCTGTGTGTGGGTAGGATAATGTGCGCTTTTCTTGAAATAATCAACTTGCTCTTGTAATCGATCCCAAACTGGTCAAGTCCATCCAGTTCTTGAATAAATACCACGGGATCGATGACCACCCCATTACCTATAACATTAGTAGATTTTTCATGGAAAATACCTGAGGGAATGGTGCGCAAGACGTGCTTGATACCATCAAATTCAAGTGTGTGACCAGCATTGGGCCCTCCTTGAAATCGGGCGATGATATCGTAATTTGAGGTAAGTACATCTACTATTTTACCTTTACCCTCATCACCCCATTGGAGTCCCAATAATAGATCTACAGCCATTCTTGCTAGTTTTCAGTTGATTTTTTGACGCCGTAAAAGTATAAAGAATGGTTTGTAATCCTTACATCAAATACCTCTTCAATCGTTTGTTTAATAGATTCAATTCTGGGATCGCAAAACTCGATGACTTCATTAGTATCTGTTAATATTAGATGGTCGTGCTGCCTATCAAAATAAGATTTTTCATAGTGCGACTGATTCTGCCCGAATTGATGTCGCCTCAACAACTTGCAATCTAACAATAGCTCGATGGTATTGTATAGTGTTGCTCTACTTACCCGATAATTTTTTTCCTTCATCTTGCCGTAAAGTGACTCCACATCAAAATGGTCTTCACTAGCATAGATTTCTTCAAGAATGGAATAGCGCTCAGGGGTTTTACGGTGTTTGTTCTCTGTAAGAAATTGGGTAAATACATTACGTACGATTTCTTGTTCCTTTTCTAATGGGGTCAATTCACTACTCATAGCTTACTTTCTTGTAATCTTATCAATACCATTGATCTTGCTCAGTTTTGTTATTAGGCGATCCAGTAGATCTTTGTTGGGAACAACCACGGTAATATTGCCTTTAAAAATCCCGTCATCGCTGTTGAAGGATATATTTGTTATTTTGATATGCATACTTTCAGAAATCATTCTGGTGACTTCTTGCACTAGGCCCATGCGATCGATCCCTGTCATCTTCACGTCCACTTGGTGCTCTTTCTGCGTGGAGTCGATCCATTTTGCAGATATAATCCTGTAGGCATATTTACTTTGAAGACTTATCGCGTTAGGGCAGTTGTTTTTATGAACCTTTATTCCCTCACTCACGGTAGTAAACCCAAAAACCGAATCCCCCGGAATGGGGTTGCAGCATTTTGAAAGCGTATAGTCTAGTTGTTGCTGCTCGCGACCAAAAACGAGTTCGTCATAATTTTGTGTCACCTCATCTTTATGGAGGTCTGGATTTTCCTTGGGCTTCCTGATTTTATTTTTAATAAAGGAGTAAAGCGCATTACTGCGACTGCTCGCAAAATCCTTTATATCCTTATTATCGATATTGCCCGTACCCACTCGATAGAAAAGATCCTGACTGGTCTTCAACTTAAAGAAGTTGACCATTTTATTGATGTTAGCCTCGTCTAGCGGGATCTTTTGTGTTCTCAATTTCCTGCTTAAAATTTCTTTTCCTTCTTCGGCAAGCAGTTTTTGATCTTCTTTAAGAGCGCTCCTTATTTTTGATTTTGCTCTGGCGGTTTGCGCATAGTCCAGCCAGTTTTTAGTTGGTTTTTGATTTTCACTAGTGATGATCTCTACCTGGTCTCCGCTTTTTAAGGTATGCGATAGCGGGACCAGCTTACCATTTACCTTACCACCCCTGGTTTTCATTCCTACTTCTGTGTGAATGGCAAAGGCAAAGTCTAGCGGCGTCGCCCCTTTCGGCAGGGATTTTAAGTCGCCGTTAGGAGTAAAGACAAAGATTTCCTTGCTGTACAGATTCAATTTGAACTGTTCTACAAAATCAATAGCGTTGGTATTCGGGTTTTCTAGTGCTTCCTGAAGGCGGTTAAGCCATACTTCAAGCCCATCTTCTTTATTTCCCTGTTTGTATTTATAGTGTGCTGCGTAACCCTTCTCTGCAATCTCATGCATTCTTTCAGAGCGTATCTGCACCTCAACCCATTTTCCATCAGGTCCCATAACGGTAATGTGCAAGGCTTCATAACCGGTAGATTTAGGCGAGCTTATCCAGTCCCGCAGCCGTACCGGGTTAGGTGTAAAATGATCGGTAACGATGCTATAGATCTTCCAGGCTAGAAATTTCTCGTTTTCAGGTTCTCCTTTAAATATGATTCTCACCGCAAACTTGTCATAAACCTCATCAAAAGAGACGCCCTGCTTGAGCATTTTGCGTCTTATGGAGAACACGGATTTGGGCCTGCCGTGTATGGTGTACACCAGCTGCTCCCGATTGAGCGATTCATCAATAATACTGTTGAACTGTTTGATATATTGATCCTGCTCTTCCTTGCTTTCCTTGATGGATTGCTGTATGTCATTGAAAACGGCTGGCTCAGTATACTTAAGACCCAGGTCTTCCAGTTCTGTCTTGATGTTATAAAGTCCCAAGCGGTGGGCGATGGGCGCATAGATGTATAAGGTCTCACTGGATATTTGAACCTGTTTGTGAGGCTTCATGCTATCCATCGTTTGCATATTGTGCAAGCGATCTGCGATCTTGATGATGATCACACGTATATCATCGTTGAGCGTAAGCAGCATTTTCCTGAAGTTCTCTGCCTGTGCAGATATGTCGGCATCCTTTTTAAAGGACGAGATTTTTGTCAGGCCATCCACGATTTTTGAAATGGTGGGGTTGAACATTTTTTCCAGATCGTCCAGGCTGTAGGGAGTGTCTTCTACCACATCGTGCAATAGAGCAGCGGCGATTGCGGTTGCATCCAGCCCTATCTCGTTGGCAACGATTTTTGCCACGGCGATGGGGTGGAAGATGTACGCCTCTCCAGATTTGCGTCTTTGCGGTGCATGAGCCTCAACGGCAAGGTCAAAAGCCTTCCTTATCAGCAATTTATCGTCGTCGCTCAAAGTCTGGTAACTCACGGCAAGTAAATCCTTGTAGCCGCGCGCTATCAATTTATTTTCCACTTTGACTTCCTGCTCAGTCATACATAGTAAATTTAAGCTACGCACATCGATTTGGCACGCTTCTCAGCCTAAATATTGAACTGATATTTGTCGATTTCTACCTTTCATAATACTGTTTAGAGAGGACTTTTAAAAATCATTCATGACCCGATGATCAGGGCGTGACCCGCCACAAATAGGCGGGTCGGGTCTTACGTTGCAATCTTTTTAAGTCAACTGTCATTCCTCACAAGACTTAAAAAGGATTTCCTCTTCAACCCCTCACGCATCATAAAGTGGAACTGTCAACAAGCTCTGACATAAAAGGCGAAGCTAGATTTCTCAATACTATTAGCTTGCTGCAATTTGTATTGAATTGTATGCGTCTTTGAGAACATTCAACTTTCGCGGAAGCGGTAATACCACAAAATCCACCATCTAGATCGTAGCGGTCCACGCATTCTCGTGCTGCTAGTTTTAAAGAAACTACACCATAATAGTAATTTTAAATAAATGGCCTATTAACTGCGCGATACGCAAGAGAACCCTAATAATTTGAGCAGCATATCAAACGAGGGGCTAAACAGTCCTGGTATCTAGTCCGATGCTTTAAATAGCATATCCCAGAAACTACAGAGTTCAATTGATAAGGCGGGGTTAAAATACTTGCAGATTGTATCGACACGGGGTTACCTACATTCAATTGAGGTGTTAACAATAGTTCATCATGTAAATGGCATTATTAAACAATAATTACTGAAATTCAATCCAGTACTTTCTTGATGCGGTAATTCTCCTTGTGTGCACTATTGCGTACGATCAACTCGCCCAGAAAGCCAGAAATAAAAAAAAGAGTGCCCAGAACCATGGTAGTCAGGGCAATATAGAAGTAGGGATTGTCAGTCACTAGTCGATACGGTAGGTCATTGTGTAGGCGATAGAGTTTTATAAAACCTATATAAGCCGCCGCAACTAGACCCAGCATGAACATGATTACGCCCAGCGTACCGAATAAATGCATGGGGCGCTTGCCATATTTAGTAATGAACGCAATGGTAATCAAATCTAAAAATCCATTGATGAACCGGTTGTAACCAAATTTTGTAGTGCCGTATTTACGGGCCTGGTGCTGTACTTCCTTTTCACCTATGCGATTAAACCCAGCATTTACGGCCAGGACAGGGATGTAGCGGTGCATCTCTCCAGTAACCTCTATATTCTTGACCACGTTATGACTGTAGGCTTTAAGCCCACAATTGAAATCATTGAGCTGGAGACCGCTAGTTCTTCTCGCTGCCCAATTGAACAACTTACTGGGTAGGTTTTTGCTGATTACGCTGTCGTACCTCTTTTTTTTCCACCCGCTCACCAGGTCGTAATTTTCTTGAGCGATCATATCGTAAAGTGCTGGAATCTCATCTGGAGAGTCCTGCAAGTCTGCGTCCATGGTGATGACCACTTTGCCCCTAGCCATTTTAAAGCCTGCATGTAGAGCTTGAGACTTACCGTAATTAGATTGAAACTTGATCCCACGGACTCTGGATGAAACCGTGAAACATGAAAAACCCTCGATGATTTTCCAGGAGTCGTCTGTACTACCGTCATCTACATAAATAATCTCATAATCCACCTTCATTTGAGATAAAACCCTGCCCAGCCAGTCCTGTAGTTCTGGTAGCGATGCTGCTTCATCCAGCAAGGGAATCACGATTGATAGATCCATTATACGGTAGGTCTTTTCTTCTTCAATATAAGCGCCATCAATATGCCCGCTATAGTATAAATTAAAAACTTGAGCGCCGTGGATGCGGCAAATCCACCTTTGGAATAATTTGCCGGAATCACTTCTCCTACCTGTTGTCCTTGATCTATCAGTAACTGCCTTCTCTCATTTTGAGCCTGTAGCATCACATCCTGCATCGAGGGATCCCAAATCTTAAAAATTAGGTAGATCACTATACTCTCAAAAAAGAAAATCAAACCGACACAGGTCACAAATGCTAGTACACCCTGTCGCATAGTTATATATTGAGAGAGTTTAAACTTTGAGTGAACTTGTGCGCCAAATCCCAGAATTAAGGGAATCATGTACAGCGCCAGGGTAATCAACGCATTGTCTACCTGTCTGATCTGCCACATATATATATGAATACCAGAGACTACAAAAACACCCACTAGACCGTATAACAGGCCCATTTTCTTTATGATGTGATCCACTCGTTCTATTTAGTAAAGGGGCAAAGATAAACGCTTAGCCATATTGCCCACATTACTATGGTTGGACGAGTTTATAATAACTATTACCCCGACACCATCAATATAGGTAGATAGAAAGCATCGCGTTGCGATAATATCTTAAACGCCTGCATAAGTCGTTTAAATCCAGAACTGCTGCGGTGTAAAATTTAATTTGAAGGTTTAGGTAAATAAAGTATATTTGCACGCTTGTAAAAAAGACTAGCAATCATGCAAAACGGAATACACCCAGAAAATTATAGATTAGTTGCTTTTAAGGACATGTCAAATGAGGAGGTCTTTATCACTAAATCTGTTGTGAATACTAAGGAAACTATTGAAGTAGAAGGAACTGAATATCCTCTAGTTAAACTGGAAATCTCAAGAACCTCTCACCCATTTTATACGGGTCAGAGCAAATTGATTGATACTGCCGGTCGTATTGATAAGTTTAAAAACAAATACAAGAAGTTCAAGAAATAATCTTTTCCTTGACAGATATACATTGAAAAGCACCCTTTTGGGTGCTTTTTTTATGCTTAATCTTTTGTTACATTTCCATGACTTTTAACTTGTCTTTATGTGTATGAGATCTGGTTATTTTCTATCTGTCAAACAACTTTTATTTCTAGTCCTTATATTTCTGCTGTCTTCTTGTGAAGACAAAACTGGTCAACCTGCTACTGATGCTACTGGACAAAAGTCACAGATAGATGTTGAATCTAGCAATATGACCTACGGCGATTATCTATCTACAGCAAGAGAATATTATAAAGCATCACGATATGAAAATGCGGCCAGTACCTATACAAAAGCGTTCTCTAAATTTCCAGAACTGGTTTATTCTAGACATCGCATAGAAGCTGCGCAAAATTGGGCGCTAGCGCAACAGCCAGATTCTGCTTTCTATCAGTTAGAGAAACTGGTAAAAAGTCGTTACACTAATTTTACCTCACTTACTAATAAAGAAGACTTTGAGATTCTCTATTTCGATCCAAGATGGAGAACCGTAATCGACAAAATACAGACCAACGCTCGCGAGGTAGAAGCCATGAGGGATGAGGAGTTAATTGCTCAACTGCAACTGATTCACAGCGATGACCAGTACTTGCGCAAGGAAGTGCAAAGTGTACAAGAAAAATACGGCTACAACTCAAGCCAGGTTCAAGAGATCTGGAAGGAAATTAATATCAAAGATTCACTAAATCTTATTCAGGTAAGGGAGATACTGGATAGTAAGGGCTGGTTGGGAAGTGAAATTGTAGGAGATCAAGGGAACTCCACCCTGTTTTTAGTAATACAGCACGCACCGCTGGACATACAGTTGCAATACCTACCTATGATGCGGGAAGCCGCCGCGAGGGGAGACGCAAATTCCGGTAGCCTCGCCCTGCTTGAAGACCGGGTTGCCTTGCGCCAGGGTAAAAAACAGATCTACGGGAGCCAGGTGGAAATGGATCCAGATACAGGTATCTATAAAGTGTCACCTATTGAAAATCCCGAAGAGGTTGATGAACGACGGGCCATGGTCGGGCTGGGTCCCATCGCAGATTATGTGTCACGCTGGGATATTATTTGGGATGTGGAACAACGTCTCAGCGCTCAAGAGGAATAACCACATGGCTACAAGAATACTAGTTCTAGCTATAGGAATAGAAACAAACTGAGACCTAATATACATTAATCATCATACCGGCAAATTCCTGTGATAAAGGCAACATCTAGCTGCACAACATAATTACTGTGGTAAGTGAGGGACGTAAAAATTTAATTCCTTCTAAAATGAGGGCTACTTTCCTGTTCAACACCCGTAATAAAGTACTTGGTATCACCCCACATAAAGAAAGTTCCAAATTTCTCCTCATATTCCAGTTTTACATATTGCCCTTGGTAATCCTTGAGCTTCTGGATAACTTCTTCCTGATCGTCCATAACAGAAAAACTGAAGATTTGCGCGCCGCTGATTCCCTGTGATATTTCACCTTCCCATGTTTTAACTATGGTCCCTTTATGAGAGAATTTAATCAGTTCACCACTACGAGTCCCGTCTGAATAGTTTGCATAGCGTAAAAAAACATACCATAGCAATGCCATGATTACAATAGTGGCCAGTATTACTCCTAGAATCTTTTTCATAATGAGATTTGCTTCTCAAAGGTATTGCTTTTCCTGATCGTCAGTTCTCAATCCTTGCTTAAAGTATATGAGCCCCGCCGCTGTAATAAAGGTCATAGTCTGAGAGTTATATTTAAAGAACGGAGAAAGTGTTTATGGTCTATCGAGTTTACAATTCTGGATCGGTGTCCAGCGCTTTGTTCACCAGGGTACTATCTATGGATTTATTGGCTTTAGCACCCATGATTTTCAGTTTTTGAACCTTGCCTATTAAGTTTCCTGAACCTTCAGACAGTTTATTCAAGCTTCTATTATAGGATTTATTAACGGTGTCCAGCTGACTTTTTATCTTCAGTAAATCCTCGCTCAACCCGACGAATTTATCATATAGGGCACCAGCGGCAATGGCGATATCTTGGGCGTTTTTTTGCTGTTTATCAGTCTGCCAGATGGTGTCGATAGTCCGCAGGGTTGCTAGCAATGTTGTAGGCGTAACGATTACAATATTCTTGTCAAAGGCATTGCTATATAGACTGCCGTCGTGATTGAGAGCCATCGCAAAAGCTGGTTCAATAGGAACAAACAATAAAACAAAATCTGGACTTTCCACTCCGTAAAGATCATGGTAGTTTTTACTCGAGAGTTCGTCAACGTGACGATTCAAGGCAGCCACGTGCTGTTTGAGATATTGTTGCTGTAGTATCTCATCTGATTCATTGACACAGCGTTCATAGGCAACAAGTGATACCTTGCTATCCACGATCATTCTTCTTCCACCCGGCAGGTTGATGACTACGTCAGGGAAAAGGGTACTCCCATCTGTCGTTTTAAAGCTTTGCTGCACCTCATATTCAGAACCCTTAACAAGCCCCGATTTTTCCAGCACTCGTTCCAGCACAAGCTCTCCCCAATTGCCTCGCATCTTTGCGTCACCCTTCAACGCTTTGGTTAGGTTGCTGGTCTCTTCACTCATTTGCTGGTTCAATTCTTTGAGACCTATGATTTGCTGTCGCAACAGGCTTTGGCGCTCGATGCTATCCTTGTGTGTCTCGTCTACCCGCTTCTCAAAGCGCTGGATTTTCTCTTGAAGCGGGGTAAGTATTTGTTCAATATTCTTTTTGTTTTGATCGGTAAAGCGGGTACTCTTCTCTTCCAGAATCTTTTGTGCAAGATTTTCAAACTCTTTACTGAATCGCTTATTTAAATCCTGTAGTTCCTCTTTAGCGCGGTGGTTCTGTTGTTCCGCTTTCGCGAAAGCGGTACGTTGCTCACCCAATTGCACTGCTAGAGACTCCCGCTCATTGACCAGGGCATCAATCATGTTTTTTTGTTCCTGGCTCAAGGTTTTGTGTTCCTGTATAAGGCGTTCCATGCGTTGCTCATAGTCCGTCATACGTTCCCTGAGCAAAATCTTTTCTGATTCTAACTTTCCCAGGCTTACCTTGAGATCAGTAATTAGGGTTTCCAAGGAGGTATTTGATGCTTTGAGCTCGGCATTTGAGGAGTGAAGTTCTCTAGCGGATTGGGTCAAATCCCTGTTTTTTGATCTGGACAATAAAAAAAGCCCGATCATGATTATGAGACCTAGCGTAAGAATGATCAGTAGAATAGATAATTCAACCACGTAATCTTCCATAGAACCAATAGATTTCTCTTAGGGCTAATTTACTACTTAGTCCGAGCTAATCCGACTAAAAAGGTACTGGTGCCACAAGCGTCATTGTTTTACCGGTATGGGGATGGTTAAAGGTGATTTGAGTAGCATGCAAGTAGAGCCTATCGGCGCGATTGCCATACAGGTCATCACCTACTATAGGGCAATTCAATCCATCTGGGTGGGCGGCATGAACCCTCAATTGATGGGTGCGACCGGTAATAGGATAAAAAAGTACACGGGTTGTTGCGCCACTATTTTCTTGTACAATAAATCTAGTATCCGCAGGTTTCCCATTTTCCTGATCGACTAGTTGGAACGGTCTATTATCTAGATCCACCCTCAACGGCAGTTTTACATATCCAGTATGTTGAGGCAGGATACCGTCCAGAATTGCGGTGTAACGTTTACTTACGGTTCTTTTTTCAAATTGATCCTGTAGAGCTTTATGAGCCTTGAGCGATTTTGTCAACAGCATAATCCCAGAAGTGCTCATATCCAGGCGGTGTACTATCATGGGGCCAGTAGCTCGGGGAAATCGTTTTTTCATCCTGTATTCCACGCTATCTTTAATGTTGATGCCCTCTACTGATAAGAACTCTGCTGGTTTGTTGATTGCAATCAGATATTCATCTTCATAAATGATGTCAAGCTGTTTACCTATAGCTGGGTTTTCCAGCATGGGATTGGGATCTACTTCCAGCCCATTGAGCATGTGGTTGAGAATGGGCTCACATTTTGATCTACAGGATGGGTAAAAGTTGTTTTGCTTGCGCACCTGCGACCTGAGAGATTCCCCATACCAGAATTCACCCATAGAAATAGGTTGTAAGTTATTCAGGTAGGCAAATTGCAGCAGTTTGGGTGCGGCACAATCTCCTGCTCCAGATGGTGGGAAAAATGGCTTTTTGTTTTTAAATATGTCTAGTGCGGTTTTCTTTTTGCCAGTTGCATCCAGAAATTTGTATTGACTGAATATCCACTCTTGTAGGCTGTTTGATAGTTGCTTGCGGGACGATTTGAGTTGATCTAGTCTGGATTGATGACTGGCTACTTGATCAACGAGAGTAGTCACTTTATGCTTGAGATAAATACCGTATTCCTTAAGCATGAACTTTATGCGCATACTCTCGTTTTTTTGTTTTTCTTGCAAGGCATCATACTCCAGGGCAGTAAGTTGGTCTTTTAATTTCACCCTCTCTTGCCTGCGTTTTTCTTGACTTTCTTTCTGTCTTTGTTTCTCTAAACTTAGTATTTGGGTATTCTGATTTTTTAGGCTCTTTAGAGTTTTTTTTAGGTTGAGGTATTTTTTGTCGTTCTCTAAACCGGCTACTTGAGAGTTGAGCGACTGTAGCTGCAAGCTCATGGTCATGTAGTGGTTGTTCTTTTCAAAGCTATCGTAAACGGGCGGAACGAAATATGTATACTCGCCGCCGCCAGTAATTATTCCTGAATAAGCCGCCAGAAAACCTAATTGATCCTCATAGTCTCTTACCACTAAAACCCCAAACATTTTCCCCCTGGGGTGCGGGTAGTCTTTTGACCCTAAGTTCAAGTCCACAAACCAATTATTCATTTGATCAAGATAGTTTTGAACCTCACTTGCGGCAAGCTCCGTCAACTTGTGTGGCAGGTAGTAGAACGGGTAGGTAAAACGATCTGGTAGTTCAATACCAGTAACGTCACTAGGAAACCGATGTAGCATTAGAGGTCAATTGCAGGCTATAATGGGAAGCTAATTATTAAACTTTGCTGCGTGGTTCCTAAACAAGGCACTTTTACTCATTATTCAAGTATAA
Source organism: Nonlabens sp. (assembly GCA_049647945.1). GTDB lineage: Bacteria > Bacteroidota > Bacteroidia > Flavobacteriales > Flavobacteriaceae > Nonlabens. The sequence continues at coordinate 13,894 of JBARYP010000003.1, read as the reverse complement.
GGTAAGATCCGTCAACATATTTGATGAAGTTAATGCCATCTTCTGTAGAGTAAAGGATAAATTCCACCTCACTAGTTGAGAAAGGAATAAAGGTAAAGACATCATTAAATTGAAATCCATTTGTTATGACTGTTTCTTGAAAATCTTCAAGTTCAACCCCTTCATAACCATCGATGAAATAAACTGCGCGGTCATCATCTGTAATCTGGAAGGACGTGAATACCGTACTCTTGAATATTCTCACCTCGTAAAGGAGCTCGCCGGCGGTAGATACATAATTATTGATTTGGTATTCTTCTAGAGATATTGCGCAGCTTTCATCATCAGAAGAGTAACGATTGGATAACTCGATAGCTTTAGCGGTTGCTTGAATTGCAGTAGTGGATCCATCGCTGGAACGGTAAGTTAAATCGCTACTCGTCGTAAAGGGGATAACATTTTTCTCAAATAGATCAAGTTCAAAACTCTCAAAACTATCATCATTGCAGCCACAACTCAATAGTACCGTAACGGCGCAGATAAAAGCAAAATATTTCAACATCCTTTTCATCTAGCTAGCGTCCAGATCATTCAAAATGCGTTCAATCTTGCCGTCCAGTTCATTTTTAACGTCGTCATACTGACTTACATTGTTCAATGGTGCATTTACTGAGATGTAGAATTTTATCTTAGGTTCTGTCCCACTAGGCCGCGCGGCGATCTTTGATCCATCTTCCAGCAGGAATATCAAGACGTTTGATTTGGGAATATTCATGACTTCCTTCTCGCCACTAGCCGTATGAGTCCTAATGCTGGATTGATAATCTTCTACCGCGATTACGGCGTCATCGCCTAATTTTTTGGGTGGGTTGCTTCTCAGGTCCACCATCATCTGATTAATTTCTGCAGCGCCGGTAATGCCTTTTTTCACGAGTGAAACCAGTTTTTCCTGATACATCCCATGCTTTACGTATAGATTGAGCAGGTCCTTGAAGATGGTGGAGTTGTTAGCTTTCGCGAAAGCGTACATCTCACAAGCCAATAGAGTAGCCGTGACCGCATCCTTATCTCTTACAAAATCACCTACCATATAGCCAAAACTCTCCTCGCCACCACCTATGTAATCCTGTTCAGGATGATCAACAATCATTTTTGCGATCCATTTAAATCCTGTAAGGCCTTCTTTATAGTCCACGCCGTAAGAATTTGCAACGACCTCCATCATAGGTGTGCTCACGATTGTAGAACCTATAAAAGGGTTTTTGAGCGCTGCCAGATCTGATTGTTGCAGCAGGAAATCGGTCATGGCAATCATGGTCTGGTTCCCGTTGAGCAGCACCATTTTACCATCCAAGTCACGCACGGCAATGCCTAGCCTATCACAATCAGGATCAGTACCTATAACAATATCTGCATTGATCTTGTTTGCCAGTTGTGTCGCCATCAATAATGCTTCTGGCTCTTCTGGATTGGGTGATTTTACAGTTGGGAAATCGCCATCTGGAAATGCCTGTTCCCTTACCACATGTATATCGTTATAACCAGCCCTTTTCAACGTTTCAGGCACCATGGTAATGCTAGTGCCGTGCAAACTGGTAAAAACGATTTTAATTCTAGAGCGATCTACATCGCCGGCAATCTTACCTGCCTTTATGCTACCTTCAATAAAAGCATCGTCATCCTGAGCAGTAAGAGAGTGAATCAACGTGTCGTCCCCGTTGAATTCGATGTTCACATAGTCCAACTGATTAATGGCATCCAGCAATTCCCTGTCTTGCGGCGGGACTAACTGACCGCCGTCCTGCCAGTAAACCTTGTAACCATTATATTCTGGTGGGTTGTGGCTAGCCGTAAGAACGATCCCTGCGTGACAGTTTTTATGTTTGACCATAAAGGAAAGAGCAGGGGTAGGTCGCAGCTCGTCAAATATATAGACCTGGACTCCATTTGCACTCAAAACTTGGGCGCAGATTTGCGCTAGCTCCCTACTGTTATGACGGCAATCATAAGCAATAGCCACCTTGAGGGTTTCATCCTTAAAACAATGCTTTAAGTAGTCTGCTAGCCCCTGTGTGTTTTTTCCCAGGGTGAACTTGTTGATTCTGTTAGTTCCCACTCCCATGATGCCGCGCATTCCTCCTGTACCAAATTCAAGATTTTTGTAAAAGGATTCTTTCATTTCCTCAGGGTGTGCATCAATTAGCTTTTGAGTTGCTTCCTGGGTTGCTTGATCAAATGGAGATTTGGTCCAGCTTTGTGCTGTAGATAAGGCTTGTGAATCGCTCATAGGTAAGTTGTGAATACTCACAAAAATAGTCTTTAAGTAGACTGTGACAAAAGATGAGTACAGCCACCCACACGGTAATGCCTAAGAACATTCACTTATTTGCGTTACCAATAGCAAAGCTTTTCACAGTTAAGTTATTTGAAAAGAGTTCCACTGTAAGAATGAAAATGAGTATATGAAACACGATTTATAGACAATTCGGTCACGGATTGCTACAATTCAGTTCAAGTTCTGGATTCAAAGTCTAGATGTTTGCGCATATTTACAGGAGAGTTATAACAATGGTTCAAAAAATCTACAAGTTAATAGTGGTCTCCCTAGTCATTGCACTAGCGATATCTGGATTTAATATTTTTCTAGGTGGGGATGCGCTCACGATGCGTTCTTTTACAATTAATACCAGTATTAATTTTATGTTTGCTGTGGTATTGACCATAGGGAATACTACCTATTTCGAGATCTTATCAAAATGGCTGCCTTGGGAAAGAAAGCCGGTGTCAAGAATGATTGTGGGTGCACTAGGTTCTGTAGTGTTGAGTATGCTCTTGCTTTTTCTACTACTTATGCTTACCCGGGTCTTGATTTTTGATACGCCTCTCAAAACCTTTATGGAACAGCAGCGCCTTGAATGGTACGTTTTTGGTCTGGTGATAACCATAATTGTGGCGCTGGCCTATCATGCCGTCTTCTTTTATAAAGAGTTGCAATCTAGAAAAGTCCAGGAGCAAAAAGCAATAGCCGGTAGCGCAACGGCGCAGTTTGATGCCCTAAAAAATCAACTAGACCCTCATTTTTTATTCAATAGTTTGAATGTTCTGGTCTCGCTTATTGAAGAAAACCCAAAGGCTGCGGTAAAATTTACTACTGCCTTATCAAAAGTATACAGATACGTACTCGAGCAGCGTAGCAAGCAACTGGTAAGCGTGGAAGAGGAGCTCAAGTTTGCTAGAAGTTATGTAAGCCTACTTAAAATGAGGTTTGAAGATAGCTTAACGGTGGATATTGAAGCTACAGGTATTGATAACGATTTGCAGATCGTCCCGCTATCCTTACAACTCTTACTAGAAAATGCCGTCAAACACAATGTAGTAAGCGATAAGCAACCTCTATACCTAAAAATTTTCACTCGTGATAACCAATTGATTGTAGAGAACAATCTTCAAATTAAGGAAGTCCTGAAGAAAGGCAGTAATGTGGGGCTCAACAACATTACTGAACGTTATGCACTGTTGAGCAATAAGACTGTTCACATTTATAAAACCAAAGATGCTTTTATGGTTAAGCTACCACTTTTACAACCAGATGACATCAACTTATCCAATAGTGCACCTTATCAAGAGGACCTAAAGCTATTGAAAGCGAAAGACAAAGTAGCATCGATTAAAGCTTTTTATAATGACGTAGCCAAAACAATTTTAATTATAGCAATGCTATCTACCATCAACTATTTTACGAGCGATTTTCCCTGGGCGATTTTCCCTGCTATAGGTATGAGTCTGGGACTGGGATTGCAATACCTACGTACGTTTGATAACAACTTTTTCTTAGGAAGGAAATGGGAAGAAAAGAAAATTGAAGAAATGATGAACAATAATAATTTTTAGTATGAACACCACACAGAATTATCAAGAAAAGTACACTAGGGCAAAGGCCAGAGTAGGCGAGTTGCGTTCATTTTACAACCACCTCTTTGTTTATCTGATAGTAAATACTTGTATTGCATCTTTTAATTACTATGTTGATGGATGGCAAATACCTTGGTTTTTATTTCCCCTTGCTGGTTGGGGAATTGGGTTACTGGGTCATGCGATGGGCACCTTTGGAAACAATATATTGACCACAAAAGGTTGGGAAGAGCGAAAAATTCAAGAATTGATGGAAAGGGACCAGTAAAGTTTGATTTAAAGAGAAATATGAATAGGAGCTCAGTAAGGATCTAGGAATCCCAGCTTTAAATACTTGAAAGCCTTTTAATAGAATAACCAACAAACACGAGTCATAATGCGCACCATAATAATAGAAGATGAAAAACCCGCTGCAAGGCGATTGAATAGACTTCTGGATGAATTAGATGTTCCGGTTGAAACCATGTTGCATAGCGTGCGGGAATCAATCGAATATCTAAAAAATCACACTCCTCCCGACTTGATTTTTTTGGATATTCAACTTAGTGATGGACTATCATTTGAGATCTTTGAAGAAGTAGAGGTGAAATCTGCGATCATCTTCACAACTGCCTATGATGAATACGCTCTTAAGGCTTTTAAACTTAATAGTATTGATTATTTACTTAAACCTATAGATGATGATGAATTGCGCAACGCTCTAGAGCAGTTTAAAAAATTAAGTAAGAATACCTCCAACATTCAGTCTGTTGATCTTGCCTCTATTGCTAGGCTATTACAAAATCCGGATCAGTCAGAATATAAAAAGAGATATACCTCTAGAGTGGGAGATCACCTCAAACTATTTTCAGTAGAAGAGATACAGCTCTTTTTTAGTGAGAATAAAGGGACGTACATCAATCTGCAAAACGGGAGAAACTATTTAATTGACCATAAGCTTGAATCCCTCGTAAATGAGCTGGATCCTGCGAGATTCTACCGCATTTCTAGACAGGCAATAATTAATATCAAGGCGATTAAGGACATGGTGTCCTATACTAACAGCAGGCTACAAATTAAAGTGGACTCTTTTAATGAGTTCCCTTTAATAGTAAGCAGGGAGAAAGTAAGGGGTTTCAAAGACTGGCTAGAACAGTAGTAGCTTGTTCTTTAACGTTTTCTTAGTGGAAAAGTCCTACTATTCCAGTTAGTTTCGTCATTCACAATAAATTAATTATGAAAAAACTAGCCATTTGGGGTATTTGTGCTTTAGCAGTTGTAGCAGGAGCTATAATTGCAGCAGATCACCTGGACGCACCAGCAGTAGCGAACTCTGGAGCAGACATTGCAGACTTCTATGCCTTTGAGGGTGAAGATCCAAATTCCACCGTATTTATCGTTACGTTACCAGCAGAGAACTCAGCCTCAAATTTTGATGAGAACGTACTGATTGAGATCAATATTGACAATACGGGTGTTCAAGGAGCATCTCCGGGAGTTGTTGAGGATCTTGTAATTCAATGCCTCAGACAGGGTAATAGAATGTACTTCTTCGGTCCTTATGCGCCTACCATTACTGGGCTTACTTCCACAATTGATACTGATCAACTTTTGGGATCTGTCATCATAGGTGATAATGTCCCAGATCTTGGTAATGGAGTTAAAGCTTATGCCGGTCACCGTCAAGATGCCTTCTTCTTTGATTTTGAACAATTCAATACCGTAGTAGGTACTGCACCAGCTGCAGGCTTTGGTTCTACGGGAACAAACACATTTGCAAGTGCAAATGTCAATGCAATAATCCTGGAACTACCTAACGATTTACTGGGTACAGCTCCCACGCATATCGTTGACCAGTTATTGGCTTCACCTACACCTACCTTGCCCGCTGCTTACAACGTCTGGGTAGAAACAAAAAGAAGATAGAACCACACTTACATAAACTTATACAATGAAAAATTTAAAATATATATTTTCGGCATTGATGCTAGGGATTGCTGTTGCAGCCTGTAGTGATGATGATGACCTTCCTGGAATAGGAGCAGACACTAATTTTGCAGGTACCTTTACCCAGCAAGATCAAATGGGTAGACCTGGAATCAATACGGTATTTACTACTTCTGAATCTGAAGAAAATTCATTCAACAGAACGATCCCTGCAAGACAGATCGCTGATTTTCAACCCATCTTTCAGTCAAAAGTTGAGGCGCTTTACACCGCTTACGGCGCTACTTACGAGAATAACATCTTGGGTCTTGACGCCCCGACTTTAACTACCGCACTAGCGCTAGACGTACTACAGGTAGCACCTAACGCACCTACGGCCTATTTCACACCTACTGGGACAAATCCTTTAATGGGTGTGCCTCTTACGGGAAGAACGCTGCAGGATGATGTAATTGACGTATCCCTAATACTACTCTTTGGTGGTAGTGATGGCGCCAGGTTCAATGGTATGAATGGAACGCCTAATCTAGTGAGTGACAACGTGGGACTAGAGTCAGGAGTTGCTTCTTCCTCATTTCCATATCTAGGTAGCGCAGATTTTTAAGATTATTATTACTTACAATAAGCCGATTTCTTTTATTAGGAATCGGTTTTTTTATTGGCTTTATGAAGAAGTACCTACTACTATTTCTTGCTGCATGTATATTGACTGCTTGCAACGAGACCCCAAAACAGCATTCTGATAAGAAATCAGCTATAGTAAATAGAGCTGAAATTGAACCTTACCTCAAGGCAGAGGCGCAAGATCTAGCAGTATTTACTGCGCAACTTGATAGTTTGCGTTCCAGAGTTGACGAGAATCCCATAGGCATTTTACGACTTGCCGCATTGGCCAGCAAACTTGAAGAAGGCTTTGACATGTACGGTGATGTCTCTATGCTTAATGAGTCGGTACGCTTTCGCGAAAGCGTAACTCAAAACACAGCCATTAAACCTGAATTAAGCAAAAGAATTCTTGCCCAATCGTACATCAAACAGCACAAATTCAAGAAAGCTGATAGCTTAATGAAGTCTTTTACTGGTGATTATGCCAGTAGAGCTAGTAAGCTTATCATGTTTGATATCCATATGGAACTGGGAGAGTACGACGCAGCTCAAGACCTGTTGACAGAAATACGTAAAGAACGGGATTATAACTATCATATACGAGCTGCAAAATGGAATGATTATTTAGGAAGACTGGACAACACGATCGATCATATGGAAACCGCGCTGGAACTGGCAGATGGTAGCGGTAATCAAGCATATCAACTATGGACTTACAGTAACATTGCAGACTACTACGGGCACAATGGTGATATAGAAAAATCCTACCGTCATTTTTTAAAGACACTAGAACTAGATCCAGGAAATACCTATGCGTTGCGAGGAATCTCATGGATTGCCTATTCAAATGATGAAAATCCAGAACTCGCGCTGGAAATACTGAATGGTCTGTATAAAAGACATCCCAGTCCAGATTACCTACTTCTTATGGCTGAGGTTTATGAATGGACGGGCAATCCCGACAAAGCAACGGAACTTTCAAAAGAATTCTTAAAACGAATATCAAATCCTGCCTATGGCAATATGTACAACACCTATAGGATTGAGAAATTGCTTGAAGGAAGCAGGAGAGAAAAACTAGAAGCGCTTGAGATTGCCAAATCTGAAATAAAGAACCGCGCTACCCCCGAGATATATGACCTAGTTGCTTATTCCTACCTAAAAACAGGAGATGCTAGCAGAGCGCTCAATATCTACGAGAAATTTGTAAAAGGGAAAACTCATGAACCAGTTGCTGCCCTGCACAGTGCAATTATTTTAAAGGCAAATGGCGATATGGATAATGTTACTACTTATAAAAATGATTTGCTAGAGGCTCGTTATGAACTGGGCCCCGTTACTTATAAAGAAGTAGAATCGTTATAAAGTCTTATCATGTATGCCATTAGAATATCTATATTAGCTTTAATAACCTACAAACTATGGAGTACGCCCTAGAGGCCAGAGGAGTCTACAAGCAATATGGTGATTATGTGGCTCTTAATGATATAAATCTAAAAGTTCCTAGAGGAAGTATTTATGGTCTGTTAGGTCCTAATGGTGCTGGTAAGACCTCGTTAATTAGGATCATCAATCAAATTACCCTAGCAGACCGCGGCGAGATTTTACTGAATGGCGAGCCACTTGCTCCCAGGCATATTGAGGATATCGGCTACATGCCAGAAGAGCGAGGCCTCTACAAATCAATGAAAGTAGGTGAGCAATGCATATATCTAGCTAGGCTTAAGGGACTTACAAAGTCTGAAGCCCAAAGCCGGCTCAATTACTGGTTTGACAGATTTGATATAAGCTCGTGGTGGAATAAAAAACTACAAGAGTTGTCAAAGGGAATGGCCCAAAAGATACAATTCATCGTTACGGTGATGCACCAGCCTAGTTTGCTCATCTTTGATGAACCGTTCTCTGGTTTTGACCCAGTAAACGCAAATCTCATTAAAGATGAAATAATCAAATTGAGAGATGATGGAGCTACTATCATTTTTTCTACGCACCGCATGGAAAGTGTGGAAGAAATGTGTGATCATATTGCCTTGATAGATCAATCTAATTTAGTACTAGAGGGTCAGATTCACCAGGTGAAGGAAAAGTTTAGGTCCAGTACCTATGCCGTGTCTTTATTGACTGGCGAGGGTGAGGCAATCCTCAATAAGATTCCTGAACGCTACCTGCCAGAAACCATAGAGCTCAAGGGGCTAGATAAAAGCATCGACTTTACCATCAAAATTACTGCTCCAGATTCCGTACCTGGTGCTCTTAATATGCTTACTGAATTGGGTGAGCTCGTACATTTTAGCGAGGTAATACCTTCTATAAATGATATCTTTATTAAAACTGTAGCTGCTCATGGATAAGTTGTGGCTTATAATTAAACGGGAATATTTAAACAAGGTAAGAAATAAGGCATTTATAATAATGACCTTCTTGTCGCCTCTCATATTTGTAGGGGTTATTTTACTTATCTCTTGGCTTACCAGAATGAATACAAGCGGTCCTAAGGAAATAGCTGTCTTAGACGATAGCTTTAATCAAATTTCAAGCTTGCTTGAAGATGATAACGACACAAAGTATATCAATCTAGGAAGCCAATCAATTGATGTAGCAAAATCAGCAACGGTGGAGGCAGAGTACTACGGACTACTCCATATTCTAGAAGTAGAAAAAAAGCCCTTACTCACATTATATTCTGATAGATCACCCTCTTCTAGCTATATAGATCAACTGGAACGAATTGTAAGCAATAAAGCTACTGAGGATCAACTAATCAAAAAGGGAATTGATCTCAAGATCCTTGAAGAATCCCAAATCACCACGCAGGTTATATTGGAAAAATTTTCTGGGGAGCAAACTAGTAAGCAGGCTGGTTGGGTAAAAATTGCCGCAGGTGGCGCCGCAGGATACCTGTTGATGATGTTCATAATTATTTATGGCAACATGGTGATGCGGTCAGTCATAGAAGAAAAGACTAACCGTATAATTGAAGTAATAGTGAGTAGTGTTAAGCCTATTTACCTCATGTTAGGTAAGATTATGGGAACCTCACTCGCGGGTATTACCCAGTTTTTGATTTGGGTCGTACTTGGCGGGATCCTGCTTACTGTAGCAACTGCGGTACTGGGTATAGAGGGGGTGCAAACACCAGCAAATCAAGATGTTCTCTCACAAGCCCAGGACCTGGACAAAATAGAATTGCTCGCCCGTGATATAGCACAACTTCCTATCCTGAAAATAATTATTTGTTTTTTCATTTATTTCATCGGAGGATACTTTTTATACGCGGCTATCTATACTGCTATAGGAGCCGCGGTTGATAGTGAGACCGATACACAACAGTTCATGCTACCGGTAATATTACCCTTGATGCTAGCAATTTACGTAGGTTTCTTTTCGGTAATCGATGATCCTAATGGTATCACAGCCGTAGTTTTTAGTTACATACCGCTCACATCACCAATTGTAATGTTGATGAGAATACCCTTCGGGGATGTAGGCTTCTGGAATATATCGTTGAGTATCCTGATTCTGTACGCCTCGATTCTAGGAGTCACCTACCTAGCGGCCAAAATCTATCGCATAGGAATATTGATGTACGGTAAAAAGACAAATTGGAAAGAACTCTATAAATGGCTCAAGTACTGATGAGCTGGGACGAGATTAGACAATTTCTGACCTATGATCTTATAGGCACCGCAGACGGTAAGGGCATACACATTACCACGTGGATGGTGATACTCGCTATGTTTAGCATCGTTGTCACTACTCTCATTCTTAGACTCTTTAAGAGGTTTTTTACCCGTAAAATGAACGAGGTAGATACGTTGAAGTTTGAAAGTATATTCAAATACTTTAACTATATCGTTTATATCATCGTCATCGCCGTGATTCTTAATAATAACGGGGTACAACTCACAGCTTTCCTAACCGCAGGAGCCGCTTTGTTTGTGGGTCTTGGTTTTGCACTACAGGATCTATTCAAGGATATTATAGCGGGAATCACGATTCTCATTGATAAATCTGTCTTAGTAAGTGATATTATTGAGATGAATGATAAAGTAGGACGTGTTTTTGAAATAAAGCTACGCAGTACAAGAGTGATCACTCGTGACGATAAAATTTTAGTAATTCCCAATCACCTTTTTTTAAGTGAATCCGTATACAACTACACTCAAAACCATCCCAAAACTAGGGAAGATGTAACGGTGGGAGTAGCCTATGGAAGCGACACAAGACTTGTGGAGAAAATACTCATTCAGGTTGCAGGTGAACAAAAAGGTGTTCTGGACAAACCACAACCTTTTGTCATGTTTAACGATTTTGGCGATAGTTCGCTAGATTTTGCCCTCTACTTTTACGTGAAGGATAGTTTTACTGATCCACGTGTCAAAAGTGATATAAGATTCAAAATTGACGCAGCTTTCAGGGAGAACGGCATCACCATTCCATTCCCTCAACGAGATGTCCACTTATATAATACAAATCAACAATAATGAACACTCGTAACATAGTACTCTTATGTTTGGTGTGTTTCGCTTTCGCGGAAGCGCACCCACAGGGAACAGATCTTTTTAGAATAGAATATACTTATTTTCCACAAACCGATTCTGACAATAGCTTCAGAAGGTTCAGGACCTTTGCAAATGTCCCACTAAAAGTTAAGGAGGACGCCTATCTGGTTCCATTTCTGGAATATCGCAACGTACATCTGGTAATAAAAGATGACCAGCGTTTCAGGGAATTCAATACAGACCGTTATGAAAGTTATCAAGTAGGATTGGGATATACTTTTAAAATGAAGAACAACTGGCGATTTGGTGCCAGGATTGGGGTTCTTGCTGCATCAAACTTTGACGAGGGAAAAGTTCAGGGCGACGATGTATTTGCAACAGGTTCCATATACTTTATTAAAAATGAAAAGAATCGAGAGGACGGTGGGCGGCCCTGGCAATTAGTAGTGGGTGTCCAGTATAATACCACCGCAGGTAGACCGTTTCCCCTGCCTTACTTAAATTATTACAGAGAAATCAATGACAAGCTCAGTTACACGGTTGGAGTACCTAAAATGAATTTGCGATACCGTTTTAACGATAAACATAGTATCCAGGGTTATGCCAGATTGGATGGTTTTTTTGCAAATATTCAGAATGATACTAAGGTGATTGATGGCCGCATCGCAGAGGATGTGTCCATGACCATTGCAATGATAGGACCTGGTTATCAGTACAACTTTACTAGACATATATCAGCTTATGTATATGCAGGATATACTTTTTTAAATGAAATACGGCTGCGCGATGCAAATGCTGAGGACGTAAGAATTGTAAATGACAAAAACACCTTCTACTCGAGAGTGGGACTAAAATTTAAAATTTAAGATTATGCCAGAGATACTGCTTATTGAAGATGAGGCCGCTATAAGAAGGGTGCTTTCTAAAATTTTGACTGAAGAAAACAAATCCTATAAGGTGACTGAAGCGCAAGACGGCCTAGAAGGAATGACCTTGTTAAAAGATAACGACTACGACCTGGTTCTATGTGATATTAAAATGCCTAGAATGGATGGCGAGGAAGTTCTCGAGGCAGCGATGAAAATCAAACCTGAAACGCCTTTTATCATGATTTCAGGTCACGGGGACCTAGACACCGCCGTCAATACGATGAGGCTAGGGGCTTTTGACTATATCTCAAAACCACCAGATCTTAATCGATTACTCAATACGGTACGCAACGCATTAGATCGTAACACCCTGGTGGTAGAGAACAAAAGGCTTAAAAAGAAAGTAAGTCGTAATTACCAGATGGTAGGTGAGAGTGAACTCATTGTAATCATCAAAAATATCATTGAAAAAGTAGCTCCCACAGATGCTAGGGTTTTGATAACAGGTGGCAATGGTACAGGCAAGGAGCTAGTGGCGCACTGGTTACATGAAAAAAGCAATCGTGCCAAAGCTCCCTTTATCGAAGTCAACTGTGCCGCAATCCCTAGCGAACTGATTGAAAGTGAACTATTCGGTCATGTAAAAGGTAGTTTTACTGGCGCAAACAAGGATCGTGCTGGTAAGTTTGAGGCGGCAAACGGTGGCACCATATTTCTCGATGAGATAGGTGATATGAGTTTGAGTGCCCAGGCCAAGGTTTTAAGAGCTCTCCAAGAGAATAAAATTCAGCGAGTAGGCAGCGATAGGGATATTAAAGTGGACGTACGCATACTTGCGGCCACTAACAAAAATTTAAAACAAGAGATTCAAGATAAAAAATTTAGGGAGGATCTATATCACAGGCTTGCCGTAATTTTAATCAATGTTCCCTCCTTAAATGATAGAAGGGACGATATACCCCTACTTATTAAACATTTTGCAAAGAAGATAGCCAAAGAACAAGGTGTACCGGCAAAATCTTTTTCAAACGATGCAGTAGAGCTACTTAAGAAGTATGACTGGACGGGAAATATACGTGAACTGCGCAACGTGGTAGAACGACTTATTATCTTGGGTAATAATGAGGTAAGCCAGGAAGATGTGCAATCCTTTGCCAGTAAATCATGAAGGATATGATTAATCTTGATCAATTTAAAGCAGGGGCAAACTTTAAGCTTAATGATTATTCCACAAAGCTTGCACACCCATATTCAAAAGATCAGGCGCAAGCTCAGTTGAGTGACGTTAGGAAAGACCTGGCTAGATTTCAGGAACGATTATTTGCTCACGGTGGTCACTCTGTTCTGGTTTGTTTCCAGGGTATGGATACTTCAGGTAAAGACAGCTTGATCAGGGAAGTGTTTGAGAAATTTAACGTGCGCGGTGTCATCCAGCATAGTTTTAAAGTTCCCACCAGTCTAGAACTTTCTCACGGCTATCTATGGCGTCATTACATCGCACTTCCTCAAAAGGGAACTTTCGGCATCTTTAATCGTACCCATTATGAAAATGTATTGGTAACTAGAGTACATCCAGAATATCTACTTGCTGAGAATCTACCGGATGTGAAAAGGCCCGAAGATGCAGATGCTGAATTTTGGGAAATGAGATTTGAGCAAATCAATAATTTTGAGAAGGAACTTACTCAAAATGGCACCATAGTTTTTAAGTTTTTCTTGAACTTGAGTAAGGAGGAACAAAAAAACCGCTTATTACGCAGATTAAATACCCCAGAGAAAAACTACAAGTTTTCCGCCGGTGATATTAAGGAGCGTAAGTTATGGGATGATTATATGCATGCCTATGAGCAAGCTATTTCTAATACCTCAAAAGAACACGCGCCCTGGTACGTAATACCAGCAGACGATAAGGCAAATGCTCGATTGTTAGTAGCCCAAATCATGGACCAGAGACTTTCTCACTATGACCACATCCAGGAACCAGAATTGAGTCCTGAAGAAATTAAAGAACTTAAAGGCTTTGTGAGCAGTCTAGAGAACGAGTAGATTCGCGCCGCGATTTTAGAATTTTTCTCGTGGCATTATCTAACTATACAGGGC
>JBARYP010000002.1:0-2142 GCA_049647945.1 Nonlabens sp. | reverse complement strand
TGTAACCCGCGGTAATGGCTTCCGTTAATTTGGCTTGATAGGCTTCCTCAAGTTCGGGAGTCATGTTTTCCCTTTTAATGGTACCGGCGCCACCATGAATCACAATCGCAAATTGATTGATTTGCTGCTCATTATCCTGATCCTGGTCAGTAGCAATCGCGTTGCCGCCGGTTGCTGGAGCTTGAGGCGCTTGCTCACATGCATAAATAGCTAGTATAAAAAACAACCCGATGATCTTTTTCATAGTATGATATTTGTAAGTAGCTAAGATATAAACGGCGGGGTTGCTTTAATAAAAAGTTTAGGATTGCTTTCAAATGTGGTGGGCGATTCTAGGTAAAGCAATCATACTCTCCTGTTACTCATATTTTATGACGTCCTGGTTTTCACCTGCGGCTTACGCCTTATTTTAGCGGTATGAATTGGTTAGACATTGCATTGTGCATCATTCTACTCATAGGTGCCTGGAAAGGTTACCTAAACGGGCTATTCATTGAGGTTACCTCGCTTATAGCCTTGGTGGCAGCAATTTACGGTTCTATTTATTTCTCTAATTATGCGGGAGAATGGCTTACAAAACAGGTGAATTGGGACGAGCAGTATATTACTATTGCAAGTTTTGTAATTACCTTTTTGATCATCATATTGGTAATTACCTATGTAGGTAAACTGCTCACAAAAATCATAAAAACCGTCCAGCTCAGTTTTCTCAATAAGATTGCTGGTGCCGCCTTTGGAATTTTAAAATTGGGTTTTTTGTCCAGCGTTATCTTGATGTTTATCAATACGGCTAGTGGAGAGTTTGACTTATTGTCAAATGAGACCAAAGCCAATAGCATCTTATATAAACACGTGGAGCCCGTCGCACCTATGGTGCTGCCTAAAATTCTTGAGGAAGCTTCAAAAGTAGATCAACAACTACGTGGTGAAGAGTAGCCGTTAAAACTGCAGGCACCATTACCTGCCTGTAAATTGATCCCGCGGTAGCTGTTTTATTGAAACCATTCCTACAAACGACCATGATTATTCCAGGATAGTTCAATATTCCGCTTTCGCGAAAGCGATATATTAAACCGTAGCTAATATATTGATAATCATAGTTATAGCTAACTTAGTAAATGTTTAACTGTTATTAGAACTTTTTAAAGATCGATAAGTTGCATCTTTACATAGTCAAAAAAAGTAAGTAATTCTTACGAGAATGAAAGCTGAAAAAGAGTTTTAAGTATCGTGAATTGATACAAGATTTGGTTGGTTGGAAGCCGCCTGTTAAACGTTCTTAGTTTGCAGGCGGTTTTTTTATAGATTAAAATTAACTACGGTATTTATTTAAACTTCAGCTAGGAAAAGCAGTTACTCGCAAAATTTCTACTTGTAGAAAAACATTTCTTCAACATATCGTTGTACCGCGTGGTGCATAAAATAACGCAAGTCTTTACCCTCGCCTATGGCATCACGTATCATAGTGGAAGATATTTCCATAATCGGGGCGTCAATTTTTGTGATGTGGGGATGGTTGACAAAGCGCTCTGGTACTTGACCTTTTGAAATGCGTGGATAGACGATGATCTCGTAATTTTCTAGAAGTACCTCATAATTTTTCCACTTGTGTAAATTTTTCAAATTATCCTCGCCCATAATAGGGACAAAACGATGGTCTGGGTATTTTTCAGTCAGGTAGGCCAGGGTATTCACCGTGTAATTGGGTTGCGGTAAGCCGAATTCTATGTTGCTTGCCTTGATCTTGTCGTAATCATCGGTCGCTAGGTGGACTAGGTGTAAGCGCTGGTAATCATCCAGCAGCGTTTTCTTTTTTTTAAGCGGGTTGTGCGGCGTGACCACCATCCAGATCTCATCCAGATTGCTGTTTTCCACTAGATAATTAGCAATCGCAAGGTGCCCGATGTGAACTGGGTTAAAGGTGCCAAAATAGAGTCCTACCGCTTTCATTTCACACTTCTTTCTCAATGAATTTTGCCACGGTCTGGTAGGCCTTTACTTTAGCTGCCTCTAGGTCGTCATTTTCAATAATGACATCAAACTGTGGGGCGGTAGCCATTTCTGTACTGGCTTTTGCAACTCTCATGGCAATTTTCTCTGGGCGTTCAGTCTTGCGGTTTTTAAGTCTTATCTGTAGCTCAT
>JBARYP010000001.1:0-2461 GCA_049647945.1 Nonlabens sp. | reverse complement strand
ACTTTTTTAGTCCTGTTACAAACGTTAAAATTAATTTTTTGTTAAATTAATTCATTTTTAATGTAAGGTTTTCATTAGCTTTATCGACTTTTTATTAATAATGTTAATTAATCTTTACCTCACCTCCTTATGAAAAAAATTACTATACTCAAGTCGATCTTCACCATGATTATGCTCGCTTTTTTCTTTTCAGGTAGCTCTCAAAATAGAACCTGCGGCATGAACGCCTATATGGAAGAGATGCTTAAAGACCCTGTATTAGCGGCAGAATATAAAGCCAATCAAAAGAAATTTAAAGCTGAACTAGCGCGACGAGAAAACGGTGATTTTAGCCAGAGAGGTTCAGGAACAATTGTTATTCCAGTGGCTGTTCACTTTCCTTCTGGAAGTGAAGCAGATAGAGATTGTTTAGTGGCCTTGGCTCAAACACAAATAGACATTTTAAATGCAGATTATTCGGCTACTAACGATGATATCTCTAATTGGACTGCTGCTGCTGTATTTTATCCAGGTTTACAGCCTGGAGTATCGAATATTCAATTTTGTATGGCAACTACCAATCATCCACAAGTAGACCCAGAACTATTGGAAGGTGAGCCAGCAGTAACTATAGGCTATGCTTTTGCTGGTGGATCTGGATTTCCAGAATTAGACTCCAATTGGGTCGGTTATATGAATTTTTTGGTAAAAAATATCGGTGGTAATTTGTTAGGTTATTCCCCAGGTGGAGGCAGTCTTGCTAATGGTGGAGCAGTGGTCTTAAATCTTGGGGCATTTAGTGAGGGTTCAGGTTGTTTTGGTTCTGGTATAATACCACAATCGCCATTTAATCTTGGACGTACAACAACGCATGAATTAGGTCATTTTTATAGTTTAGCGCATCCTTGGGGACCAGGTGGTGCATCTTGTGCCTCAGACGATGGTTTTACAGATACTCCAAATAGCGGAATTCAATCAACTGGATGCCCTGCTCCAGGTTCATTAACCGCTTGCAGTCCGGCACAGAACGTTTTATCCATGAATTATATGGATTATGCAAATGATGCATGTATGTACATGTTTACGCCACAGCAAATGAATGCCGTAGATGCTTATGTCTCTAGTGTAATTGCTCCAGCGGTTAAGCCTGGAGTTTGTGAACCAGCAGCGCCATCGTTCAATCTCACGGCTAACATTGACGAGTTGCTAACATGTCCTAATACAGATACTCAGGTTTCTTTTGAATTTGTCTACTCTTCTGACCAAGGGTTTGATGAGGAGACTACTTTTTCTGTTGAGGGACAGCCATCTGGAACTACAGTTTTATTTAATCCACCCACTTTAGATACCGATGGAGTAGTCACTTTAACTATATCTAATTTATCTGATAGTGCTTTAGGAAATTACGATTTTAGTGTTATAGGAACGTCATCTTCTATGACTAAATCTTTAGAATTCACCCTTAATAATAATTGTACTGAAATAATTTGTGAATCAATCATGGCTAATAGTGATGATTTGCCTCTTATTGTTACAGATGGATTAGAGGATGGGGGTATAGGGACTCCAATTGCAGAAATTACGGTCAATGTTCCTGATTCCATCGTAACTGATGGTATGACCGTTAGTGTTGATTTGACCCATACATACATGCAAGACTTAATCTTACGCCTCATTCATCCTACAAGTACCGATGCAAATCCCATATTTGTAGACTTACTCGCTCAACAGTGCACTTTTGAAAACTTAGGGTCTGGTAATATAATCGTTTTTGATGATGAAGCAAGCGCCCTGAGCTGTCCGGACGGCTCGACAAGTGATGTTATACCAGCTGGATCGTACGCACCCAGTGAGCCGTTGAGTACTTTTGATGGTTTGGATGCTCAGGGCGATTGGGTGTTGCTTGTAGCAGATACATTTGCAGGAGATACGGGTACATTAAATAGTTTAGAATTGTCTATTTGCTCAGAACAATCATTAAGTGTAACCGAATTCTCATCGAATGATTTCGCAATATTTCCAAATCCTAATAAAGGAGAGTTTACCATTACACTAAACTCTCAATCTGGTAACGCAATTAATGTGGATGTATTTGATATAAGAGGACGTCAAATTTTTAAGAACGTTTATGACAACACTGCCAACTTCAATGAGGTTGTAAGGTTGAATAATGTTCAGGCCGGCATGTATTTGGTAACGGTAAGTGATGGAGACCAAAGAACGACCAAAAAGATTATTGTAGAGTAAATACGTTTTGAAGAAGTACATAAATAAAAAGAGAGGCACATGTGCCTCTCTTTTTATTTGCCATTAAAACTGTTCATGGTGTTATTAATACCTGCAGTACCGAAAGACTTTATAAGTTCAACACTTTTGTCTAAGCGCTCTGTAAGTTTGGAGTGTTCTTCATCAGTCCATTCTCCAAGGACATAGTCAACTTGTCTTCCTTGGGTAAACTCATCACTGATCCCAAATCTAAATC